>JAFTVM010000016.1 GCA_017465745.1 Oscillospiraceae bacterium
ATTTGACATGAGCATAGAGACCTCCTTTTTCTTTGTGGTAGGGGTACTTTCATTGTAAAGGGTTTTTGTCTCTATGCTCAACTATTTTTTATGATAACGGGGTCAGGCGATGAGCCTGACCCCAACATTTATTATAGAACCGGTCTTTTTTCATTTCAAAACAGGTTGAAATCACGCCATATTTCTGATATAGTTTTCATACTGTGTGCTTCTGTAGTGAGGTGTGATTTTTGGAATTTTCCAGTCTTTATTTTCTCTATATCTGGTTGCCGTTTGTGCTGGCTGCATACTATCTGGTGCGGGACATGCGGTGGAAAAATTATATACTGGCAGGCTTCAGCCTGTTTTTCTATGCCATGGGACAGCCGGTCTATCTGCTGATGCTGGTGGGGCTGACCTATATCAATTTCCGTCTGGCGGCGCTCATCCGCCCCGGTGACAGAATTTCTGTCTGGAAGCCGGTTGCGCTGAATATCGGTGTGCTGGCACTGTTCAAATACCTGGATTTTTTTCTGGGGCTGTTGGGCATTTCCACAGCAGATGGTCTGATGCTGACCATCACCGGCCGGATCGTTCAGGGCCTGAATCTGATCGGCTTTGATCTGAAGGCTCCTGCAACGGTTCTGCCCATGGGCATTTCATTTTTTACCTTTTCCATGATCTCCTATCAGGTGGATGTGTACAGGGGCAGGGTGGAGCCGGAGCCCAGCTTCCGGAAGCTGCTGCTTTATGTATGCCTCTTCCCCAAGATCCTCCAGGGTCCCATTGTCCGCTATGAACAGATCGGTTTCCAGCTGGCCCACCGGCATGCCAATCCGCAGACGGTTTTTGAGGGCGGTTTTCGTTTCACGGTGGGCCTTGCAAAGAAGGTGCTGCTGGCGGATTACTGCGGCAAGGCCATTTCGGAGCTGTCTGCCATGGGCGCTGACACCTCCTTTGTTGGTGCCTGGCTCAGCGCCATCCTGTTTATGTTCCGGATCTATTTTGACTTTTCCGGTTATTCCGACATGGCCATCGGCCTTGGAAGCATGTTCGGCTTTGGATTTTGCGAGAATTTTGACCTGCCCTATACCGCCCGCTCCATTACGGAATTCTGGCGGCGGTGGCATATGTCTTTGGGCGCCTTCTTCCGGGATTATGTGTATATTCCACTGGGGGGCAACCGGCTTGGCTTCGGGCGGCAGATCCTGAATCTGCTCATCGTCTGGGCCCTGACGGGCCTGTGGCACGGTGCCAGCTGGAATTATGTACTGTGGGGATTGTATTTCTTCGGCCTGTTGGTGGCAGAAAAGTATTACAAGGGCCTCCTTGCCAGGATCCCGGTGGTGGGGCAGCATGTGATCACATTGCTGCTGCTGCTCATTGGCTGGGTCCTGTTCTCCCATGAGGGGTTCCGGGAGCTTGGCGCAGCCCTGGCGGGCATGCTGGGCTTCGGCGGTTTTGCCGCCACCGGCGTGTGGCTGAAGCTGGTGAATACGCTGCCGCTGATGGTTGCCTGTACCGTTGCCTGTACCGGGCTTCCCCGGCAGGTGGTTGAACAGTGGCGGCAGCTTTGCGGGATCCATGACGAGGACAATGGTCAGGCCAGCCCCTGGAAGGTGGCATATCTTGTTTCTGCCTTCCTGCTGATGATGCTGCTGCTTTGGCTGTGTACGGTGTCCATGGTGGGCAGCACCAGTGCACCGTCCATCTACGGCAATTTCTGAGGAGGGGATGGCCATGAGAAAAGTATATACCATCCTCTGCGGCCTGGCACTGAGCATCCTGATGCTGGTAGGCCTGATCTCCACCTTTGATTTTGATGCCACCTATTCCGAATCCGAGCGGCGGAAGCTGAAGACAACGCCTCTGATGACCTTCTCCGCCCTGCTGGACGGCAGCTTTTTCTCGGATTACGCAGCCTATTTTGCCGATACATTCCCCGGACGGGAACTTCTGATGGCGGATAACCGCACCCTCAACGGGTTCTACTATTTCGGCGGTCTGTCAGATGAAGATGATGCATCCCTGATCCTGGACTTCAATTCCAACGGCGCCAGCCAGGGCGAAGCCCTGCAGGATGATAAGCCCACCGAGACCGGTCCCGTGGAAACGGAACCGGAACCTGCAGCGGAGCAGCTGGGTTCCGTTCTGCTGGTGGGCCACAGGGCATTCGATGTGCCCACCGCCAACCGGGAACGGATCGTCCGCTACGCCGCGGCGGTCAATGCCATTGCAGATACCCTGGGCAGTGAGATCCGAACCTATTCCATGCCTGTGCCCAATTCGGCAGAATTCTACACTCCGGAGGCATTCCACTCCGGCTCCAACTCGCAGGCAGATATGTTCCGCCTGTGCCGGGAAAATCTGGACAGCAGCGTGACCTACGTGGATGCCCTGTCCGTTCTGGCGGCCCATACGGACGAGTACCTGTATTTCCGCACCGATCATCACTGGACGCACCTGGGCGCCTACTATGCCTACACGGCATTTTGTGAGGCGGCAGGCCTGACACCCTGCGATCCGGCGACGCTCCAGACAGGCCAGTGGGAGGACTTCGTGGGTTCCATGTACACCTACGCCTCCAATTATCCCCAGGCGCAGATACTCAAGGAGAATCCTGATACAGTGCAGTACTGGAAGCCCGTTGTGGCGCATTCGTGCCATTACTATTCCGATACCACCCTGTCCGATCCCTATCCCATCGGTGTCATCAGCACCGTCGGCGATAATGTGTCCAACAAGTATCTGACCTTCATGGGCGGCGACCATCCCGTCACCGTGGTGGAGACGGAAGCGGAGGGGCCCTGCATTCTGGTGATCAAGGAATCCTATGGCAACGCCTTTGCTTCCTGGCTCACCGGTCATTACAGCAGGATCATCCTCATCGACCCCCGGGAGTATTTTGCCGGAAACAGTGACATCGACCTGGCGGACTTCGCCCGGGAACAGGGGGTTCAGGAATGCCTGATCATCAATTACCCCATGATGCTCAATTCCGCAGGCTATATTGCCCACCTGGAGAACCTGACCAAGTAAATATGAAAAGCCCCCGATTCGGTTGACCAGACCAAATCGGGGGCTTTCCATGAGAAAAGAGAGGTAAGAAAATGAAAAAGAAAGAAAAAATCTTACGCAGAAGATTTTGTTATCACTTTGTAACTTTATTATAGGGAGAGAGTGTTAACAAAAAAAGTATAAAAATATTAAGAAAGTGTGAAGTTGCATAAAAGAGGAACGCAAACCCGTAAACAAATTGTGAACCTTCACGGTGGCGGGATTGGGGGACTTGACATTTTGGGAAAATAGAGTATGATAAGGGCAAATGAATTAGCACTCTGGTGATGAGAGTGCTAAAAACTGAAAGGAGTGTACGAGATGAATTTTAACAACTACACCCAGAAATCTCTGGAAGCCGTCCAGAGCGCCCAGAATCTGGCCCGTTCCCACAATCACCAGGAACTGCACCCGGTGCATCTGCTGCTGGCCCTGCTGCGGCAGGAGGGGGGACTGATCCCCCAGCTGCTTCGCAAGATGGAAGTCAGCCCTGAGAGTCTGGCGGCTGCTGCCGATCAGGAACTGCGGAGGATCCCCTCTGTTACCGGATCCGTGGAAGCAGACCGCTTCTACATGACTGCTGACTGCAACGCCGCTTTCCAGGCTGCGGAAGTCCAGGCGGCGGCCATGCGGGATGAATTCGTTTCCGCCGAGCACCTGTTCCTTGGCCTGCTGGAGGCTGCCAAGGGCAATCTGGCGGATTTGTTCCGGACCTACAATATCCGCAAGGAAGACTGCCTGAAAGCCCTCCAGTCCGTCCGCGGCAACCAGCGGGTCACCACCGACAATCCTGAGGGCACCTACGATGCCTTGGAGAAGTACGGTACCGATCTGGTAGACCGTGCCCGCCAGGGCAAGCAGGATCCCGTCATCGGCAGGGACGAGGAGATCCGCAACGTGGTGCGGATCCTGTCCCGGAAGACCAAGAACAACCCCGTCCTCATCGGTGAACCCGGCGTGGGCAAGACTGCCATTGCCGAAGGTCTGGCCCAGCGGATCGTCAAGGGCGATGTTCCCAGGAGCCTCCAGGACAAGACCATTTTCTCCCTGGATATGGGCGCGCTGATCGCCGGCGCCAAGTACCGGGGCGAATTTGAAGAGCGTCTGAAGGCTGTCCTGAGCGAGGTCAAGGAATCCGAGGGACGGATCATCCTGTTTATCGACGAGCTGCACACCATCGTGGGGGCAGGCAAGACCGAGGGCAGCATGGATGCGGGCAATCTCCTGAAGCCCATGCTGGCCCGGGGCGAGCTGCACTGCATCGGCGCCACGACCCTGGATGAGTACCGCCAGTATATCGAGAAGGACGCCGCCCTGGAGCGCCGCTTCCAGCCGGTGCTGGTCCAGGAGCCTACCGTGGAGGATACCATTGCCATCCTCCGGGGTCTGAAGGAGCGCTACGAGGTTTTCCACGGCGTGAAGATCTCCGACCCTGCCATCATCGCCGCAGCCACCCTCTCCAACCGCTATATCACCGACCGGTTCCTGCCGGACAAGGCCATCGATCTGGTGGATGAGGCCTGTGCCCAGATCCGTACGGAGATGGATTCCATGCCCACGGAGGTGGACGCCGTCTCCCGGAAGATCATCCAGATGCAGATCGAGGAAGCGGCTCTGAAAAAGGAAGAGGACGCCCTGTCCAGGGCCCGCCTGACGGAACTGCAGAAGGAGATCGCAGAAGAAAAGGACAAGTTCAACTCCATGAAGGCCCAGTGGGAGAATGAGAAGAACGCCATCGGCCGCCTGCAGCAGCTGCGTGAGCAGATCGAGGATCTGAACCGCAGGATCGAGGACGCCGAGCAGAAGGTGGACCTTGCCAAGGCAGCGGAACTGAAATACGGCCGCCTGCCGGAAGTCAAGAAGGCGCTGGAGATCGAGGAACAGAAGGTCAATGCCGCCAGGGAAAATAACATTCTCCGGGACCGGGTCACCGACGAGGAGATCGCCCGGATCGTGGAACGGTGGACGGGAATTCCGGTATCCCGCCTTGTCCAGGGCGAGCGGGAGAAGCTGCTGCACCTGGATGAGACCCTCCACAAGCGGGTGGTGGGCCAGGATGAGGCCGTCCAGGCTGTCACCGAGGCCATCCAGCGCAGCCGCGCCGGTATCCAGGATCCCAACCGGCCCATCGGTTCCTTCCTGTTCCTGGGTCCCACCGGCGTGGGCAAGACGGAGCTGGCCAAGACCCTGGCCCAGGCCCTCTTCGATGACGAAGCCAACCTGGTCCGCATCGATATGTCCGAATACATGGAGAAATTCTCCGTTTCCCGGCTTATCGGCGCGCCTCCCGGCTACGTGGGCTATGAGGAGGGCGGCCAGCTGACGGAAGCCGTTCGCCGCAAGCCCTACTCCGTTGTCCTCTTCGACGAGGTGGAGAAGGCCCATCCCGACGTGTTCAATGTGCTGCTGCAGGTCCTGGACGACGGCCGCATCACCGATTCCCAGGGCCGTACCGTGGATTTCAAGAACACCATCCTGATTCTGACCTCCAATCTTGGCTCTGAGTTCCTGCTGCAAGGCATCAAGCCTGACGGTACCATCGACGATGCTGCCCGGGCCCAGGTGGAAGCCCTGCTGCGGCGGTCCTTCCGCCCCGAGTTCCTGAACCGTCTGGATGAGATCGTGTTCTACAAGCCCCTGACGAAGGAGAATGTGACGAAGATCATCGACCTGCAGATCGGGGCGCTCAACCAGCGCCTGGCTGCCCAGCAGATCACCTGCGTGCTGACGGATGCCGCCAAGACCGCCATCGTGGACGCCGCCTACGACCCCCAGTACGGTGCCCGGCCTCTGCGCCGCTACGTCCAGCACACCGTGGAGACCATGCTGAGTAAGCGCCTGCTCCGGGGCGATATCATCCCCGGTCAGACTGTGACGGTGGATGCCGCAGATGGCGAGCTGATCATGCAATAAAGAAAGGGCACCCCGGTTGGGGTGCCCTGACTTTATTCTGCCCAGTCAGGCAATTTTTCGTAGGATCGTGCCTGTCCCTTCCAGGGGAAGGTGATGCGGCAGGAGAAGAGCAGGGGAGCGGTGTTTTCGTCCCGGGCGCCGTATTTGTGGTCCCCCACCAGGGGGAATCCCCGGCTGGCGAACTGGACCCGGATCTGGTGGCTGCGGCCGGTGTGGAGCCGGATGCGGACCAGGCTGGTCTCCCCGGCGGTGAGCCGTTTGAATTCCAGCCGGGCGTATTTGACGCCCTTACGCTCCTTCTTGACAGCGAAGACCTTGTTTTTGCGGCTGTCCTTGAAGAGAAAATCCTCCCAGTCGCCGCTTTCCGGCGGGGTACCGTGGACGATGGCCACATATTCCTTCACCATGGCGCCCTCCTGGACGGCTTTGCTCAGCACTGCGGCAGCCTGTTTGGTGCGGGCGTAGACCATGACGCCCCCCACATTTTTGTCCAGCCGGTGGATGGGGAAGAGGGTGCCCCCCAGCTGCGCCGTCAGCGCGGCGGGGACCTCCGTTTCGGAATCCAGACCCACGGGTTTGACACAGACCACCATGTCGCGGTCAGAATAGAGCAGTTCCATTGGTAAACCTCCAGAAAACGTTTGTAGGGGACGATCAAACAACAAATAGATTTCCTCCATTATACCACACAATTTCGCAAAAGGCGAAAGAAATGTCTTTCCGGTCTTCGGTTGCGCTTGCAACTTTGAGAATTTGGTGTATAATGTTATGCAGAAAGATATTTTTCCAAGGAGGTTTTCTATGACGACCAAAGAATTTCAGAAAAAGCGGCCCATTATGATCTTCCTGAGCTACTTCGGGGCCCATAAGAAGCTGTTTGCCATCGACGTTGCCTGCGCCATGCTCATTGCGGCAATCGATCTGTCTTTTCCTCTGATCACCCGCAACGCCCTTTACAATATGCTGCCCAACCAGATGTACAAGACCTTCTTCACTGTCATGGTGGTGGCGGTGGGCTTCTACGTGGTGCGCTCCCTGCTGCAGTTCGTGGTGGCCTACTGGGGCCATACCTTCGGCATCCGGGTGGAGGCGGATATCCGCCGGGACCTGTTCCGCCACATGCAGCAGATGAGCTTTGATTTCTATGACCAGAACCGCACCGGCCAGCTCATGAGCCGGCTGACCAGTGACCTGTTCGAACTGACGGAGCTTGCCCACCACGGCCCCGAGGATCTGATCACCTCCGTGCTGACCATCATCGGCGCGCTGGTGGTGATGGCCTCCATCCAGTGGCGGCTGGCCCTGGTGGTGGCTGTGATGATCCCCATTTCCGTCTTTGTCATCATGCTCATGCGCAAGTCCATGTCCCGGGCTTCCAAGGCAACCAAGGTCAGGACCGCCCACATCAATACCGAAATCGAATCCTCTCTCTCCGGCATCCGCACCGCCAAGGCCTATGCCAACGAGGAGGTGGAGAAGGCCCGCTTCGATGCCGCCAACGAGCTCTTCAAGACGGCCAAGCGGGATTTCCACAAGGCCATGGGCCGGTTCTTCAGCTCCATGGAGTTCTTCCTCACCAGCCTGAACGTCATCGTCATCGGCTACGGCGGCTTCCTGATCATGAGGGGCCAGATGGACTACGTGGACCTGATCACCTTCTCCCTGTATATCTCCACCTTCACCAGCCCTGTGCGCAAGCTTGCCACCTTCTCCGAGATGTTCGCCAACGGCATGGCCGGCCTGACCCGGTTCGTGGACATCATGCGCACCGAGCCCACCATCCAGGATAAGGCTGATGCACAGCCCCTGACCGATGTGAAGGGCGACATCAGGGTGGATAATGTGGTCTTTGCCTACGACGGCGATCTGGATGTGCTCCATGGCGTCAGCCTGGATGTGAAGGCGGGCGAGACCATCGCCATCGTCGGTCCCTCCGGCGGCGGCAAGTCCACCCTGTGCCAGCTGATCCCCCGGTTCTACGAGGTCACCAGCGGTTCTATTACCATCGACGGCCGGGATATCCGGGATGTGACCCAGCACTCCATCCACGAGAATATCGGCATCGTCCAGCAGGATGTGTTCCTCTTCGCCGATACCATTTTTGAGAACATCCGCTACGGCAAGCCCGACGCCACCATGGAAGAGGTGGTGGAGGCTGCCAAGCGTGCCGAGATCTACGACGACATCATGGCGATGCCCGACCAGTTTGGCACCTATGTGGGTGAGCGGGGCACCCTGCTGTCCGGCGGACAGAAGCAGCGCGTGGCCATCGCCCGGATCTTCCTGAAGAATCCCCCCATCCTGATCCTGGACGAGGCGACTTCCGCCCTGGATTCCGTGACAGAGGCGAAGATCCAGCGGGCCTTCGACAATCTGGCCGTGGGCCGCACCACCCTGATCATTGCCCACCGCCTGTCCACCATCCGCAACGCCAACCGCATCGTCTCCATCGCAGACGGTGTCATCACCGAATGCGGCAGCCACGAAGAACTGCTGACAAAGGGCGGCATCTACGCCGACCTCTACAGAACCCAGAACGCCCTGGCCCTGGAAAGCATGAAGTAAAATGGAAACCGCCGCAGAATTGCTCTGCGGCGGTTTTACCGTTACGACAGCGTCAGGGAATTGCTTGCATATTCCAGAAATTCTTCCAAAGTAACCTTTTTTCCTTTGTGGGGAATAGAACGCCACCTTGCCTGTACAACCGGGTCGGTACAGGACTGTGCTTCATCCAGGGCAAGCTGCATCTGTCTGCGTACTTCCTGGGGGGTGGTGTGATGGTCGCTGGCAATTTGCTCCAGTATATGGCGCATTCTTCGTTTGCTCATGTGATCGTCTCCCGGTTATAGGACAGTATATTGTGAATAACTCCACAATATGGAGACCGCATCTTTTTCTCTATAATAGATACAATTCAGGAGAAAGATGGTGAGCGCATGCTGGATTATTCCCCCTTATGGGAGACGATGGAGAAAAAGAATATCAGCCAGTACCGTCTGCTGCAATCCGGCATCGACAATAAAACGCTGGATACGCTGAAGAAAGGGAAAAATATCACACTTTTGACTCTGGAGAAGTTGTGTACGATCCTAGATTGTACCCCCAACGATGTGGTTCGCTTCAAAAAGTAAATGCCGTCTCGGGTGAGACGGCATTTTTCATTTGTTGGAAACGAAAGCCCGTTTCCGCCACACGCCACTCTGCCAGCGGGCGAACATACATACCGCCCGGACGCATTCGTCCAGGGCCATGGCGATATACGCGCCCACCGCCAGCCAGCCCAGGCGGATACCGAAGAACCAGGTGCCGCCGGCGGCACAGAGGAAGGCGAAGACCACGGCGATGACCATGGGGAACACCGCATCGCCGCTGATTTTCAGGGCATTGCCGAAAACCAGATTGGAAACACGGCCCACTTCCAGGGCGATATCCACCAGCAGCAGGGTGCTGACCAGCCCGATCATGGCGGGGTCGTCTGTGAACAGGCCGATAATGGGCTTCGCGAAAATCGCGAACAGTGCTGCACAGCCCGCACCGACGGCGATGCCGATGATCGCCGCCTGCTTGGTGCCCCGGTCACATTCATCCAGTTCCCCCGCACCAATGCGCCAGCCTGCCAGGATGGCGTTGGCATGGGCAAGGCCTGCGCCGACGCAGTAGGAGAAATTGGCGATCTGCATGGTGTAGGAACGGGCGGTGGCCTGCATGCCGGTCTCATCCATCTGGTTCAGGAAGCTGATGACCAGGGTGATGGCCAGGTTATACAGGCAGGTTTCCAGGGCGGCGGGGAGGCCGACCTTCACGATCTGGCCGAAGATCTCCCGGTTTGCGGGCGGTGCGGGATCGGCCTGCACATGGATCCGCCCCCGTGCGGCGATGACCACCCACAGCAGATTGACGAGCCTGGAGATGCCCGTGGCCAGCGCCACGCCCCAGACGCCCCAGCGGAATCCAAACAGGAACAGGGCGTTCAGGCAAAGATTGACGATGTTGGCGGTGATCGTGGCGTAGAGGGTGGGGGCTGTGTGACCGAATGCCCGCAGGTAGCTGGAAAACACCGGAGTCAGGGCGTTGCACAGGCAGAAACAGCCGATGACCTGCATGTAGGTCTGGGCAGGTTCCAGCAGCTGATCCGCAATGCCGATGGCCCGGAGGATGGGGCCGGAGCAGAAGCACAGCACCACCGTAAAGAACAGGCCCACGATCAGGTTGAAGCCCGCACCCAGCCGCAGTGCCTGCCGGGCTACGCCGGGACGCCCCGCGCCGATATACTGGGTCATCACCGCCACTACGCCAGCGGAGATGATGGAGAACATGATGATAAAAACACCGATGTAGGTATTGGCGGTGCCCACCGCGCCGACAGCCTGGTCGCCCTCGCTTGAGAGCATCAGGGTGTCCACCGCGCCGGCCAGCATCATGCACAGGATCTCAAAGAAAATGGGAAAGAAGAGCTGATGAAGTTTTTTGCGTTCAGTAGTCATAGCGTCAAAAGAAAAGGGAAGAGTGAAAACGTCCCGGGCGTATGCCCGGGACGTCTGCGGATAGGACGTTGCCCGACGTTACATCTTCTCGGGAGCGGAGAAACCCAGAATGTCGATGCAGGTCTCCAGAATGTCCTTGGCCAGACCGATCAGGGCGATGTAGCCGGCCTTCAGGTCCTCGTTCTCCTCGGTCAGGATCCGGGTCTCATGATAGAACTTGTTGACGGCGCCGGCCAGCTCATAGATGTAGGCGCAGATCAGGTTGGGGGCGGAGGACTTCAGGGCGCTCTCCATGGTGGGGGCGAACTTGGTGATGGACAGCATCAGATCCTTGGCGCAGCCGTTGGCAGGAACCTGGATGGGCAGGTGCTTGTATGCGCCGTACTTGGAGATGATGGACTTGACACGGACGATGGTGTAGAGGATGTAGGGACCGGTGTTGCCCTCGAAGGCGGCGAAGCGGTCCATATCGAACACATAGTCCTTGGTGGGCTGGTTGGAAAGGTCGCCGTACTTCAGGGCGGCCAGGGCGATCTTGGCGGTGGTGGCGTCCACCTCATCGTCGGAGACGATCTTGTTTTCCACGACCTTGGCCCGGACGAAAGCAGTCATGTCGGCGATGAGCTGCTCCAGACGCATGACGCCGCCTTCACGGGTCTTGAAGGGCTTGCCGTCCTTGCCGTTCATGGTGCCGAAGCCCAGATGCTCCAGCTCGGTGGCGGCGGGGATGATGCCGCACTTGCGGGCGGCCCGGAAGACCTGCTCGAAGTGGAGGGCCTGGCGCTTGTCGGTGACGTAGAAGATCTTGTCGGGAGCAAAGTCCTGCATACGCTGGACCATGGTGGCCAGATCCGTGGTGGCGTAGATGGCGGAGCCGTCAGATTTCACCAGGATCATGGGAGGAACTTCCTTCTTGTCGGTTTCCTCAGCAACGGGAACGACCCACGCGCCCTCGCTCATGACAGCCAGGCCTTTGGACTTGATGCCCTCGATCATGGCGGGGATATAGGGATCGGCGTCGCTCTCGCCCAGCCAGGACTCGAAGTGGACGTCCAGGTTGTCGTAGATCCGGCGCATATCCGCAACGCTCAGGCGCATGATGTGGTCCCAGATGGCCCGGTAGCCCCGGCGGCCCTGCTGCAGCTCAAAGGTGGCGGTGTGGGCCCGGTCGGCGAAGCCGGCGTCTTCCTTCTTCTTGGCGGAAGCGGCAGGGTAGATCTCCTCCAGCTCGGAAATGGTGAAGGGAGCCTCGGTGGGATACTCGCCGGTGAAGTCGGGATCGAAGTAGCACAGGTCAGGCTGACGCTCCTGCAGCTCGGTGATGATCAGACCCATCTGCAGACCCCAGTCGCCCAGATGGATGTCGCCCAGGATGTCGTAGCCCAGGAAGCGGTACAGCCGCTTCAGGCTCTCACCGATGATGGCGGAGCGCAGGTGGCCGATGTGCAGGGGCTTTGCCACGTTGGGGCCGCCGTAGTCGATGACCACTTTCTTGCCGGTGCCCACCTTTTCCACGCCGAAGGCGTCGGAGGTGCGCATCTCCTCCAGGTACCCCCGCAGGAAGGTGCCGGACAGCTTCAGGTTGATGAAGCCGGGCATGACGGCCTCCACCAGATCGTAGTCATTCTTGTCCAGCTGCTCGACCACAGCGGTGGCGATCTTGATGGGGGCGCACTTGTACTGCTTGGCAGCGGCCAGAGCGCCGTTGCACTGATATTCACACAGGTCGGGCCGGTTGGAAATGTTGACCCGGCCGAAGGATGCGTCGTAGCCCGCGTCAGCGAAGGCCTTCTGCATCTTCTCGGTGATGATGTTCAGGATTTTTTCCATATTTCAATACTCCTTTACAGGGGAGAGTGTATTACTTGTTCTTCTGCTGGTCCATCCAGTACAGGTACTCATCGTAGGTGCCGTAGCGGTCGACGATGGTGCCGTCGGGCTGGAAGGCGATGACGCGGTTACAGGTGGATTCCAGCATCTCGTGGTCATGGGAGGCCAGCAGCACAACGCCCTGGAAAGCCTCCAGACCCTTGTTGACAGCCTGGATGGACTCCATGTCCAGATGGTTGGTGGGCTGGTCCAGCAGGACCACGTTGGCGCCGGACAGCATCATCTTGGACAGCATGCAGCGGACCTTCTCGCCGCCGGAGAGGACATTGACCTGCTTGAAGACGTCGTCGTTGCCAAAGAGCATACGGCCCAGGAAGCCGCGCAGGTAGACGTCGTCCTTCTTGGCGGAGTACTGGCGCAGCCAGTCCACCAGCTCCATGGTGTTGCCGTCGAAGTAGGCGGAGTTATCCTTGGGCAGGTAGGAGCGGATGGTGGAGATGCCCCACTTGATGGAGCCTTCATCGGGCTCCAGCTCGCCCATCAGGATCTGCATCAGTGCGGTCTGTGCCTTCTCGTTCTCACCGACGAAGGCGATCTTGTCGTGCTTGCCCACGGAGAAGTAGACCTTGTCCAGGAGCTTCTCGCCGTCGACGGTGACGGATACGTCCTTGACGGTCAGGATGTCCTTGCCCAGTTCCCGCTCGGGCATGAAGCCCACGAAGGGATAACGGCGGGTGGAGCAGGGCATTTCCTCGACGGTCAGCTTGTCCAGCAGCTTGCGGCGGGCGGTAGCCTGCTTGGCCTTGGACTTGTTGGCGGAGAAGCGCTGGATGAACAGCTGCAGCTCTTCGATCTTCTCCTGGTTGCGCTTGTTCTTGTTGCGGATCATGGCCTGGACCATCTGGGAGGACTCGTACCAGAAGTCGTAGTTACCGACATACATCTTGATCTTGCCGTAGTCGATATCCACGGTGTGGGTGCAGACGGTGTTCAGGAAGTGGCGGTCATGGGAAACGGCGATGACCATGCCGGGGAAGTCCAGCAGGAAGTCTTCCAGCCAGTTGATGGCTTCGATATCCAGGTTGTTGGTGGGCTCGTCGAGCATGATGATGTCGGGGTTGCCGAACAGGGCGGCAGCCAGCAGGACCTTCACCTTCAGACGGGGGTCCACGGTCTCCATGATGTCGTAGTGCATCTCCGTGGGGATGCCCAGACCCTGCAGGATGCGGGAGGCGTCGGACTCGGCTTCCCAGCCGCCCATTTCAGCGAATTCTGCCTCCAGGTCGGCGGCGCGGAGGCCGTCCTCGTCGGAGAAGTCGGGCTTTTCGTAGATGGCGTCCTTTTCCTTCATGACGTCGTACAGGTGCTGGTTGCCCATGATGACGGTGTCCATGACGGTGTAGGCGTCGTAGGCGTTCTGGTTCTGCTTCAGCACGGAAACGCGCTTTTCAGGGTCGACGTGGATGGAGCCGTTGGTGGATTCCAGCTCACCGGTGAGAATGCGCAGGAAGGTGGACTTGCCCGCGCCGTTGGCGCCGATGATGCCGTAGCAGTTGCCGGGCAGGAACTGCAGGTCCACATGCTGGAACAGCCACTGGCCGCCGAACTGCATGCCAAGATTACTGACAGTGATCATTTGAAATTCAAACTCCTTATATATACCTTATATTTTTATCGTGATGGATGGTGCCCGCAGGCACATAACTATACAGTTTAATCATATCACAAATTCACAAATAATCAATGGAGAATTTGACAATTTGGGCAATAAAAAAGGGTGATGTATCAATAAATCTGTAGGGGCGGGCACAAGACCTGCCCCTACAGGAGAAATATGAATATTCGGAGAACTTTTTCCCCAGGGTCTTGCAATTTTCTTGGAACGTGATATAATTTTAGCACTTAGAACACGAGAGTGCTAAAAAGGAGCAAACACATTATGGAAAAAATGCAGTTCAAAGCCGAGTCCAAGCGCCTGATGGATCTGATGATCAACTCCATCTACACCCACCAGGAGATCTTCCTCCGGGAGATCATCTCCAACGCCTCCGACGCCATGGATAAGCTTGCCTACCTGTCCCTGACCGACAATGCCGTGGGTCTGAACCGGGGTGACTTCGCCGTCACCATCACCCGGGATGAAAATGCACGCACCATCACCGTTTCCGACAACGGCATCGGCATGAGCCGGGCCGAGATGGAGGAGAACCTGGGCACCATCTGCAAGTCCGGCTCCCTGCGTTTTAAGCAGGAGATGGACAAGCAGGAGGACATCGACATCATCGGCCAGTTCGGCGTGGGCTTCTACTCTGCCTTCATGGTGGCGTCCTCCGTCACCGTCATCTCCCGCAGGTACGGCGAGGATACCGCCTGGAAGTGGGTCTCCGACGGCGCAGACGGCTACACCATCGAAGCATGTGAGAAGGCAGCCCCCGGCACCGACATCATCATGACCCTGAAGGCTGACACGGAGGATGAGGACTATTCCCGCTTCCTGGATGAGTACGAGATCCGCAACCTGGTCAGGAAGTACTCCGACTATATCCGCTACCCCATCCGCATGGAGGTTTCCAAGTCCCGCAAGAAGGAGGATTCCGACGAGTACGAATATTACACCGACTGGGAGACCCTGAACTCCATGGTGCCCATCTGGCAGCGCAACAAGAAGGATGTTTCCGACCTGGAATACGAGGCCTTCTACTGCGACAAGTTCATGGACTACCAGAAGCCCCTGCGCACCATCCATGTCAGCGCGGAAGGTACTGTTTCCTTCAAGGCCCTGCTGTATATCCCCGCCAAGGCCCCCTATGACTTCTACTCCAAGGACTACAAGGGCGGCCTGCAGCTCTACTCCGCCGGCGTTATGATCATGGAAAACTGCGCCGATCTGCTGCCGGAACACTTCCGCTTCGTCCGGGGCGTGGTGGACAGCCAGGACCTGAGCCTGAACATCAGCCGTGAGATGCTGCAGCACAACCGCCAGCTGACCATCATCGCCCGCCAGATCGAGAAGAAGATCAAGGCCGAGCTGAAGAAGCTGATGGCCGACGATGCCGAAAACTATGAGAAGTTCTTCACCGCCTTCGGCCGCCAGCTCAAGTACAGCGCTGTCGCTGAGTACGGCGCCCACAAGGATGCCGTCGCCGACCTGCTGCTGTTCTGGAGCCATAAGGAAAAGAAGCTGATCTCCCTGAAAGCCTATGTGGAAGCCATGGCCGAGGGGCAGGAGAAGATCTACTATGCCACCGGCGAGAACAAGGATCGTCTGAGCCGCCTGCCCCAGGTGGAGACCCTCCATAAAAAGGGCTACGACGTGCTGCTGTGCACCGAGGATGTGGATGAGTTCATCCCCCAGACCCTGATGAGCTACAGCGAAAAGGGCTTCTGCAACGCCGCCTCCGAGGACCTGGGCCTGCAGACCGAGGAGGAGAAGAAGGAGCTGGAGGACAAGGCCGAGTCCCTCAAGGGGATGCTGACCTTTGTCAAGGAGACCCTGGGCGAAAGTGTCAAGGAGGTCAGGCTGTCTGCCAACCTGGGCAGCCACCCCGTGTGCATGACCCCCGAGGCCGGCATGAGCTTCGAGATGGAGAAGTACATGAAGAAGGCCAACCCCGAGTTTGCTTTCCCCGTGGGCCGCATCCTGGAACTGAATCCCGAACATGATGCTGTCAAGGCCATGCAGGATGCCATGACGGCTGATCCTCTGAAGGCAAAGGATTACGCAAAGCTCCTGTGCTGCCAGGCCCAGCTGATGGCAGACCTGCCCATTGAAGACCCCGTAGCCTATACCGATCTTGTCTGCAAGCTGATGAAGTAAACACGAACCCCCGCCGTATTTTTGCGGCGGGGGTTGTTGTCGTACTTCCAAATAACTTGCAATATAGTCGCGATTGTGATAGAATGAACCCACCCAATCAAAGGAGGGAATTATTTTGGATTACAGTTACGAATATATGTACGGAATGGATGATGAGGTGGCCGGTGTTTTCGGCGCATTCTACATTGTCTATTATCTGTTCACCATCGGTCTGGGTATCGCCGGCTATGTCCTCAGCAGCCTGGGCCTGTGCACCATCGCCAAGCGCCGGGGCATCGAGCATCCCTGGCTGGCCTGGATCCCCGTGGCCAGCGCCTGGATCGTGGGCAGCATCTCCGACCAGTACCGTTATGTCACCAAGGGCCAGATCAAGAACAAGCGCAAGACCCTGGTGATCCTGCAGGCTGTCATCGTGGTGCTGACCATTGCGCTCTTTGTGGCCGTGGTGGTGGGGGCCATGGGTATGGCGGATGTGTCCATGAACGGTACCGAGGCCGAGATCATGAGCGGCGCGATGAGCATTGTCCTGTGGGCGATGCTGGGTGCTCTGGTCATCGGCGGTGTGGGTCTGGCCAATCTGATCATCTACTACATGGCCATGTATGATGTGTACACTTCTGTGAACCCGCCCTATAACGTGGTCTTCCTGGTGCTGAGCATCATCTTCAAGGTGACGGAGCCCTTCTTCATCTTCTTCAACCGCAAGAAGGATCTGGGTATGCCTCCCAGATGTGACATCCCCGCCCAGGCCGTCCAGCCCGAACCCCAGTACCTGCCGCCCCAGCCCCCCATTCAGGAGCCCTGGGAAAGCAATCCCGAAGCTGAATAAAAAAACGAATCCCCCGGCCGCAGCCGGGGGATTTTTATGTACAGATCAGATTTTGCCCTGGAAGACCAGAAGCAGCAGCACGCAGGTGGCCAGCAGAAGAAGACCAAACAGGTACAGGCCAGCCTTGGAGCCGCCGGAGGTCTGCTCCCGGGTCTCCACCAGGCCGGTCTTGCGCAGGGCCGTGACCAGGGGCTTATACAGGAACAGCACGAAGGCGGTGTTCAGGCCGCCCTTGAGCAGATTGAAGGGCAGGAATACGGGCACCAGCATACCGGCCACCACATCCCGCTCATAGCCCAGGTACAGAGGGGTGATCAGCCAGTTCCACAGCAGCATGGCGGCCACCATGGTGACGCAGCCGACGGCCAGGGACATAATGGCGCCGCGCATGGTGCGGTTGCGCTTATAAATAAAGGAAGCGGTGCAGGCGAAGCAGCAGGTGGACAGCAGGTTCATCAGCGCGCCGATGGGGCCGGTGTCGCTGACGGTGACCATTTCCACCAGGGAAACAATGAAGGAAATAATAAAGGAAGAGAAGGGGCCGAAGAGGAAGCCTGCAATGGTGATGATGACGTCCTTGGGCTCATACTTCAGGAACATGACCACAGGGATGCGGATGAAGCACATCATCACATAGGCGATGGCGGCCATCATGGCAAGAAGCACCATTCGCTTAACAGAGAAGGTTTTTTTGTTACACATAAGGGATACCTCCGCAAAAAGAATACGCCCTGAGAATAATCTCAGGGCGACACAATTACGAATTGCGATCTTCTTCCATCCAGACTTTACTGTCGGTACCGGAATCACACCGGTTCAACGCTCACGCGCTCGCGGACTTTACCGCCGGTGGGGAATTGCACCCCGCCCTGAAGATCCTGTTCAGTTCCCCTACAGCATACCATGGCAGGCGTACCTTGTCAAGTGCTGAGAAATATGGTAGAATAGCCTAAATTCTCAGTTGGGCATTTCCGGCATGGCAAAGCCCTGCACCTTGCCGTCGGCGGCGGTATTGGTGACGTCGCCGCCGATGACCTGCCCCTTGCTGATGAGCAGCGTGGCGTAGACCGGCTCGGTGGCATTGGGGAAATTATTGATCTGATAAACAAAGCGCATGACGGTCTTTCCGGCGTAGGGGGCAAGGTCGTAGCCCTGGCTCTTCTGGAGCTGGGCGTAACGGTCGAAGACCTCGGATGCTTCCGCCGGGATCCGGACCTTGCCGGATTCGACAGGGGATGCAGCTACATCCCAGCCAAAATTCTCCAGGAATTTTACCCGGGCGTCGTTGTCGGTGACGGCTTCCGCCGCCGTGGTCTGGACGTCGTCCGCACCCCCCAGCAGCATTACCAGGCCGATGACCACCGCCGCCAACACGGCCAGCAGCGCAATGATTTTTTTCGGATTGACCTTTGCGGTCATTACCATCATATTGATCTCCTCCTCGTATTGGGTAATTCACATTATTCCGGACAGGGGGGAGATAGAACGGAGGAACCATGGAACGGTTGGATAAATTTTTGTGTGACAGCGGCGCGGGGACCCGCAGCCAGGTGAAGGCTATGCTGAAAGCGGGCCGGGTCACCGTGGACGGCAAGGTGGAGCGCGACAACGGCCGCAAGATCGACCCCAATGCCCAGACCATCACCCTGGACGGGGAAGTTCTGGGGGGCAAGCGGCGGATCGTGGCCATGCTCAACAAGCCAGCGGGCTTCGTCACCGCCACCGAGGACGCCAATGACAGGACCGTCATGGAACTGCTGCCCGCCGACCTGCGGAAGATGGACTTAAAGCCCATCGGCCGCCTGGACAAAGCCACCGAAGGGCTGCTGCTGTTTACCAATGACGGCGATCTGCTCCACCGGCTGATCTCCCCGAAGAAGGAGGTGCCCAAGGTCTACTATGCCCGCCATGAGGGCGCCGCCACGGAAGGGGATGTGGCGGCCTTTGCCGAAGGCCTGACCCTGCGGGACGGTCTGCATTGCCTTCCTGCGAAGCTGGAGCCCCTGGGGGCAGGGGAGAGCCTCATCACCGTGTGCGAGGGCAAATATCACCAGGTCCGCCGGATGATGGCCTCCCGGAACATGACGGTCACCTACCTGGAACGCCGTCAGGAGGGCGCGCTTTCCCTGGGAAACCTGCCCAGAGGGGAAGTGCGGGAACTGACAGCCGAAGAAATCCTGGCCCTGGAAAATTGATTTTGTACAAAATGTCGGATAATTTGGCTATTTTTCCACGGGGAAAAGTGGTGAAAACTGGAACGACTGTGATATTATCTAAAAAGAACGAGGTTTTTTGCAATAAAATGTCAAAAGGCACTTGCAAAATGCGCAAAAGGGCTGTATAATATCAGTACACTTTTGTGAAATGCGCATGTATGCAAATTACTAAGGAGGGACAGGTTATGTCCAACAGTGTTTTTCAGAGCGTGATCCTGCAGTTGAAAGATATTCCCGACCGGGTCTTCGGCGTCATCGACGGCGAGGGCTGCGTGGTTTCCTGTACCGATATGGCCATGCTGGGTGAGCGCTGGGCCGACGCCGCGCTGAAGGTCGGATCCTCCAATGAGACCATTGTCACCTTCGGCCAGAAGACCTTCAAGGCCATTGTCGGCAATTCCAATTTCTTTGAGTACGCTGTGTTCTGCACCGGCGATGACGAGGCCGCCCGCAGCTTCTGCCAGCTGGCCTATATTGCCCTGAACGACGCCAAGACCTTCTATGAGGAGAAGCATGACCGGGGCACCTTTGTCAAGAACATCATCATGGACAATATCCTCCCCGGCGATATCTACATCCGGGCCAAGGAACTGCACTTCTCCACCGACGCCCCCCGTGCCGTCTTCCTGATCCGCCAGGTGGGTCACGGCGATGTGGCCACCGTGGACGTCCTGTCCGGCATGTTCCCCGATAAGCTCCAGGATTTCGTCCTGAGCATCAATGAGACCGATATCGCTGTGGTCAAGCAGATCACCCCCACCACCTCCGCCGAGGAGCTGGAGAAGATGGCTGCCACCATGGAGGACAATCTGCGCAATGAGCTGAGTATCAAGACCGTCATCGGCATCGGCACCATCTCCGAGCACCTGCGGGAGCTGGCCGATTCCTATAAGGAAGCCCAGACCGCCATCGATGTGGGCAAGGTCTTTGACACCGAGAAGAGCATCATCAACTATGAGAAGCTGGGCATCGGCCGCCTGATCTATCAGCTGCCCACCACCCTGTGCGAGATCTTCCTGTCCGAAGTCTTTAAGAAGAACTCCATCGATTCCCTGGATCAGGAGACGCTGTTCACCATCAACAAGTTCTTTGAGAACAACCTGAATGTGTCCGAGACCTCCCGGAAGCTCTTCGTCCACCGCAATACCCTGGTCTACCGCCTGGAGAAGATCAAGAAGCTCACCGGCCTGGATCTGCGGCAGTTTGATCACGCCATCATTTTCAAGGTGGCGCTGATGGTGCGCAAGTACCTGTCCTCCCGCGAAACCAGATAAAAATGCAGCAATATCGCCCGGAACGACCCGTTCCGGGCGGTTTCCATTGATATAAATATGGCCAAACTGTGAAAAATGCGCAGGGAGGCCTGTTTTTTTGTGACGCGGATTGACTTTGGTGATCGAATGTGTTACAATCTGGTTACAAAATGCGCAGTGTGCGAAAATGCGCTCATTCGTGATGTTTACGACTGGAGATGTATCTATGATCGAATTTATTGATGTCGTCAAATCCTACCCCGAAGGCAACCATGCCCTCCGGGGTGTCAATATGCAGATCGCCGACGGCGAATTCTGCTACCTGGTGGGTCCCTCCGGCTCCGGCAAGTCCACCATCATCAAGTTGATCACCGGCGAGATCCGGCCCTCTTCCGGCTCTGTCCATGTCAACGGCTACTCCCTGGAGCGCATCCGCAAGAACGAGGTGCCCTTCATGCGCCGTACCGTCGGCGTTGTGTTTCAGGATTTCCGCCTGATCGCCAACAAGACCGTCTATGACAACGTGGCCTTCGCCATGCGTGTCATCGGCGCCCGGGACCGGGAGATCAAGGAGCGCGTGCCCTACGTGCTGGAGCTGGTCGGTCTGGATTCCAAGGCCACCCGCCATCCCAATGAGCTGTCCGGCGGCGAGCAGCAGCGCCTGGCCATCGCCCGTGCCCTGGTCAACAACCCCTCCACCATCATTGCCGACGAGCCCACCGGCAACCTGGACCCGGCACTGTCTTTGGAGATCATGACGCTGCTGCAGGAGATCAACAATCTGGGTACCACCATGCTGGTGGTCACCCATGCCCAGGATCTGGTGCATGAGTTCAACAAGCGCACGATCGTCATCAACGATGGCCTGATCGTCAGCGATGCAATGAGTGGGGAAAACGCGTATGAAATTTAACAATCTTGGTTATCTTCTGAAAGAGGGCATCAAGGGTATTTTTACCCACGGCTTTATGTCCTTTGCCGCCGTGTGTGTCACGGTGGCCTGCCTGCTGATCGTGGGCAGCTTCTCCATCCTCACCTACAATGTCAACATCATGGTGGAGGATCTGAACCGGACCAATGAGGTGCTGGTGTTCATCGACGAGACCCTCACCGACGCGGAAGCGAAGAGTGTGGGTACCAAAATCAATACCATTGAAAATGTCCATAAGTCCACCTTCGTGCCCCGGGAACAGGCCCTGGAGGAGTTCGTCGCTGACCATCAGGAGACTGACGCCTTCAACGGCGTGGCCGCCGAGGATCTGCGCCACCGCTTCTCCGTCATGCTGCAGGACAACGACCTGATCCAGGAGACTGTGACCCAGATCCGGCAGATCGAGGGCGTGGCAGATATCCGGGCGGAGTACGAGCTGGCGGAGGGCTTCTCCACGCTGCAGGATGTGCTGCAGATTGCCTCTGTGGCGATCATCTCCGTGCTGCTGGTGGTGTCTCTTCTGATCATCTCCAACACCGTCAAGCTGGCTATGTATGACCGCCGTGACGAGATCGCCATCATGAAGATGGTGGGCGCCACCAACGGCTTCATCCGGCTTCCCTTCGTGGTGGAGGGCTTCACCCTGGGCATGATGGGCGCTGCCCTGGCTTTCGGCCTGGAGTGGGTCATGTACGACGCCCTGGTGGCCCGGATCGCTGAGATCGATACGCTGCAGCTGTTCAGCTTCGTACCCTTCCAGCAGCTGCTGATCCCCATGGTAGCCACCTTCGTGGCAGCCGGCCTCTTCGTCGGCATCGTGGGCAGCTGGACTTCCATCCGCAAGTTCCTTGATGTTTAATTTACCGCTGATTCAAAGGAGATTCCTATGAACAATCACAAAAAATTTGTATCCATTATGGCCGGTATCCTGGCGGCCGTCATGCTGCTGACCCTGATCCTGGGCATTCTGCCTGCAGCGGTCGGCGCGGCAGAATCCTCCAGTGAGATCCGTGACCAGATCGATGAGCTGGAAGCCCAGCAGGCTGCGCTGGAGGCCCAGCAGGCCGCCCTGTGGGACCAGTATACGGCCAACGAAAACGAAATGCTGGATATGGTGGACAAGAAGAATGTCATCGATCAGGAGATCGCCAACCTGAACGCCCAGATCGAGATCATCAATACCCAGATCGCGGCTTTCAATCTGCTCATCGCCGACAAGCAGGATGAGCTGGACGCCGCCCAGGCCAGACTGGCAGAGCTGAACGAAAAGAACAAGGCACGTATCCGTGCCATGGAGGAAGAGGGGCGCCTGTCCTACTGGTCCGTGCTGTTCAAGGCCAGCAGCTTCTCTGATCTGCTGGACCGGATCAACATGATCGAAGAGATCGCGGCTGCTGACCAGCGGCGTCTGAAGGAAATGAGCGAAGCCGCTGAGGTGGTGGCCAACGCCATGGCCGATCTGGAGTCCCAGAAGGCCGAGCAGGAAGTGGCCGCAGAAGAGCTGCGGACAGCCACTGCAGAAATGGAAGTCAAGCGCGCCGAGGCAGATGAACTGCTGAGCCAGCTGGTGGCCAAGGGCGCAGAATACGAGGCCATGATTGAAGAGAGCGAATTCGCCCAGGACGAGCTCATGCAGCAGATCGCCCAGAAGGAGAAGGAATTCGACCGGGCCAAGTACCAGGAATGGCTGGCTACCTCTGTGGCCACCACCAAGCCCACTGAAAGCAGCGGCGGTTCCGGCTCCGGTTCCGGCGGCAACGGCAGCAGCGGTGGCGGCAACGGCGGAAGCGGCGGTAACGACGACGGAGAAGTGTCCTCCAGCGGCTGGCTGACCCCCGTGCCCTACTACACCCTCACCAGCCCCTTCGGCATGCGCCTGCACCCGGTTTATCATTACTACCGGATGCACAACGGTGTGGACCTGGCCTGCGCCCAGGGCACCCCCATTTACGCCACACGCAGCGGTCAGGTCACCACGGCCACCTACGGTACGGACGCCGGCTACTATGTGTCCATCAACCACGGAGACGGCTTCGCCTCCGTATACATGCACATGACCCACTACATCGTCAAGTCCGGCCAGTACGTATCCCAGGGCCAGGTCATCGGCTATGTCGGTTCCACCGGCGCATCCACCGGTGCCCACCTGCACTTCGGCATTTCCTACAACGGTACTTACGTCAATCCCATGAAATATATCGGATAACATCCGTATTTTGTGTATCCCACAGCTTTGCGGCTGTGGGATATGCTGCTTTTGAGGTGAATCTATGAAAAAACTACTCAGATTCCTGTCCTATGTGCTGGTGGCGGCGCTGGCCAGTGCGGCGACGCTGGGTATTTCTGCCATGCAGGAAAAACCGTACAAGCTGGAAGAGCTTCAGCGTCTGATCCAGGAGAAATATATCGGTGAAGCAGACGCCACATTGATGGGCGACGCTGCGGCGGCTGCCATGGTGGCCTCCATCGGTGACCGATGGAGCTACTATATTTCAGCTGCTGATTATCAGGATCATATGGACCAAATGAACAATTCCTATGTTGGCATCGGCGTTACCATCCAGGTGACGGAGGATGATTCGGGCTTTCTGATCCTCCGGGTGGAGCAGACCGGCCCCGCTGCGGAGTCCGGCATCCTGGCGGGCGACAAGATCGTTGGCGTATCCGGTCAGTCCGTGGCTGGCATGACCACCACGGAGGTGGGGACCCTGGTCAAGGGCGAGGAAGGTACCACCGTGGACATTACCGTGGAGCGGGAGGCAGAGGAGATCACCTTCACCGTGGAGCGCCGGAAGGTGCTGACAGTGGTGGCCAAGGGACAGATGCTGGAAGACGGCATCGGTCTGGTGACCATCGCCAATTTCGACGCCCGCTGCTTTGATGAGACCATCGCGGCCATTGAAGCGCTGCTGGAGCAGGGGGCGGAAAAGCTGATTTTCGACGTCCGCAACAACCCCGGCGGCTACAAGAGCGAGCTGGTGGATGTGCTGGACTACCTGCTGCCCGAGGGGCCTCTGTTCCGCAGCGAGCGCTACAACGGTGAAGTGGAGGTGGATGAATCCGACGCAGACTGTCTGGAGATCCCCATGGCGGTGCTGTTCAACGCCAGTTCCTATTCCGCCGCCGAGTTCTTCGCCGCCGCTCTGGAAGAGTATGACGCGGCCGTTACCGTGGGTGAGGCCACCACCGGCAAGGGCTATTTCCAGGTCACCACCAAGCTCTCCGACGGCTCCGCCGTGAACCTGTCCATCGGACGCTACACCACCCCCAACGGCGTGAGCCTTGCCGAGGTGGGCGGTCTGGTGCCCCAGATCCAAGTGGAAGTGGATGATGAAACCAGGAACGCCATCTACGCCGGTACCCTGGAACCGGAAAACGATCCCCAGATCCGGGCAGCCATCGCTGCCCTGCGGGGAGAATAAAAAACTGCCGCCCGGTGGGCGGCAGTTTTTGCGCTGCGGATCAATTCTGGTTTTCGTAAACATAGGTGCGGGCTTCCCAGTCAAAATAACAGCCGCTGTAGTCCCGCCAGAGATATTCACGCCACATGCTCATCTGGGTCAGGGCGTCCGGGGCGGGGAGGTAGCCGTTGCCGCCGAGGATGGATTCGATGCCCTGGTCGTTCACAAGGAGCTGAAGGGTGTCTGTGGTCTGCCCCACCGTGACGGAAAAGAAAAACCGATACGATCCTTCCGTCCTGTATGCATGGAGATAATGGAAATCTGTCAGCCCTTCTGCTTTCAGTGCTGTACTGCTTTCCAGGAACATGGTCAGACCGTTCTCTTCCAGCGCGTCCATTTTTTCGTCATCAAAAGCCCACTTCGCCCAGTCGCGGCGTATGTCGTCGATGTCGAAATAGCGGTAGGCGCCCTCGTAATCATCCTGCACCAATTCCCGGAGGAATGCGGTGCAGATGCGGTATTCATTGAGATTGGTGGGACACAGTCCCTCGCCCCGGAACTGGTTCCAGCCGATTCTGACTGTGACAATCAGAACCACCACTGCAAGCAGAGAAGCCAGCAAGCGGCGGCGGAGCTGTTTGAATCCCTTTTTCACGGTCTGGGATGCGGATACTTCCTCGAAAGTGAGATCCGGGACGCAGATCTCCTCATGCATGCCCCTCAAAATTGTCCGGCAGTCGGCGCAGGTTTTCAGATGCGCCTCCACCGCCCGGTTTGTTTCTTCACTGCAGCAGCTGTCGGCATACAGCGGCAGCAGATCCTGAATGATCTTGCAATCCATCATTTGAATTCCTCCAATTCCTGTGCCAGTTTCTGTTTTGCCCGGAAATAGGTCACCTTGCCCCAGCTTTCCGATTTTCCCCGCTGTGCGGCGATCTCCTTCAGCGGAATCCCGCCGTAGATGTGCAGGATCACCACATCCCGCTGGTCTTCCGGCAGCTTCACGATGGCCCGGCGCAGGGCCTGATGGCGTTCGCGCTTCATGATCGCTGCTTCCGGTCCGGGGACGGACAGGGTGGGGGCGGTCTCCAGGGGGACGGTTTTCCTGCCTTTCCGGTACTCGCTGAGCCATGCGTTCTTACCGATGGTACACAGCCACGTCAGCATACTGCCCTGTTCCTGATAGCGGCCGATATGCACCAGCGCCCGGTAAAAGACTTCCTGTGTCAGTTCGTCGGCCTGCTGTTCGTTTCCCGTCAGAGCCAGGAGGAAACGATAAACTCGCAGTGCGTAGGATTGATACGCTTTTTCAAATTCTGTCATCATCGTCCTCCTTTCACTTGTTAAACGCGGAAATCCCAATGCGGTTACAATCATACCACATTATTTTTCTTTTTTCAGCACTCGGATTCCGGTGCCGGAAATTGCGAAAATCCCTTGACTGGAAGGAAAACATCCATTATAATATGAGAATCTATGGAAACAACTTCAGCTTCAGAAAGGATATTGAACTATGGCTAAGGAATATAAGATTACAAGTCTGCGCCGGGATGACCTGGTGAAGGAACTGAACTACCTGAAGACCACCCGTGAGCGCGAGATCGCCGCCATGATCGCCGAAGCACGCTCCTACGGTGACCTGTCCGAAAACTCCGAATACGATGCCGCGAAAAACGAGCAGGCCAAGCTGTATGGCCGCATTGCCGAGATCGAGGACATCCTGAACCACGCTGTCATCATCGAGGACGAGAACGAGGCCTCCGGCCGCGTCGGCCTGGGCTGCACCGTCGTCGTCCAGAACGAGCAGGGGATGCAGATCACCTACCGCATCACCGGCTCCCAGGAAGCCAACCCCATGCAGGGCAAGCTGTCCGACGACTCTCCCTTCGGCCGCGCCATCGTGGGCAAGGCTGCTGGCGAGTTCTTCACCTTCTCCGCTCCCGCCGGTACCTTCAAGATGAAGGTCATCAGCGTCTCTCGTGAGGGCTAAGAATATGGCAAAGTTTGTACCCCAGGCTGAGCTGCCCGTTTCCGAGCAGGCTCAGATCCGCCGCGAGAAGCTGGCGGCACTCCGGGCGGAAGGCCGTGATCCCTTCGTCCAGACCAAGTATGATTTCAACGCTGATTCCGCCGCCATCAAGGGCGACTACGAAGGCTATGAGGGCAAGGTTGTCCGGGTTGCCGGCCGCCTGATGAGTAAGCGCGGCCAGGGCAAGGTCATGTTCTGCGACCTGCAGGACGCCACCGGCCGCATCCAGCTCTTCGTCAAGATCGACGAGATGGGCGAGGAGGAATACAAGCGCTTCAAGAAGAATGACATCGGCGACATCATTGGCGCCGAGGGCGAGGTCTTCAAGACCAAGACCGGCGAGATCTCCATCCGCACCAGCAGCATCATTCTGCTGTCCAAGTCCCTGCTGCCCCTGCCCGAGAAGTACCACGGCCTGACCGACAAGGAGATGCGTTTCCGCCAGCGTTATGTGGACCTGATGGTCAATCCCGAGGTCAAGCGCAACTTCGTGATCCGTTCCAAGTTCATCAAGCATCTGCGCAACTACCTGGACAACATGGGCTACATCGAGGTGGAGACCCCTGTCCTGAACACCATCGCCGGCGGCGCATCCGCCCGTCCCTTCGTGACCCATCACAATACCCTGGACATCGATATGTACATGCGTATCGCCACCGAGCTGCCCCTGAAGCGTCTGATCATCGGCGGCATGGACCGGGTCTACGAGATCGGCCGTATCTTCCGCAACGAGGGCATGGACCCCAAGCATAACCCCGAGTTCACCTCCATCGAGTTGTACCAGGCTTACGCCGACTTCCATGACATGATGGATATCGCCGAGGGCGTCTTCACCACCTTCGCCCAGGAAGTTCTGGGCACCTATGAGGTGGAGTGGATGGGCGAGAAGGTCAATCTGGCTCCCGGCTGGCCCCGCCTGACCATGGTGGACGCCGTCAAGCAGTACGTTGGCGTTGACTTCGGCACCATCACCGACGACGCTGAGGCTGTGGCCGCCGCCAAGGCCGTGGGCGTGGAGCTGGCTGACGCCGCTGAGAAGACCTGGGGCAACGCGCTGTATGCCTGCTTCGACCAGAAGGTGGAGGAGCATCTGATCCAGCCCACCTTCATCACCATGTACCCCGTCGAGGTCTCCCCCCTGACCAAGCGTTCTCCCGAGGATCCCCGTCTGACCGAGCGCTTCGAGTTCTTCATCTGCCGCAGCGAGATGGGCAACGCCTACTCCGAGCTGAACGATCCCATGGATCAGCGCGACCGCTTCCAGAAGCAGGTTGAGCAGCGTGAGCGCGG
>JAFTVM010000017.1 GCA_017465745.1 Oscillospiraceae bacterium
GCCCCCGTATCGACGACGGATGTGTTGGATATTTTGTGATTGTAACGATATACCACAATATATACATAGGCTGTTGTCTAACCTGATCGGCGCGGTCATGACCGCGCCCTACAAATGGACTGTACGACAAACTACAATTTGAAAGGAAAAAACCATGGCATTTGACGCAACATTTCTGACCGCTGTGCTGGACGAGATCCGTGCCCGGGCCACGGAAGCCCGGGTGGAGAAGATCCACCAGCCCAGCCGGGATACCATTATCTTCCACCTGCGCTGCCGGGAGGGCCGGGAGAAGCTGCTCTTCGCCGCCAACCCCACCGCGCCCCGGCTCCACCTGACCACCGCCAGCCCGGAAAATCCCGCAGAACCGCCCATGTTCTGTATGCTCCTACGCAAGCACCTGATGGGCGCGCGGCTCAGCTCCGTGACCCAGATCCCCATGGAGCGGTGCGCTGCGTTTACCTTCGACTGCACCGACGAGATGGGCTACCCCGTCCAGAAAAAACTGGTCTGCGAGCTGATGGGCAGAACCTGCAACATCTACCTGCTGTCCCCTGAGGGCCGGATCATCGACTGCCTGCGGCGCATCGGTCTGGACGAAAGCGCCAAGCGGGCCGCCCTGCCGGGCCTGAACTACCAGGAGCCGGAGGCCATTACCAAGGCCGATCCTCGGGATTGGGATTTTGATGACTATATGACCATGCTGTCCTGTCCCGGCTCCGATGTGCTGTCCCAGCGGCTCATGGACGAGCTGGGGGGCTTAAGCCCTCTTGTGTGCCGGGAGGCTGCCTTGTTCGCCGCAGGCAGCGTGGACGCCCGGGTGGAGGATGTGTATGAGGATCGGCTGAATATGGACGAGGTTGCCGACCGGCTGGATCTGTTCTTCCGGGAGCACCTGCACCACCCCCGCCCTTACTACTACGCCCTCCCCGACGGTACCCCCAAGCAGTTCGCCTTCTGCCCCATCCGGGAGTACGGGGACTGCCAGGAAGCCGCCACCTTCGGCGGCCTGCTGGATATGTACTATACCGTCCGGGACCGGAAGGACGCCATGCGCCAGAAGAGCCAGGCCGTCCGCAAGACGGTGCAGAACCTGTGCACCCGCATCCAGCGAAAGCTGGCCATCCAGGAAAAGGAACTGGAAGCCACCTTTGACCGGGAGCGCCTGCGGCAGCTGGGCGATATCGTCACCGCCAATATCCACCGCATCGTCAAGGGACAGACCACGGTGCAGTGCGAGGATTTCTATGACGAGAACATGACCCGCATCGACATCCCCATTTCCCCCATCCTGTCTCCGCAGCAGAACGCGGCGAAATTCTACAAGGACTACGCCAAGCTGAAGAACGCCGAGAAGGAGCTGACCAAACAGATCTCCATTGGCGAAGAGGAACTGCACTACCTGCGCAGCGTCCTGGAGGAACTGAGCCGGGCGGAAACGGAAGCGGAGCTGGAAGAGATCCGCAGAGAATTGCAGGATGGCGGCTATATCAAGGCGGATACCGG
Source organism: Oscillospiraceae bacterium (assembly GCA_017465745.1). GTDB lineage: Bacteria > Bacillota > Clostridia > Oscillospirales > Oscillospiraceae > Faecousia. The sequence goes on from JAFTVM010000017.1 coordinate 1,507, forward strand.
CAAAAAGCGGATGAAGCAGCACAAGGTTGCCCCCATGCGCTTCGAATCCACCGACGGCTACCCCATCTATGTGGGCCGCAACAACCGCCAGAACGACGAGTTGACCTTCAAGCTGGCCCGGAAGGATGACATCTGGTGCCATGCCTCCAAGGTTCACGGCTCCCATGTCATCATCTCCTGCGGCGGCACCAAGCCCCCGGATGACACCATCACCCAGGCGGCGCAGCTGGCGGCGTACTATTCCGAGACCACCGCCGGACAGAACATCCCCGTGGATGTGACTCCCGTCAAGCAGGTGAAAAAGCTCCCCGGCGCAAAGCCCGGCATGGTCATCTACCATACCTACCGTACCGTCATCGCCAATCCCTACAAGGACATCGTGGTGGATGCCCTGAACGCGGAGAAAAAGGAAGAAGAATAAATAAAAGGACGAGGTTTACCTCGTCCTTTTTGCTGTGTGTGCCTTGAATTGTAGCTTGTCGTACACTTAACGTTTTCAATTGTAGGGGACGGGTCACCCGTCCCGGCGGTAAAACCTGGCGAATTGACATTTGTATCGGCGAATTCGTAATCGGAAGGTTCACGGGACGGGGAACCCGTCCCCTACATTGGTGTAC
>JAFTVM010000051.1 GCA_017465745.1 Oscillospiraceae bacterium
ATTGGTGGGCTTTCCCTTGGTGTTGGATACGGTGTAGCCGAAGAAGCGCTGGAGGGTATCCAGATCGCCCCGGTCCCAGGCTACCTCGATGGCGTGCCGGATGGCCCGCTCCACCCGGCTGGGGGTGGTCTGGAAGGTCTTTGCCACCTGGGGGTAGAGGACCTTGGTGATGGCGTTGATGACGTCCATGTCGTTGACGGCGATGATGATGGCCTCCCGCAGGTACTGGTAGCCCTTGATGTGGGCCGGGACGCCGATCTCGTGGATGATGCCGGTGACCATGGTCTCGATGCTGGTCTTGTCGCAGCGGCGGATAGGCATCCGGCGGTTCTCCCCACCCCGGATCTCTGTCAGCCGCTCCACAAGCGCATCCATATCGCAGGGCTTCAGCATCAGATACCGTACCCCCAGACCCGCCGCGGCAGCGGATACGTATTCGGTGATGAAGCCGGAGGTGGCCAGGGTCACGGGGCGGCGCTCCATCCCCGCGATGGCCTTCAGGACGCTGATGCCGTCCTGCTTGCGCAGCATCAGGTCCAGCACCAGCACATCGGGCTTCTTGTCAAGGATGGCCCGGATGGCGGTTTCTCCGTCGTTTGCTGTCCCCAGAATCTGAAAACCGCCGGCGCGCTGCACCCTGGCGGTGAGCCCCGCGCAGAACTCTTCGGCGCTGTCGGCAATAAAGACTGTTGTGGAATGTTCCATTGATTTCCTCTCCTTGCATAAATATTCTCCCCGTGTGCGACAAATATAATTTAACATGAACCGAGCCTTTTTGCAAGGTGAAAACAAAACAATCGTTCGCCAAAACATGCGAAAAGTCGAAGATAATGGGTTTGTATCCTAACTTTTCGACAATAGTTGATGTTTTGCGGGGCGGTTGACGGAAACGGCATTGTGGTGTAGAATAGGACAGAAAATACGTGAAGGAGAACGAATGTTATGAATGACGTATGGAATCTGGATCCCATTTACAAGGGCTTTGACGACCCTGCTTTTGAGGCTGACTTTGCTGCGCTAAAGGAGAAAATCGTTGCGTTTGACGCATTTACCCGGACACTGGCGGATCAGGAGCCCCTGACCGGTCTGCGCACCGGCATGGGCCTGCAGGAGGAGGCTTTCTATCTGGCCAACAAGATCGGCCTGTATGCTTCCCTGCGGCAGTCCGCCGATACCCGGGACGCCAGGGCGACCTCCTGCATGGGCCGTTTCCTGGCTGTCATCAGCGACATCGCCACGGCCCAGGCCGCTTTCAAGGAATGGACCGCCAAGGTTCCTGACCTGATGGAACTGGTGCGCGGAGACGATATCCTGCATGCGTACGAATTCTACTTCTCCAAGACCGCCGACGCCAGCCGCTACCTGCTGTCCGGCCGGGGCGAGGAGATCATGGCCCGGATGGAGCTGTCCGGCGGCAACGCCTGGAGCGATCTGCAGAGCTACCTGACCTCCACCGTCAAGGTCCACTATGACGGTGGCATCACCAATCTGCCCACCGTCCGCAATCTGGCCTATGATGCCGACCCGGGCGTCCGCAAGGCCGCCTACGAGGCAGAGCTTGCCTGCTATGAGTCCATCAAGGACGCGGTGGCCTTCGCCCTGAACTCCATCAAGCTGGAGACCATCACCGACTGTAAGCTCCGCGGCTACGCCTCTCCCCTGGAGCGCACCCTGAAGCATTCCGACATGAGCCGGGCCACCCTGGACGCCATGCTGGGCGCCATGGATGAGTACCTGCCTGTATTCTGGAAGTACCTGCGGGCAAAGGCCAAGGCCCTGGGCCACGAAAACGGCCTGCCCTGGTACGACCTCTTCGCTCCCATGGGCAGGGCTGCCCGGAAATATACCACGGAGGAAGCCCGGGATTACCTGCTGAAGCAGTTTGCCACCTTTGACGACGAGTTGACCGGCATGGTGGCAAAGGCCTTCGACGAGGCATGGATCGATTTCTATCCCCGCAGCGGCAAGACCGGCGGCGCGTTCTGCTCCGGCGTGGACTGCCTGGGTGAGAGCCGGATCCTGACCAATTTCGACGGCATCTTCAGCGATATCGTCACCCTGGCCCATGAGCTGGGCCACGCGTTCCATAACTGGTGCCTGAAGGAGCAGCGGCCCATGAACCGGGATTACTCCATGCCTGTGGCGGAGACTGCCTCCACCTTCAACGAATGCATCGTCATGAACGCCGCCATCGCCGCCGCCACGGATAAGGACGAACTGCTGTCCCTCATCGAGACCCAGCTCCAGGACGTCTGCCAGATCATCTGCGACATCTATTCCCGCTTCCGCTTCGAGGCCATGGTCTTCGAGAACCGGGCAGACAGCTTCATGCACGCCGACGATCTGTGCGCGCTGATGCGCAAGGCCCAGAAGGAATGCTACGGCGACGGCCTGGACCACAATGTGCTCCACCCCTACATGTGGGTGTGCAAGAGCCATTACTACGGACCCACCTTCTATAATTTCCCCTACGCCTTCGGCGGGCTCTTCGCCCGGGGCCTGTACGCCCAGTACCAGAAGGAGGGCGCAGCTTTCGTGCCCAAGTATAAGAAGCTGCTGCAGACCACTTCCGTGGCCACTGCCGAGGATACCGCTGCTGTGGCTGGCATCGACCTGACGGACCGGGAATTCTGGCGCGGCGCGCTGCAGTCCGTGGCCGACCAGATCGACCTGTTCTGCCAGCTGGTGGAGGAAGAAAATGCTGAATGAAAAATGCTAAATGCAGAATGATCGCTATAATTCAGCGTTCATCATTATGCATTATGCATTTCTATATACCATTTGGAGGAAACCAATGTACAACAATACCATCAACGGGCTGAAGGCGTTCCTGGACGCCTCGCCCAGCGGATATCACGCCACCGCCAATCTGGAGAAAATGCTGCTGAAGGAGGGCTATGAGAAGCTTTCCGAGCACGACGACTGGACGCTGGTCCCCGGCGGCAAGTATTTCATGATCCGCGGCGGCACCACCCTCATCGCGTTCCGGATCCCCAGGGGAGACCCCAAAGGCTTCCTGATGAGCGCCTGCCATACCGACCGCCCCACCTTCAAGATCAAGGAAAACTGTGAGCTTTCCGGCCAGTATACCCGCCTGTCTACGGAGAAGTACGGCGGCATGCTCATCGCTCCCTGGCTGGACCGGCCGCTGAGCGTTGCCGGCCGCGTGCTGGTGGAGACGGAGGACGGCGTGGAGAGCCGCCTTGTCAATCTGGACCGGGATCTGATGCTGATCCCCAATGTGGCTATCCACATGAACCGCAAGGCCAACGACGGCTACGCCTGGAACCCCGCTGTGGATACCTTCCCCCTGCTGGGCGGTAAGGATGCCAAGGGCAAGTTCTGGGGCCTCGTCGAGCAGGCCGCCGGCGGCCGTGTCCTGGGCCATGACCTGTACCTGTACATCCGGGAGAAGGCAAAGATCTGGGGCGTGGACGGCGAGTATATCTCTTCCTCCGGTCTGGATGATCTGGAGTGCGTCTGGGGCTGTGCCCAGGGCTTCCTGCGCTCCACCCAGGACCGCAGCGTCCCTGTGCTGTGCTGCTTCGATGACGAGGAGGTTGGCTCCAACTCCCCCCAGGGCGCCGCTTCCACGCTGCTGGCGGACACCCTGACCCGGATCTGCAACGCCCTGCACAAGAACCCCTACCGGATGCTGGCCCAGTCCTTCATGGTCTCTGCCGACAATGCCCACGCCATCCATCCCAACCATCCGGAGCTGGCGGATCCTGCCAACGCCCCCGTCCTGGGCGGCGGCGTGGTGCTGAAGTTCAACGCAGCCCAGCGCTACACCACCGACGGCGTCTCCGCCGCCGTGTTCCGCAAGGTCTGCTCCATCGTGGGCGTGCCTGTCCAGACCTACTGCAACCGTGCCGATATCCCCGGCGGCTCCACTCTGGGTCACATTTCCCTGACCCACGTGTCCGTGCCCACGGCGGATGTGGGCCTGCCCCAGCTGGCCATGCATTCGTGCTATGAGACTGCTGCCGTGGCGGACGTCATTTACCTGACGAGAGCCATGGGTGCCTACTACAGCTGTGAGCTGGAGGTCACCCCCGACGGCGGCTGCCATGTGCGGTAAATAAATTAATAACGGGACGGATGTTGCATCTGTCCCGTTTTTTATGGAGAAAATGCCTAATTCGGGGAATACAATCCTGTGCAAAATCCCTTGTTGCGGGATGTTTCGAAATATGGTATCATACACGTATCCAGGTGGGTTCTGACCTACTCCACTACATAGGCTGGACCTGCTAAAAAAAAGGAGGATAAAACCGTTAGACTCACGGTGCGACAGTGTGGAGACCTGTCGTAATGCCCCCGGGATTCCGCTTCCCGGACGGCGAGAACGCATGCGAAATTTAGGTGCGTTTAGAGTCAGAAAATTATGGCAAGTTTGTCCCTGAGAAACATCACCAAGATCTACCCCTTCAACGGTGACGACGCAAAGAAGGCCAAGAAGAAGAAGAAGGGCGAGGAGCCCGAGAAGAAGAAGGTTAACCTGAAGATCACTGACAAGGGCGTCATGGCTGTTCAGGAGTTCAACCTCGAGATCGCTGACAAGGAATTCATCGTCCTGGTCGGTCCTTCTGGCTGTGGTAAGTCCACCACTCTGCGTATGGTCGCTGGTCTGGAAGAGATCTCCGGCGGCGAGCTGTACATCGGTGACCGTCTGGTCAATGACGTGGCCCCCAAGGACCGCGACATCGCCATGGTCTTCCAGAACTACGCTCTGTACCCCCACATGACCGTTTATGACAACATCGCCTTCGCTCTGAAGCTGCGCCACACCCCCAAGGACGAGATCGACCGCAAGGTTAAGGAAGCAGCCGAGATCCTGGACATCACCCAGTACCTGGGCCGTAAGCCCAAGGCTCTGTCCGGCGGTCAGCGTCAGCGTGTTGCCATCGGCCGTGCTATCGTTCGTGAGCCTCAGGTCCTGCTGATGGACGAGCCCCTGTCCAACCTGGACGCCAAGCTGCGTAACCAGATGCGTGCTGAGATCATCAAGCTGCGCCAGAAGATCAACACCACCTTCATTTACGTTACCCACGACCAGACCGAGGCTATGACCCTGGGCGATCGTATCGTCATCATGAAGGACGGCGAAGTGCAGCAGATCGGCACTCCTCAGCAGGTCTTCAACCATCCCTACAACATGTTCGTTGCTGAGTTCATCGGCTCTCCCAAGATGAACATCTTCGACGCCAAGCTGGTTAAGAAGGATGGCAAGTACGCTGTCGAGCTGGGCGGCATGACCGTCGTTCTGTCCGATGACAAGCAGGCTGCTCTGACCAAGAACAACGTCGCTGAGCAGGAGATCAAGCTGGGCGTCCGTCCTGAGCACATCGTCCTGGAGAAGGGTCTGGGCGGCAAGGTCGACGTTTCCGAGCTGATGGGCTCCTCCGTGCATCTGCATGTCTCCTCCATGGGCCGCGATGTGGTCATGGTCGTTTCCACCATGAACATGACCGGCGCAGAGGTCTCTGCTCTGAACCACGGCGCTGACATCCAGTACAACTTCCCCGGCCACGTCTGCCACGTCTTCAACAAGGAGACCGGCATCAACCTGGAAGCCTAAGTTTCTTATTCCTCAATAAAAGGCAGGTCCCCGCATGGGGACCTGTTTTTTGTTTATGCCAGTTTTGCTTCGCATTTCAGCGCAAACTCCAGAATCCGTCTGCGCGCTTCCCGGTCGTGGAGGGGGAGGGCGAGGAATGCTACCTCCCAGTCGGGATAGACCTGCTTGTACCGGGCGGTTACAGCATTGATGATTTGGTTGATCTTGCCGTCATCGGCCTGTGAGATATAAGCCAATAGTTCCTTGTATATCCATAATAGGCGTTTACTATCTAAAAAATAAATAGAAAGTTTGCGTCTATGGTAAATTATCAGCGGTGATAGGTATGGAAATGACCTTTGGAGAAAAGATTCGGCTTTTCCGGGAAGAACTGGAAATCAACCAGACTGAATTGGGCAAAGCGGTCAATATGACCCAGTGAAAGATCTCCTATATCGAGCGGGATCGGTATGAGCCTGGCATTGAGGATATGCGGGCGCTGTGCAGATTCTTTAGCGTGTCTGCTGACTATCTGCTGGGTTTTCCGAAGAACCTGCCATACCCCAGACGAAAGAATAATTGAGAAGAGGCTCCCTCGTATGAGGGAGCCTTATAGCATCTATATGCGTTATTCCGGCGCGTGAGTGCCCATGGCTTCCCCCGGGGGGAAGGATTTTTAGTGGTGGAACAGCCGCATGCCCGTGAAGCACATGGTCATCCCGTATTTATCCGCCGTGGCGATGACGTTGTCGTCCCGGATGGAGCCGCCGGGCTCGGCAATGTACTGGACGCCGGACTTTCTTGCCCGTTCCACGTTGTCGCCGAAGGGGAAGAAGGCGTCGGAGCCCACCGTAACGCCGGCTTGTGTGGCGATCCAGGCTTTCTTCTCTTCCACCGTGAGGGGTTCGGGGCGGAATTTGAAGATATTCTGCCATACGCCCTCGGCCAGCACATCCTCCCACTCGTCGGAGGTGTAGACGTCGATGGCGTTATCTCGGTCGGGGCGGCGGATGTCATCCCGGAAGGGGAGGGCCAGTACCCTGGGATGCTGGCGCAGATACCAGTTGTCGGCCTTCTGGCCAGCCAGGCGGGTGCAGTGGATGCGGCTCTGCTGGCCCGCGCCCACGCCGATGGCCTGACCATCCTTGACATAGCAGACGGAGTTGGACTGGGTGTATTTGAGGGTGATGAGGGCCAGGATCATGTCGATCTTCGCCTGCCGGGGCAGATCCTTGTTTTTTGTTACGATGTTGCCCAGCAGTTCCTCGTCAATTCTGAAATTATTCCGGCCCTGCTGGAAGGTGATGCCGAAGACGTCCTTGAATTCCTGTTCAGCGGGGACGTAATCGGGATCGATCTGCACCACGTTGTAGCCGCCTTTTTTCTTGGCTTTCAGGATCGCCAGGGCTTCGTCGGTATAGCCGGGGGCGATGACGCCGTCGGAGACTTCCTCCTTGAGATACCGGGCGGTAGCGGCGTCGCATACTTCACTGAGGGCGGCCCAGTCGCCGTAGGAGCAAAGCCGGTCAGCGCCCCGGGCACGGATGTAGGCGCAGGCGATGGGGCTTAATTCTGCATTTTCGTCCACAAAATAGATCTTCTTATCCACCTCGGACAGGGGAAGACCCACCGCTGCACCGGCGGGGGAGACGTGCTTGAAGGAAGCTGCGGCGGGAAGTCCTGTGGCGGCTTTCAGTTCCCGTACCAGCTGCCAGGAGTTGAAGGCGTCCATAAAGTTGATGTAGCCGGGCCTGCCGTTCAGGATCCGGATGGGCAGATCGCCCTCACGCATGAAAATTCGAGAGGGCTTCTGGTTGGGGTTGCAGCCGTACTTCAGTTCCAGTTCGTTCATGGTTAGCCCTCCTGATGCTTATTTGTGATGACGGTGTCACATTCGCCGCTGGGGAGATCAATGTAACGCACGAACAGGGACACCTTGTTGTCTTTATTCAAGTTCTGCCAGACTTCCGCTGCCAGAGTGGCGGCGTCGGGGGCGGTGATGGCCACCTGCCGGGGCTCACCCTCAAAAGAGGGCAGGGGCTCGGCATTTTCCTGATAGGTGTGGATGAAATGGCCCTGGCCCGCCAGAGGGGCTTCGTAGCCGAAGAACTGGCGGCGGGCGGAGGCGGGATCGCCGTCGGCGGTTTTCAGGATGGACAGGGCGTAGCTGCCGTCGGCGTGGAGGATGCCGGAGATCCGGGGCGTGTAGTGGGGGGCGTCGGGCTCAAAGGTGCGGCGGCGCAGGGACTGGGCGAAGACTTCGCCTGCAAGCAGACCGTCCCGAATGGTGTCGGTCTGGTCGCCGTTGGTGACGATGGTGGTATTGCCGACGGTGCGGACGGGGTGGTAAATCAGCAGGGAGGGATCGGCCATTTTGCTTTCGTCAAAAGCCCGGGTGCGGATGCCGTCAGGGGTTTCTTCGAAGACCCGGTTGCGGCTGCCGGCGCTGCGGCCCATGATGAAATAGACGATGACGGCCTTGTTATTGTCAGCGCTGCGGCCCAGCACGATGCCCCGGCCGGGGTAAGGGTTTTCCCGCAGCAGCGTGTTCAGATCGAGGTTTTTCATATCATTTCCTCCGGTAGTGAGATAAGGACATTTTACCACCTTAGCGCGCTAAAGTCAATTTCCGGATCGTAGAGGATCGGGTTAATTGCCGCCCATATTTCTCCCTTTTCCACAAGGAGGCGGTCATGGTTGAACAATGGGGGAAAACGTGGTATAATCGGAAAAAATGAGACCGGAGGGATCGTCCATGGCATATGATCTGACCAATCCCCTGGTGATCGGCATCAGCTCCCGGGCGCTGTTCGATCTGGAGAAGGAAAACGAGATCTTCGAAAATGAGGGCCTGGAGGCCTATGCTGCCTACCAGCTGGCCCACGAGAAGGAAGTACTGCCCCGGGGACCGGCCTTTTCCCTGGTGGAGGCATTCCTGAACCTGAATACCCTCCAGTCCGACCGGCTGGTGGAGGTCATCATCATGTCCCGCAACAGCCCCGACACCAGCCTGCGGATCTTTAATTCCATCCAGGCCTACGGGCTGGATATCGAGCGGGCGGCCCTGGTGGGGGGCGGCAGCATCGCGCCGTACCTGCGGGCGTTCAAGACGGATCTGTTCCTGTCTGCTTACGAGGACGATGTGACAAAGGCTGTCAACAGCGGTGTGGCGGCGGGCACGATCCTGACGGGCAATGTCCCCGCGGCGGCGCCCAATAATCTGGATCCCATCCGCATTGCCTTCGACGGCGACGCCGTTCTGTTCTCCGCCGATTCCGAGCGGATCTACCAGCACAAGGGCATGGATGCCTTCTACCGCCATGAGGTGATGAAGGCGGACGTTCCCATGGAGAAGGGCCCCTTCGCCAATTTCCTCATGACCCTGGCCCATATCCAGTCCCTCTTTGCCGATCAGGAGCGGGTGCCCATCCGCACGGCGCTGGTCACTGCCCGCAGCACCCCCGGTCACGAGCGGGCGGTCAAGACCCTGCGCTCCTGGGGCGTCCGGGTGGACGAGGCCTTTTTTCTGGGCGGCGTGCCCAAAAAGGAGATCCTGGGAGCCTTCGGCGCCCACATCTTCTTTGATGACCAGCGTAGCCATGCCGAGCCTGCCTCGGAGCTGCTGGCTGCCGCTGTGGTGCCCTACCGGGAGGGCGACGATCCGCGGAAATGAATCATACATAATTAACCGCCGCTGACTTTCGTCAGCGGCGGTTTTGCGTCAATATGCTTCGAATTCCGCGGTGGCGGTGCCGACGGTGATGGTATAGGTCTCGCCGGAAACCATGTCCGGGGTGCTCAGGATCACCACAGCGTAGCTGAGATTGGGGGTGAAGCGGACGACTTCTTCACCCGCCGCGTCCGTCAGCAGCAGCTCGGTGCCGGCGGAGGCGGAGCCGCCCAGGCTGACGGCAATGATGCCCTGGGTGTTGTCGGAGAATGTCTGGGCCATCATGGACGAGCCGGTGCCGATGAAGGTGCCGCCGGAGATGGTGGCGGAAATGTCGTAGTCCAGGGTGGCGGTGTCGCCCTGGGTGGGGCCGGTGACCACGGTGAAGCCGCCGGTGATCTCCAGGGTGCCGTTGGCGTCGATGCCGTCGCCACTGGCCTCCATATAGATATTGCCGCCGGAGATGACGATGGTGCCGTCGGAATTGCCCATGCCGCCGGGACCGCCGAACTGGTCACGGCCGCCCATGCCGCTGGCGTCGGTGCCGCCTGCGGCGTTGAGACCGTCATCGGAGGAGATCAGGGAAATGTCTCCGCCGGCGATCAGGATGTGCAGGCCCTCCAGGCCCTCGTAGCTTTCGGAGACGGAGATGGCACCGCCTTCGACGGTCAGGGTGTCGTCTGCGTGGAACGCATCGTCGCCGGTGGCGATGGTGAAATCGCCGCCTTTGATGGTCACGTTGGTGTTGGAGTGGACGGCGTCGTCGGCGCAGTTGAGGGTGAAGCTGCCGCCGGTGATGGTCAGATCGGAGGCTGCCTTAATGCCCTTGATGGAGGCAGAGTCCTCGGTTTCTGTTTCAGTCATGCTGCCGAAGCCCATGCCCTGGCCGCCCATGCCGGGGCCGCCGGGACCCCGGCCGCCCCCCATCTGGCCCCAGCCGCCGGAGGCCTGTTTGGCACCGTTTTCGCTGCCGCCTCCGGTGGTGATGTCAAAGGCGCCGCCGCGGATCTCCAGCGTGGAAGAGGCGGACAGCCCATCGCCCTCGGCGCTGATGGTGAATGTGCCGCCCTCAATATAGCCGAAGCCCAGAGTGGCGTCGTCATTGTTTTCTGCGTGAAGGCCGTCCTTGCCTGCCGCGATGGTGAAGGCACCGTCCGCGATGCACAGATTGTCCTTTCCGGAAATGCCGTGGGAGGCGCAGGTGATGTCATAGAAGCCGCCGGTGATGGTCAGCTCGTCCTTGGAGACGATGCCGTGGCCGGCGGGGGAGGAAATGGCCAGACTGCCTGTGCCGTTGAGGGTCAGATCCTCCTTGGAGAAGATGACGGCGTCGATGTTATTTTCGTCGATGGCTTCGAAGCTGCCGCCGTTTGTCAGCACATTTTCGCCCACCAGGGTAATGAAGACTTTATCCGCCTGGCGGATGTAGATGGGAGCGGAGGCGGCGGAGGTGATGCTGACGCCGTCCAGGATCAGCTGCACCTTTTCCTGCTTGTCCGCATCCACGATGATCTGACCGTCGGCCAGGGTGCCCTGGATCAGGTAGCTGCCGGCCCGGTTGATGAGGACGTCCTCGCTGCCCAGGGTGATGAGCTCACATTCTGCGATCTCGTATTCCGTCCGGTAATCCCGGTCGGTGAAGCGATCAGCGGCATCCGTTTCGGCGGATACGCCGGCCTGGGTTTCGTCGGGCGTAGTTTCCGGAGCGGTCCCGCTGCCGCAGCCTGCCAGCAGCAGAAGTGTCAGCAGCAGTGCAATCAGTCTGTTCATGGCTACCTCCTTACAGCTCCATGGCGGTCATTTCCTGGCGGGAAACGGAGATCTCCAGATTGCCGTTGCGGCAGCGGAGCTTGTCGATCATTTCCTTTTCCTTTCCCGCTTCCCTGAGGGTCAGGTTGTAGGTCAGCCGAAACAGGGAACCCATATTGGTGGTCTTGACCCGGATCAGCTCCACATCGGATGCGTACTCCCGGAGGATGGGGCCGAAAACGTCCGTATAGTCCAGGTCCTCGGGGATGGTGATATTCAGGGTCTTATAAAGGACGGACTTGTCACCGAAATTCAGGCTGTTCCAGCCGATGACGCCCAGGGCCATCACGGCGGTGAACACCAGGGAGAAGCCCAGATAGCCCATGCCCGCCATGAGTCCGGCGCCCATGGCCAGAAACAGCATGGTGATCTCCCGGGCGGAGCCGGGAACGGAGCGGAAGCGCACCAGGCTGAAGGCGCCTGCCACGGCCACGCCCGCGCCCACATTGCCGTTGACCATCATGATGACCACACACACCACGGCGGGCAGCAGGGCCAATGTCACGATGAAGCTGCGGGTATAGCGGTTGCGGAAGGTATGGACCCAGGCCAGGATCAGCCCCAGCACCAGGGCGCAGCCCAGGCACAGTAAAAAATCGGTGAGAGAAATCACCGCGGCGGCAGACGAATCGAATACGCCCCGGAAAAACGTGTCAAGCATAGATATTGTCTCCTTTGTAGATCAGATTCTGGTAGGCAGTGCCGTATTTGGAGAAGGAGGTGCGGAAGATCCGCTCCCGGGTCAGAACACCGGTCATCCACAGGGGGATCCCGCCGGAACACTTGATCTCCATGAGAATCTTTCCCTCCGGCAGGATGGGGGTGCCGCCGGTGTCCGCTTCCAGGGATAAATTATCCATGCGGCAGAGGACATTCTCGTCGAAGGTCACCCGGAAATCGCCCCCATCGCGGCAGCAGTAGGCCTCCCGCTCGCAGCTGAGGAACACCGTGGGGCGCAGTCCTTCATAGAACGACAGGAAATAGTCGATCTCCCGGGCGATCTGGCTGCCGCCGGTATCGTGTGTTTTCCCGCAGAGCCAGTCCAGGACTTCGTCCTCCCGCAGCGACAGGCGGCGCTTGTAGACCACATGGTCATACTTTTTCTTCAGCTCCACGAAGACCTGGCTGTGGGGTGTGGCCCGGCGGTAGGAACGGATACGCAGCTTCTCTTTGTAGACGGGCTTCTCGATGGAGCGGCGGATGAGCCGGTAATCCGGGGTGTCGAAATAGATGCTGCGGATCGTGGTCCGGCCGTATTCGTCCAGAGCCATGTGGGGGGCGATCGCCGCCAGCACAGCGTCCCGCTGGGCCGGAGTGATCAGATATTTCAGTTCATAGCGTTTGAATACTGCCTGGTAAGCCATGGGCATCCTCCTTCCGTTTCGGTGATAAAATCGTATCACGCAAAACTGAATTGAAGCTTAAAAGGAGAGATTGTTTACGGAATCGTAACAACTGACGCGAAAAAAGGGCCCCGGATCGCTCCGGGGCCCTTTACGGGTTCGGTCTTTACTTCTGCTTCTTGAATGCCTTCCAGGCGGCGTATTCCTCGGTTTTGCGCAGCTTCTTCACGCCCAGGATCCACAGCACAGCGCAGACCACCATCAGCACGGGGCAGACGATGGAAGCGGTGTCCAGAATATCGTTGACGATGGGCTGCTTTGCCTTGACGATGGTGTCCGCACCCAGACCGTTCATACCGGAGGAGTTGACCAGGGCATACAGGTCGTGGTGGACAGCCTCGCGCATGGCGGAAACAACGACGGGATCATTTTCAAAGCTGGGCAGCTGGTTGGTGATGTAGGGCATCATGGCGTCGAAGGTGGTGACGCCGCCGGCCATGACAGCGTCAACGCCGTTGCAGTAGTTGACCAGGACATTGTCGGTGATGGACATGCCCATATTGCCCCACTCGCCGCGGAGAATACCGGTCATCAGGCCGTGGTGGCTGCCGGACCAGCGGGTGCCCCAGCGGGTGTAGGCGGTCATAACGCCGTTGCCGCCGGACTCTTCCAGAGACTTCTGGAATGCCTTCAGGTAGATCTCACGGGCAGCCTGCTCGCCCACCCATGCGGCCTGACCCAGACGGTCCTGCTCACAGTCGTTCAGGGCAAAGTGCTTCATGACAACGTCGACGCCCTTGTCCTGGATACCCTTGACTTCTGCGCCGCCCATTTCGCCGGCCAGGAAGCCGTCCTCGGAGTAGTATTCGAAGTTGCGGCCGCCGTAGGGGGTACGGTGGGTGTTGGCGCCGGGGCCGTAGAGGCAGACCACGTCAGCAGCCAGACAGTCATTGCCGATGATGTTGCCCACTGCGTAGATCAGCTCCACATTGTAGGTGGCAGCCATCACGTCCTCAGAGGTGAAGGCGGTGGGTTCGATATCGCCCAGGCCGGAACCCAGCAGGGCAGCGGTCAGACCCTGGGGGCCATTCTCATCACGGGTGCCGGGTGCGTTGACGGACAGGGCGGGCATTCTCCAGTGGAAGGAGTCGCCGATCAGGGAGACCATCTCGTCGAAGGTCAGCTGATCCAGCAGCTTCTGCCAGTCGGGATCGTCGTAGGACTTGCCCATCATGTCGTAGAGGATCATGCCGTTATCGGCACCCAGGGTGGGCATATCCACGGTCTCGTAGTCAGCCGGATCGTACAGAACATCCTGCAGGTCAGCGATGAGCTGCTCGGTCAGGTCGATCTGGTGGATCTCGGTGGGCCAGGTGCCCTCCCAGTCGCTGCGGGACAGGTAGACGATGGTGTCGTCACAGCCCTCGTACAGGTTCAGGTCGGCGCTGGACAGCTGATTGGTGATGGGGGTGCCGTTGAGGGAGGTGGAGTAGGTCTCAGCGTCGAATTCGACCTGATCCCAGGTGACCACCAGGGAAGCGTTGCCTGCGGCATCCATGCGGCCCTCGGTGCTCTCGGGGGTGTAGCCCTTGGCGGCCAGGATGTTGTTGACGGCGTTATGGGCGTCGGTGGCGGCAGTCAGGTAGTAGATACCCTCGTCCAGGATATAGGTGCCCGCACCGTAGGTATCGTAGGAAGCCATGTCGCGCTTATCGACATAGACGGTGACGGTCTCGGAATCGCCGGGCTCCAGGATATCGGTCTTGGCGAAGCCAACCAGGTTCACGGAAGCCTTCTCCACGCCGTTTGCCTTGTCGTAGTCGGTGTAGGGAGCCTGGAAGTAGACCTGGACGGTCTCCTTGCCGGCCACAGCGCCGGAGTTGGTGACGGTAACGGTGAGTTCATACTGGTCGGTGGCCTCGTTGTACACGGAGGACATACCGGAGTAGTCGAAGCTGGTGTAGCTCAGACCGAAGCCGAAGGGGAATGCCACGTCGTCGCCGTAGGCGTAGGCGCCGGCGTTGCCGGTACCCATGACATAGTCCTCGTAACGGGTCTCATAGTACTTGTAGCCCACATAGATGCCTTCCTGGTAGATCATGTAGGACTTGGCGTTGGCGGAGATGATGCCGTCAGCGTAGCCGCCGTAGGTGGTGGCCACAAAGTTCTGCATGGCGGGGGAGGAGTAGTTGTCGTAGCAATAGGTGTCCACCAGGCTGCCGGAGGGGTTGACATGGCCTGCCAGAATGTCGGTGACAGCGTTGGTGCCCTTGATGCCCACGCCGCCGATCCACAGGCAGGCGTCCACATCATAGGGGTTGCCCTTCAGGAAGTCCACCTGCAGGGCGTTGGAGGAGTTGATCAGAACGACGATGCTCCTGACCTTGCCTGCCTGCTTCTGCTCGGAAGCCCACTGCAGCATGGCCTTTTCGTTCTCGTCCAGGGCCAGGTAGTTGTATTCCTGGAATTCCAGGTCATAGCCTTCGCCGCCGACGCGGGAGAAGGTGATGATGACGGCGTCACCGTAGGTCTCGACGGAGTTCAGCACGTCCTGGGGATAGACGTCCATGGGGACTTCGGCGATGGTGCACTGACCGGCCAGGACAGCGCTCTCGCCGCTGCCGGCGCTGCGGTTATAGGCGGCGCCCTCTTCGCTCAGATACCAGTCCCACAGGGTGGGATTGACCTCGAAGCCGGATTTCTCCAGAGAAACCTTCAGATTGTCTGCCTTGGAGGCGTCCACGTTGGCAGAACCGGTGCCGCCGTAGACGATGTTGACAGAGCTGGAGGACAGGGTGCTGACCTTGGAACCCTCTGCCAGGGGCAGGGCACCGTTGTTCATCAGCAGGACTGCACCTTCGGCTTCCACCTGATAGCAGGTTTCTTCGCCGCGGGCGTAGAGCTCTTCATTGGTGGCGAAATCCATCTGGAAGTAGTTGGCATTGGGATCCTCATTCTCCAGTTCCCAGAAGCTGCCGCCGACGAAGGCTGCCAGGGTGTTGTCGAACATGCTCAGCACGATGCCCAGGGGCACGACGATGATCGACAGGACCAGCAGGAGGATGGTCAGCCCCTTCCAGGGGGCGATGGCGCGGCGCTTGGCTCTCTTATAGGCCTTCTTCAGCGCCCGCTTTTCTAACTTTTTCTCGTCCATGTTGTACCTTCTTTCAATTGGTAAATATGTCGTGACATTAACACAATGTTAACATGGCCATTATACAAACTGGCCATATTTCTGTCAAGGAAAGGGGTTATATTTCCATACAGAATGTACGAAAATGTTCTGCCTGTATATACGAAATATCCCCCGCAGCGGATGCTGCGGGGGATGCTGTTTAGGCAGGAATTACTTGGCGACGGTCTCGTCGGTGATGGTGGCAATGGCCTCTTCGGTGGACATGCCGTTGGCGATCGCCTGCTTACGGGCAGCGTTGACAGCCTGG
>JAFTVM010000018.1 GCA_017465745.1 Oscillospiraceae bacterium
AGGGGACGGGTTCCCCGTCCCGTGAACCTTCCGATTACGAATTCGCCGATACAAATGTCAATTCGCCAGGTTTTACCGCCGGGACGGGCGACCCGTCCCCTACAATTGAAAACGTTAAGTGTACGACAAACTACAATTTACCTTCGGGGTGGTAATTTGCGCGGAAATCTGCGGGTTTTATTTGAGAAGATAAATGCCATGGAGATCCCCCTCCATGGGGCGAATACTTCCTATTTTATGGTGCTGTCGGCGTTTCCGGCGCTGGTTCTGGTGCTGGGGCTGCTGCGGTACACGGCGCTGGAGCCGGGGGATCTGATGGAGCTGTGCCGGGCTTTTCTGCCGGAGGCGCTTCATGAGTTTGCCTGGGAGATGATCGCCCGGACCGATGCCGGGGCGTCCCGGTCTGCCCTGTCTGTTTCAGCCCTGACGGCCCTGTGGTCCGCGGGGCGGGGGATGTACGGAATCCTGCGGGGGCTTAACGCCGTGGCGGGATTTCCGGAGGACCGGAGCTGGCTGCGGGTACGCATCGTCAGCGCGGGGTATACGCTGCTGTTCATCCTGGTGCTGCTGATGACCCTGACCTTCCATGTATTTGGCGGAAGAGCGCTGAAGCTGCTGGAGGACTTCGGCATCACAGGGCTGGGCGGGCTGCGCTTTGTGGTGCTGCTGCTGGCTCAGACGTTCGTGTTCTGTGCCATGTACCGGTTTCTACCCAGCAGGCCCGTCCGGGTGGGGGCGTGCTTCCCCGGGGCGGTGCTGGCGAGTTTGGGCTGGACGGCGGTGTCCGCCGGGTTTTCCTGGTACGCAGGCCGCTTCCCCGGCGGCATGTACCTGGCGGTGATGGCGATGGTGTGGCTGTATGTGTGCGTGTGCATCATCTTCGCCGGAGCGGCGCTGAACCGTTTTTTGATGGAAAGATAGGGCAGCACCGGCCCGGGAGCCTTTGGAGCTGCGCCATCAGTTGCCATTTTTATGACTTTTTCGTAAATTTTTCCCCTGTTTACGCTCTGTTCACAGATAGGAAATAAGATGGATGCAAAAGGAGCGTGAACGTGATGTTTGGATATGTAACGGCCAGTCTCAGCGAGATGACAAAGGAGCGGCAGGCGCGCTACGGCGGTGTGTACTGCGGCATCTGCCATGCCATCCGGGAGCAGGCCTCCCAGACCGCCCGACTGGGACTCAGCTATGACATGGCCTTCCTGGCGATCCTGCTGATGAGCCTGTATGAGCCGGAAGAAGAAAGCGGTGTCAACCGCTGCCTGGTGCATCCGAAGCGCCGGGTCAAGATCGACTGTGAATACGTCCGCTATGCCGCGGACATGAATGTGGCCCTGGCCTACTACAACTGCCTGGATGACTGGCAGGACGACGGGAAGAAGCACGCGAAGCTCCTGGCTGGGGTCTTTGGAAAGACCTGCCCGGAGATCGAAAAGAAGTATCCCCGCCAGTGCGCCGCCATCCGGGACTGTATCGCAGCCCTGAGTGAGCTGGAAAAGGCAAACTGCCCCAATCCCGACGAGCCGGCAAACTGCTTCGGCAGGCTTATGGCCGAGATCCTGGTATACCGGGAGGATCTGTGGGCGCAGACCCTGCGGCAGATGGGCTTCCATCTGGGCCGGTTCATCTACCTGGCCGACGCTGCGGTGGACTACCGGAGGGATAAGAGAAAAGGAAAGTACAATCCCTACATTGCCATGGGTTCCGACGAGGACTGGAAGCGGTGGGAGGAATACCTGGTGCTGGCCCTGGGCCGGTGCACCCGGGAATATGAAAAGCTGCCCCTGGTTCAGGATAAGGACATCCTGGACAATATCCTGTACTCCGGCGTGTGGAGCAGCCTGAATGGAATGCGGAAAAAAGCGGAGGACGAAGCATGATCGAAGATCCTTATAAAGTGTTGGGGGTCGGCCCCGACGCCTCCGATGAGGAGATAAAAAAGGCGTACCGTCGCCTTGCAAAGAAATACCACCCCGATCTGAATCCCGGTGACGAGGAAGCCGCCCGGAAGATGAAGGAGGTCAATGCCGCCTACGAGCAGATCAAGAATCCGCAGCCCCAGGGCTATGGCGGCGGCTACAGCGGCCAGAGCAGCCAGGGCGGCTACGGCTACAATCCCTTTGGCGGTTATGGCTGGAGCGGCTACGGCGGCTACCAGCAGCAGACCCAGTACGCCGACCAGTACCAGCAGGCGGCGGCCCAGTACATCCGTTTCGGCCAGTATCAGCAGGCGCTGAACGCCCTGGAGAATTCTTCCCAGCGGGGTGCCCACTGGTACTACCTCAGCGCCCGTGCCCATGACGGCCTGGGCAATCAGGTGACGGCTCTGGAGCACATCCGCCGGGCGGTGAGCATGGACCCGGACAACCAGCAGTACCTGAACCTGCTGAACCAGATCGAGTACGGCGGCAGCGACTACCGCCAGACGGCCGGCAATTTCGGCGGCTTCAATATGCGGCTGGATCCCTGCTCCGGCATGTGTCTGTGCTATCTGGCGAATATCTTCTGCTGCGGCGGAAGAATGCCGATCATTTGCTGCTGACAAGTCAGTGTCATTGTACACCGGCTCGACGCGTTTTGAGACAGAAAAACCGCCTGAGAGGCTTTGATGCTTCTCAGGCGGTTTCTTTTTATACTTCCTTGTACATAGCGGCGGCGTCGTCCTTGCGGACGGTCTCAGCCACCACCAGGACCTCCACGGCCAGGGTTCGATTACCCAGGGCGATCTCGATCTTATCACCGACTTTCACGTCGTAGCTGGCTTTCACCACGCGGCCGTTGACGCTGATGCGGCCGTTGTCGCAGGCTTCGTTGGCCACGGTGCGGCGTTTGATGAGACGGGAGACTTTCAGATATTTGTCAAGACGCATGGATGTTCTCCTTACTGCTTTGCCACGGTGTCGCGCAGGGCGGTGCTGGCCTTGAACACGGGGACACAGGTGGCGGGGATCTCCACAGGTTCCTTGGTGCGGGGGTTGCGGCCCACCCGGGCTTCCCGGTCCTTCACCTCGAAGGTGCCGAAGCCGGACAGCTGGACCTTCTCGCCCCGGACGAGGGAGGCTGTGATGGTGTCCAGAGCGGCATTGAGGACCCGCTCGGTGTCCTTCTTGGTCATGCCGGTGGCCTGGGCGGCGGCGGCAATGAGTTCGGTCTTGTTCATTTGCTGGCTTCCTCTTTCCAATTCAAAAATCGCTGTACCAAAGTAACATATTTTGACCGGAAATGCAACAACTTTTTATCGCAGATGGAGGATTTTTGCGATTTTTTCACCCTTGGGCAGCAGCAGACAGTCTTCCCGGGTGATGGCCCGCAGAGAAACGGCGGCGATGACATAAACCACCACGCCCACCATGACGGGCAGGGCGCACAGGATCAGGCTGGAGCTGATGCCGGCGATGGTCTTCAGCACCCACCAGGCGCTCCAGGCGCACACGCCCATGATGCAGGCGGCGACGAAGGGACGGATCAGATTGCGGATGACGGCGGGGGGATGGGAAATCACCCGGCGCATGGAGATCAGGTTCAGGATGGAGATGATCAGGTAGCAGCACACAGTGCCCACAGGCGCGCCGAGAATATTGATGGCGGGATTGCCGGTGAGCAGGAAGATGATGGCCAGCTTCGCCAGACCGCCTACAAATACGTTGATGACGGGGATGGTGGGATGGCCGTGGGCCTGCATCATGGCGTTGGTCAGCAGCACAATGGCATTGAAGATAATGCTGATGCCCAGGAAGGTCATCAACTGGGTAGCCAGAGCCAGCTTCTCGCCCTCGTAGCCGCCCAGCAATGCGGTGACGGGCTCGGCCAGGACGGCCAGACCCAGGGCGCAGGGCATACAGATCAGGCCGGTGACACGGGCGGCGGATTCGCCGGTAGCCTGGGCGTTTCTGTGCTCACCCAGGGTCAGCTGCGCCGTGATGGCGGGGATGATGGGGATGGTGATGGGATAGATGAAGGAGCAGGGCATGTTGAAGATGGTCTGCGTCATGGAGTAGATGCCGCGCATGGTGTCGGCTTCCTCCTGGGCGTAGCCCAGACCCAGCAGCTGACCCATATAGACCTTGGTCTCCAGCATGGTCAGCAGCTGCAGGCCGGCGGAGCCGATGGTGATGGGCACGGCGATGGCCAGCAGCAGCCTGGCCGTGGCGCCGAAGGAGGTAACGTTCTCGTCGGTGACGGGCAGGATCTTATAGGCTTTGCGGAAGCAGTTGTACAGATAGATGACGCTCACCAGGCAGCTGACGGTGACGCCCAGGATGGCGCCGCCGGCGGCCAGGGGGACGGAGGCGGTCAGCTTCAGCAGAGCGATGGCAGCCACCATGCCCACGATGAGCTTGACGGAGGCTTCAATGACCTGGGAGACGGAGGTGGGGAGCATGTCGCTCTGACCCTGGAAGAAGCCCCGGAAGGAACTCATGACGCAGATGAGCAGCATACTGGGGCCAAGGCAGCCGATGGCGGCCCAGGCGTCGGGCTGGTTCTGGAAGGCGGCCAGCTGGCGGCAGAACACCGTCATCAGCAAACTGCCGGCGATGCCCAGTCCCAGGAAGATGGTGTGGGCGGTATGGTAGATCCGGCGCACCTGGGCGTAGCGGCCCTGGGCGCTGGCTTCGGAGATCATGCGGCTCATGGCCACGGGCAGGCCGGCCGTGGAGATCATCAACAGTACGGAGTAGATCTCATAGGCGGTGTTGAAATAGCCGAAGCCCTGCTCACCGATGATGGCATTGAGGGGGATCTTGTACACGGCACCGATGACCTTGACGATGGCGTTGGCCATGGCAAGCAGGGCGGTGCCTTGCAGGAAATTTTGCGCTTTTTTGTCGGACATAGCTTGCTCCTTTACTTATCCTCGCTAAACAGCTTGGGCAGGGCGTAGGTGGTCAGCTCTTCCACGACGGACTTCAGGTCGATGGTGGGGAACTTGCCATTCTGATACAGGATCCTGCCGCGGACCATGGTCATGGCTACGTCGCCGCCCTTGGCGGAGAAGACCAGACCGTTATGGACGTTGTGGCAGGGGATCAGGTGGGGGGCGGAGAAGTCGATGAGGCACAGGTCGGCGTCCATACCCTCCTTGATCATACCGCACTCGGTGGCGCGGCCCTGGGCGCGGGCGCCGCAGACGGTGGCCATCATCAGGGCGGCGGGGCTGGGCAGGGCGGCAGCGTCGCCGGAAGTACTGCGCACAGCCATGGATGCACCCCGGATCACCTCGAACATATCCAGATTGCCGCACTCGATGGCGCCGCCGGTGCCCAGGGCTACGTTCATACCGGCCTTGACGCAGTCGAGAATGGGCGTGGTGGGGCGGCCGGCCTTGGCATCCCGCAGGGGGGTGGCAACGGCGGAGACGCCCTTCTTGCCCAGCAGCCTGCGCTCGTGCTCTTCCAGGCAGTTGCAGCCGGCGGCGGTGGCGGGGACGGCGAAGAGCCGGTGACAGGCCAGCAGCTCGCCGGGACCCATACCGGTGCGGTCCAGGCAGGACTCCACCTCGCCCTGGGTCTGGGCCAGATTCAGCTGCATGCCGAGGCCCTGCTCGTGGGCAAAGCCCGCCAGGGCTTCCCAGAGCCTGTAGTTGCTGGTGTACTCGGCGTGGATACCGGCGTCGATCTTGATGCGGCCGTCTTCGTGATTGTGCCACTTTTCGGTGACCTTCACCAGCTCCCGGCACTGTTCATCGGTGTCAAAGTCGAAATCCTCGTTCTGGTCGATGAAGCGGTAGGCGGACAGGGAGAGGTTGCCCTTGATGCCGGATTCTGCCACGGCTTCAGCGGTGGCGGCGGGGTAGTAATAATTGTCGGAGACGGAGGTGATTCCGAAGCGAAGGCACTCGGCGATGCCCAGCAGGGCAGAGGCCCTGGCGGCACGGGAGTCCATCTTGGCCTCCTTGCGCAGCTGGGCGTCCAGGGCTTCCGCGCCGGTCAGGTCATCGCAGAAGCTGCGAAGCGCTGTGGTGGCCAGGGCGGTGTGGCAGTTGATGAGGCCGGGCATGACCACCATGCCGGTACCGTCGATGATGGTCTTGGGCGGCTCCTTGGGAGCGACCTTGGAGATGGAGACGATCTTGCCGCCGTCAATGCCCAGGTTCGCGCCGAAGAGCACGTCCATTTTTTCATTCATGGTCACGATGGTGACGTTGGAAATAAGAGTGTCCAAAATTAAACTTCCTTTCCTGAAAGTGAAAACTTCAAAATTGTGGGGCCGGCAATGCCGGCAAACTAAAATAATACCACAAAAAATTTAATTTTCAACTCTCAATTGTCAATTTGAAGACATCAGCTCGAACATTTCTTCTTTCTGCTTCAGGACGTCGTCCAGCATTTCGATGTACTGTTCGGGGAATTTGGGGTTATGGAAGCGCTTGAGGCTGCCGTCGGGGAAATTGACCTTGTTCATGCCGCCGCCGCCCAGGGACAGGATGGTGTGGACCTCCTCCATCATGTAGATGTTGTACAGGCAGTCCAGATTGTCCCGGCTCCAGCCCACATTCTCGAAGGAGCCGGACATGTACTTCTGGCGGTAGAGGTAGTAGGGCTTGTAGCCCAGGGCGGAGAGGGTCTTGTTGGCATAGGCCACCATTTCCGTAACTTCCCCGGCGGAGGGGAGCTGCACCCGGCGCTCGAAGAGGTCGGCGCCCTTTTTCAGCGCCAGGGTGTGGACGGTGATATTGGCAGGATTCAGGGCGGCCACGGCGTCGAGAGAACGCTTGAAGCCGTCCAGATCATCGGCGGGAAGCCCGGCGATGAGATCCATGTTGATGGCTTTGAAGCCTGCGTCCACGGCTTCCCGGTATGCCCGGATCACATCCGCGCCCTTGTGGGGGCGTCCGCAGGCCCGGAGGACATGATCCTCCATGGTCTGGGGGTTGATGGACATCCGGTCGGCGCCGTGCTCGAAGATGGTGCGCAGCTTCTGCTCGTCCAGGGTGTCGGGGCGTCCGCCCTCCACGGTGAACTCGATGCAGCGGCTCAGGTCGAAGCTGTCGCGAATGGCATCCAGAAGAATGGCCATCTGCTCTGCCGACAGGGTGGTGGGGGTGCCGCCGCCAATATAGATTGTACGCACATGGCGGCCGGAATTTGCCAGAAGCCTGCCGGTGACTTCAATCTCTTTCAGCAGGGACTGGAGATAGGGGTCCAGAAGCTCCGTCCGCTTGCCGATGGAGCGGGAGACAAAGCTGCAATAGGTACAGCGGGTGGGGCAGAAGGGAATGCCCACGTAGAGGGAAACGTCGGTGGGCTCCAGCAGCTTCGCCGCCGCCACGGTGGATTCAGAGCAGTCGAGAGCCAGCTTGCGGCGGTCTTCCGTAACGTAGTAAACATCCCGGAGGAGCTTATCGGCAGATTTGGGGGTGCCGCCTTCCAGGATGTGTTTGGTGGTGATCTTTGTGGGACGGACGCCGGCCAGGGCACCCCAGGCGGGGGCGTGGTCGAGAAGCTGCACCGCAGCCAGGTAGTAGCTCTGCTGCAGAGCGCGGCGGCGCAGGCGCACGGTTTCCTCAGCTGCTTTCAGGCGGCGGGAGGCGGTGACGGTGCGGTCGTCCACCATAATTTTGGTGGTGGCGGTGAGCCAGGTGGCACCCCGGTGGAGGGTGGACACAGCTTCGCCGCCCTGATTGTCCGGAAACAGTGCCATCTGCAGCTGCTCCACGGCATAACGGTCGTCATGACCGATGAGTGTCAGTTTCATAAGATTACCTCATTATGAATGCGTAATGTAAAATGTTGAATGCTGAATCAGGGGATACCACAATTCAGCATTCATAATTCATCATTCTGCATTGCGCATCAGCGCATATAGGGATTCAGGCGGCGTTCCCGCTCCAGGGTGGTGGCTTCGCCGTGACCGGGGAGGACGGTGTAGTCGCCTTCCAGCTCGGCAAGACGCTCCAGGGAGCACTGAATGGTGTCCCAGTCGCCGCCGGGCAGGTCGGTGCGGCCGCAGGAGCGGGCAAAGAGGGTATCGCCGGAGAACAGGGCGTTCTCACAGATAAAGCACATGGAGCCGGTGGTGTGGCCGGGGGTGGCCAGGGCGTGGAAGGTCAGACCGCCGGCATGGATGATCTCATCGTCCTCGCAGAACTGGACTTCGCAGAAATCGCAGTTTGCCAGGGGAAAGTAGTGTTCGATGACGGGGCTGGGGAACTGGGACCAGTCGCTTTCGCTCATCCACAGCTTGCAGCCGGTGGCTTCCACCAGTGCCTGAACCGCGCCCACGTGGTCAAAGTGGCCGTGGGTCAGCAGGATGGCGTCCAGGGTCAGTCCCAGTTTGTCCAGGGCCTTCAGGATGGTTCCGGCCTGATAGCCGGGATCGATGACGGCGCAGGTTTTGGAAGACTCTTCGTGGACGATGTAGCAGTTGGTCTGGTAATCGCCCAGGGGGAGGGTATAGATTTTCAGCATAGTTACCTCCGGGGCTCGTTCATGAGCTGGTCGGTGTCCAGGATCAGGGTGACGGGGCCGTCGTTGACGGATTCCACCTCCATATGGGCGCCAAATTCGCCGTGCTGGGGGGGATAGCCCAGTTCAGCGCAGATTTCCAGGAACTTCTCGTAGAGGGCATTGCCCAGCTCCGGACCGGCGGCGCCGGCGAAGCTGGGGCGGCGGCCCTTGCGGCAGTTGCCGTAGAGGGTGAACTGGCTGACCACCAGGACTTCGCCGCCGATGGCGTCCAGCCCCAGGTTCATTTTATCGTTTTCGTCTTCAAAGATCCGCAGACCCAGGGCCTTTTCGGCCAGGTAACGGCATTCCTTCTCGGTGTCGTTGGGGCCGACACCCAGCAGGATCAGAAAACCGGGACCGATTTTGCCGTTTACCTTGCCGTCAATGGTGACGGAGGCGGATTTGACGCGGGTTAGTACAGCGCGCATTGCGGTTGATCTCCTTTCAAGGCTCCCATTGAGGGGAGCCTTTTAGTTCTGTCCCCGGCGGATACTGACGATGTCGGGGATGGACATGAGCTTGTTACGGATGGCTTCCAGCTCGGCCACGTTCCTGACCTCAAAGCGGGCGGTGAAGAGGCTGCGGCCGCCGGGGATATCCTTGCCGCTCAGCTCCTTGACCCGGATCCGGCTGGAGGCGAAGACCGTGCCCACGTCCATATACAGGCAGTCCCGGGTGGTGAATTCCAGCTCCAGAATGGTGTCGAAGGGCTGATCCTCCTGCTGCGCCCAGTGGCAGCGCACCCAGCGGGCGGCATGGACGGGATGATCCCGGTTGGCGGCGTTGGGGCAGTCGCAGCGGTGGACGCTGACGCCGAAGCCCTTGGTGATGAAGCCCACCACGCTGTCTCCGGGGACGGGGGTACAGCACTTGGCGAACTTGACCATGCAGGAGTCGATATCCTCCACCACGATGCCGTTGACGGCGTGGCGGTTGTTCTTGAGATTGGGATTGTCGGGGCTGATCCGCAGGGGGCTCTGCTGGCCCTGCTCCAGGGACTGGCCCTTCATGATCTTGTTCAGATCGTCCCGGATGCGGCCCACAGCCTTGACCGCGGTGAGGCCGCCGTAGCCGATGGCGGCGTACATATCCTCCCAGTCGCCGAAGGACAGCTTCCGGAGGAGAATGGGGGAGACCTCGGGGTCGATGGTCAGCGCCAGGGGCAGACCGGCCCGGCGCATTTCGGCTTCGAAGGAGGCGCGGCCGTGGGTGACATTTTCCTCCCGGCGTTCCTTCTTGAACCACTGCTTGATCTTGGTGCGGGCCTGGTTGGACTTGCAGATATTCAGCCAGTCACGGCTGGGGCCCTTGGCGGACTTGGAGGTCAGCACCTCTACAATGTCGCCGTTTTTCAGGGTCATGTCGATGTTGGCGATGCGGTTGTTGACCTTGGCGCCCACCATGGCGTTGCCCACGCCGGAATGGATGGCGTAAGCAAAGTCGATGGGGGTGGAGCCGGCGGGGAGGCTGACGATGCGGCCCTTGGGAGTGAAGACGAAGACCTCGTCGTCGAACATGTCGATCTTCAGGGAGCGGACATAGTCCTCGGCATCGGTGTCCTGCTGGCTCTCCAGCAGACGGCGCACCCATTCGAAGTCCTTCTCCTGGCCGTCGCCGGTGCCCTGCTTATACTTCCAGTGGGCGGCGATGCCGTATTCGGCAGTCTCGTGCATATCCCAGGTGCGGATCTGCACCTCGAAGGGAATGCCCTGGGAGCCGATGACGGTGGTGTGCAGGGACTGGTACATGTTGGGCTTGGGGGTGGAGATATAGTCCTTGAAGCGGCCGGGCACCAGATTGAACAGGTCATGCATGTGGCCCAGGACGTTATAGCAGTCGGGGATGGTGTCGACCACCACCCGGAAGGCGTAGATATCGTAGAGCTCGTCGATGGACTTGCTCTGGGCCTGCATCTTGCGGTAGATGGAGTAGACGTGCTTGATGCGGCCGTAGGTCTTGTTTTCGATGCCCACGGCGGACAGGCGCTGGTCGATCTTATCCTGGATGGCCAGCATGAAGGCCTCGTCCTCGGCCCGGTGGCTGCGCAGATGCTCGGTGATCTGCTGGTATTCCGTGGGGTAGAGGTAACGCAGGGAGGTATCCTCCAGCTCCCACTTGATGCGCTGCATACCCAGGCGGTGGGCCAGGGGGGCGTAGATGTCCATAGTCTCCCGGCACTTGATGACCTGCTTGGCGGGGGACTGGTACTGCATGGTGCGCATATTGTGGAGCCGGTCGGCGATCTTGATGAGCACCACCCGGATGTCCTTGGACATGGCCATGAACATCTTGCGCAGGTTCTCCATCTGGGCCTGCTCGGTGGTGGAGAAATTGGCCTTGGTCAGTTTGGTGACGCCTTCGACAAGCTCGGCAACGGTCTGGCCGAAGATCTTCTCGATGTCGTCATGGGAAGCGTCGGTGTCTTCGATGCAGTCGTGGAGCAGGGCGCCCAGGACACTGTCCTGGTCCAGGCCCATTTCCGTGACGATCTCCGCCACCGCCAGGGGATGGATGATATAGGGGGAACCGTCCTTGCGCTTCTGGTGCTGGTGCTTGGCGTCGGCGTATTCGACGGCCTTCTGGATCAGCGCCATGTCCGCACCGGGCATTTGTTCCCGGATGGTAGCCATCATGGACGAATAATGATCAGCAAAAGTTTCCATAAATTCAGCCTTCTTTCATCTGCAGGAGCTTCTGCATGGTCTGGCTCCGGTTCAGGTCCGCTTTCCGGGAGCCGGGGGTCAGGTGAATGGTCAGATCCTTGTGCAGCCGCCGGACCTGCAGCAGCTGCACATCGCGGAAGATATCCAGGCAGATCAGCAGCTGTCCCAGGCGCATGGGGGCGCCGGACCAGCGGACGATCTTCCGGCAAAGGCACATGGGGGTCTCCCGGATGGGACCGGGGACGGCGGCCAGATACCGCCAGACCATGGCAAGCATTTTCCGGTCGGGCAGCAGGGCGGCGGCCATGGCGGGGGTCAGGCTGCCTGCTGTCATGGCGTGGTAATCGGCCATTTCCGGAGAACAGGGTGCGGCGCAGCTGGGACGGATGTCCAGCACGTTCATCTGAACGGTGCGCTCGCCCCGGAATTCATTGATCTGGGGGTTGAATGCCACATCCACCAGGTCGCCGGGCTGGATGGAGGCGGACTCGGGGGTGGCGGAAAAATAGATGGCGTTGAGTCCCGTCCGGCCGGCACGCAGCCGCAGGCGGGTATGCCGTCCGCCGCCGACAAGACTGACGCGCTCGATGGTGAGGTTTTTCATCATCAGCACCGGCTTGGGGCAGCCGCTGCCGCAGGGCTCCAGGGCATTCAGGGATTCGATGCCCTTCAGCGTCAGCAGCTCCGGCTGGATGGCGCAGTCGATGTCCAGGCTGGTGCGGGGGACGCTGCCGGCGTAGAAATCTGCGGCCAGGCGGCAGATCTCCCGGCGGAAGTCGGGGATGCGGCTGCGGGAAATGGTGAAGCCCGCCGCCAGCTCATGACCGCCGTAGCTTTCCAGCAGGGGGGCCAGGGTATTCAGGGATGTAAACAGATTGAAGCCGCCGAAGGACCGGGAGCTGGCCTTGCCGTGCTCGCCGTCCAGGCAGATCAGAAAGGTGGGGCAGCAGAATTCCTCTGCGATGCGGCTGGCCACGATGCCGACCACGCCCTGGTGCCAGGTCTCGTCGGCCAGGACGATGGCCTCCGGGGGCTGGCCTGCGGGGAGCATGGCGACAGCCTGGCTGTAGATCTCGGATTCCACGCTCTGGCGCTGGCGGTTCAGATCACACAGGGAGCGGGCAAGCAGGGCGGCCCGGTCGGGATCATCGGTGAGGAACAGCTCCACCGCCAGATCGATCTGGCCCATGCGGCCGGCGGCGTTGATCCGGGGCGCCAGCATGAAGCCGATGGAGGAGGCGCTGACATTGTCAGGGGAGCAGCCGGCCTCGCGCATCAGGGCGGTGATGCCGGGCCGGTGGGTATGGCGCAGGGACTGCAGGCCCCGGTCCACGAAGACCCGGTTCTCGCCCTGCAGCAGCATCACGTCCGCCACGGTGCCCAGGCAGACCATATCGGCGTAGTCTGCCAGGACTTCCTCCTGGGAGCCGCAGAGGGCGGCAGCCAGCTTGAATGCCACGCCCACGCCGGAAAGGTTCATATGGGGATAGCCGCCGTCGGGCCGGTGGGGATCCACCACAGCCACGGCACGGGGCAGGGTTTCTTTACATTCATGGTGGTCGGTGATGACCAGTTCCATGCCCAGATTCCGGCACAGCTCCGCTTCCTCCACGGCGGTGATGCCGCAGTCGACGGTGATGATCAGTTTGACGCCCTCGCCCGCCAGCTGGCGGATGGCGATGGGGTTCAGGCCGTAGCCCTCCTCCAGGCGGCCGGGGATATAGCTGACCACGTCGGCGCCCCGGCGGCGCAGAAAATCAGTCAATAAACACGTGGCGGTGATGCCGTCCACATCGTAGTCACCGAAGACGGCGATCTTCTCACCGCGGCTTATGGCAAGGCCCACCCGTCCGGCGGCTTTGTCCATGTCCGTCATCAGGAAGGGATCCAGCAGGGGAGCGTTGCAGTCCAGATATGCAGCCGCCTCCCGGGGGCCCGCAATGCCGCGGGCGGACAAAATCATGGCGGTCAGGGGGGAGTATCCGCTGCCCACCAGGGCGTTCACAGCGCTCATCTCAGGCTGTGCCACATTCCAAATTCCGTATTTCACATCCACACACATCCAATATATCTTTTTCTCTATATTATAGCAAAAAGATGGGGGATGTACAATAGGAAGTTGAAAATTAACATATCTGTGCTATAATAATACGCACATAAGATGGGAGTGACTGTGTATGATGCAGAATACCAGCCTTTGCTATATTACCCGGGGGGACGAGGTTTTGATGCTGCACCGGGTGAAGAAGAAAAATGATATCAACCGTGACAAGTGGATCGGCATCGGCGGCAAATTCGAAGAGGGGGAGAGTCCTGACGAATGCCTCCTGCGGGAAGCGAAGGAGGAAACAGGGCTGACCCTGACCGCCTGGCGGTGCCGGGGCGTGGTGACCTACCTGAGCGAGGGGGAGGACGGGGAATATATGTACCTGTTCACCGCCGACGGCTTCGAAGGACAGATGAAGGAATGCGACGAGGGCGACCTGCAGTGGGTCAGCCGGGATTTTCTGGATGAGCTTCCCAAATGGGAGGGCGACCAGATCTTTCTGGACCTGCTGTGGCAGGAGGCGCCGTTCTTCCTGCTGACCCTGCGCTATGACCACGGGAAGCTGACGGAGGCTGTGCTGGACGGGAAGAAGATCCGGTGACCGGGACGCACGCAGACAGGAGTAACAGTTATGGAAGAAAAAGAAAAGAAAGACGACACCCCGGAAAAAAAGAAGGAACCGCAGGAATCCCTGCACGATAAGCTGGAGCGGAAGCGGCAGGCCAGATGGAGACTGTCGGCGCTGCTGGCCACGCTGCTGATGTGCAGCGTCCTGATGCTCCATCTGGTGGTGGATAAACCCAGCCAGGCGGAGCTGGACATCTATGCTTACGCCCGGGAGAACGGAATCTCCGCTCTGCAGTACCCCGAGAACCTGGTGGCGCTGCTGGAACGCAATCCGGAGACGGAGGAATTCGTGCTGAACTATCCCTTCCGGGAGGAAGAGCCGGAGATCGATCTGAGTACATATGATCTGAAGGCCGGTGTTCCGCTGTTCATGCAGTGGGACAAGCGGTGGGGCTATCTGACCTGCGGCGATGATATGGCGGCCATCAACGGCAGCGGCCCCATGTGTCTGGCCATGGCGGGCTACTATGTGACGGGAGACGCCACCTTTTATCCCGACCGGATTGTGAAGTTCGCGGAGCGCAGCGGATTCTGTGTGGAGGCCAGCGGCTCCAAGTGGACCCTCATCAGCGTGGGCGGCCCGGCGCTGGGGCTGCAGGTCAAGACGCTGGCCCGGGAGAGGGATAAGGTCACTGCCTATCTCCAGGGCGGCAATCCCATCATCGCGGTGGTGGGTCCCGGCGATTTTACGGATTCCGAGCACTTTATCGTGCTGACTGGCTATCAGAACGGCATGCTGACGCTCAATGATCCGAATAGTTATGTAAACTCCGGAAAGCTGTGGGACTTCAACGACATCAAAGGACAGATCAGGGCCCTTTGGGTCATCCAGGCCGCTGCGGGGGAGTAAAGCTTTAATCTGAAAACAAAAACACAGCGGACAATTGTCCGCTGTGTTTTTTCTGCATCCTATCAGCCGAAGGCATCCAGAACCAGCTTGAAGGCGCCGTAGACGCCGGCGTCGTTGCCCAGGGAGGCCAGGGCAAACCGGGCGCCGCTGGCGGCGTGGAAAACATGCCGGTCGAAATGGGGACGCACGCCGTCCAGGAGCATCTGCCCCGCCTTGCTGATGCCGCCGCCCAGAACCACAGCCTCGGGATCCACCATGTCGCACAGATTGGCCAGGGCTTCGCCCAGGTAGGCATAGTACTGGTTGAGTACCCGCTCGGCCAGTTCGTCGCCGGACCGGCCGCAGGCGAAGATGTCCCGGCAGGTCAGGGGGTTATGCTGGCGCAGCTTGGAATAGGCGTTGGACTGGTTCAGAATCCTCTGCGCCATGCGCACAATGCCGGTGGAGGAGCAGTACTGCTCCATGCAGCCGTGCTTGCCGCAGTTGCATGGCTCCGGCTCGTCACGGTTGATGACCAGGTGGCCGATCTCGGCGGCGGAGCCATGCGCACCGTAGAGCAGACGGCCGCCGATGACGATGCCGCCGCCGACGCCGGTTCCCAGCGCGGCGAAGATCATGTTCTCGGAGCCACGGCCGCCGCCTTTCCAGCATTCGCCCAGGGCGGCCACATTGGCGTCATTGCCGGCCTTGACGGGGAAGCCCAGCAGCTTGGACAGTTCCTCGGCGATGTTGAACCGGCCCCAGCCCAGATTGACGCACTTGTTGACCACGCCCGCGGCATTGACGGGACCGGGGACGCCCACGCCCACGCCCACGATGGAATCGGGGGCGATGGATTTCTGGGCGAGAAACTGGCGGATGGAGGCTGCGATATTGGACAGGAGCTTCCTGCCTTCGTCATCGACGATGATGGGGATCTCCCATTTGCCCAGCATGGTGCCGTTTTCGTCGAAATAGGCGATTTTGACCATGGTGCCGCCCAGATCCACACCGAAGCCGTATCTCATATCCCACATCCTCCTGCATCTTTTTCTTACAGAACATTATACAGCATCAGGAAATGAATTGCCAGAGGGAATTGTAAAAATTACGAAACCTGCGGAAACTTCTGCGCCCCGCAGCCATATACAATTCGGGACGAAATGGCGGAAAGTTCTTCCCGGGACTTGCGTTTGGATGGCAGATACGGTAAAATTAAGGCAGAGAATAAAGTCCGTTTGTGAAAGGACGTGTCTGGATTATGATCAATGTTGATATTTCCAATGTCTGGGGCCAGATCTCCCTGCCGGGCCTGCTGGCGCTGGAGCATGAGATCTTCGATGCCCATATGGCCCTGACCGAAGGCAGCGGCGCGGGCAGCGATTATCTGGGCTGGCTGGATCTGCCCGCCCGGGAGCCGACCCCGGAGATCTGGCGCATCAAGGAGGCTGCCGGCCGGATTCGTGCCGACAGCGATGTATGCGTGGTCGTCGGCATCGGCGGCAGCTATCTGGGTCCCCGGGCCGCCATCGAGCTGCTACAGGGCCCGGGCCGCAATATCGGCCGGGGCAAGGGCAATCCCCAGATCTGGTTTGCAGGCAATTCCCTGTCCACCCGCCAGTGGAATGAGCTGTGCAGGCTTTTGGAGGGAAAGGATTTTTCTGTCATCGTCATCTCCAAATCCGGCACCACCACGGAGCCTGCCATCGCGTTCCGGAGCTTGCGGTGGATGCTGGAGCGGCGCTACGGCACCGACGGCGCCAACAGCCGCATCTACGCCATCACTGATCCCATCCGGGGCGCCCTGCGGCAGATGGCTGATGAGCATGGCTGGGCCAGTTTTTCAATTCCACCGGCCGTGGGCGGACGGTTTTCCGTGCTGACGGCGGTGGGCCTGCTGCCCATGGCTGTGGCAGGGATCGATATCATCGCCATGCTGGCCGGCGCCATGGAAGGCAAGGAGGCCTACGACCTGCGCTCCTTCGAGAATCCCGTATGGCTGTACGCGGCGCTGCGGAATCTGATGCTGCGAAACGGCAAGTCCATTGAAGTGCTCTGCGGCTGGGAGCCGGGTTTCCGGATGTTCGGCCTGTGGTGGCAGCAGCTCTTCGGCGAGTCCGAGGGCAAGGACGGCAGGGGCCTGTTCCCCGCCACCGCTGAATTCACCGCTGATCTGCACTCCCTGGGCCAGATGATCCAGCAGGGCCAGCGCAATCTCTTCGAGACCATGATCCGCTTCGATCCGCCTGAGCTGAAGCAGACCATCATGAGCGATATCCAGAATCTGGACGGGCTCAACTATCTGGCGGGGCAGACCCTGGATTTCGTGGATGAGCAGGCATTTCAGGGCACTGTGGCCGCCCATGTGGACGGCGGCGTGCCGGTGATCACCATGGACTGCGGAGAGCTGACCGACCGGAAGGTGGGCGAGCTGTTCTACTTCATGGAGCTGGCCTGCGGCATCTCCGCCTACACCCTGGGGGTCAATCCCTTCAACCAGCCCGGTGTTGAGATGTACAAGCGCAATATGTTCGCCCTGCTGGGCAAGCCCGGATACGAGCAGCAGTAAAATTTTTCACAAAATAGTAGTTGCAAAATCCAGCTTAAACTGATAGAATGTCCATAAGCCAAATCTGGCATAGCAAAGGAGGAAATTCCGATGATTCATATCATTATGGGCCTGAAGGGCTCCGGTAAGACTAAGAAGATGATCGAAGAGATGCACGAGGTCATGAAGACCGCCGCCGGTGACGTGGTTTGCATCGAGTTCGGCAAGACCCTGACCTACGACGTCAACTATCGTGTCCGTCTGGTGGACGCGAAGGAATACGGTATCACCAACGTTGAGATGCTCAAGGGTTTCCTGAGCGGCCTGCATGCCGGCAACTTCGACATCACCAATGTCTATGTTGACAATCTGTACAAGTCCATCGGCAAGCCCATCGGTGAGAACGTTGCCATGGTCGAGGAGTTCATCGCCTGGGCAGAGAACTTTGCCGAGGTCAACAACATGAACCTGACCTTCACCGTCTCCGACGATCCCGCCACCGCATCCCCTGTCCTGACCAAGTACCTGTAATTTGGCTGCCCCTACATAACGCCGCTGCGTATAGCAGCGGCGTTATTTTTTTGTTGCATCCTGGCGGATTGGGTGTATAATGAGATGATGAAGAATATGTGGAAAATTGTAGTTTATCCTTTCGATGAGAGATGTGTTGCGAACCAAGCATGTCATTGCCACGTCGGTACGTGACTGCGATGTTTGAAATACAACGATAAACTGCAATTTGCTGCCCCGATAAAGGAGAAAAACATGAGCGAAAGAATCCCTGAAAACAAAATGGGCGTCATGCCCGTTGGAAAGCTGCTGCTGAACATGGCGCTGCCCATGGTCATTTCCATGCTGGTGCAGGCGCTTTATAATGTGGTTGACAGCATTTACGTATCCCAGGTGTCGGAAAACGCCGTCACCGCCCTGAGCTTGGCCTTCCCCATCCAGAACATTCAGATCGGCGCCGCCGTGGGTATCGGCGTGGGCGTCAACGCCCTGCTGAGCAAGAGTCTGGGTGAAAAGAATCACGCCATGGCCAATTTCGCCGCCGGCAACGGTCTGCTGCTGGCGTGTGTTTGCACCGCGGCGATCATGATCTTCGGTATCTTCGGCGTCAGGCCCTACTATCTGATGCAGAATACCTCTGCCGCCACGGCTGAGGCGGGCATGGCCTATTCCGGCATCTGCTGCATCTTCACTCTGGGCGTGTTCCTGGAGATCCTCTTCGAGCGGCTCCTGCAGGCCACCGGCCGTACCTTCCACACTATGATCACCCAGGGCGTGGGCGCTGTGGCCAACATCGTGCTGGATCCTGTGTTCATCTTCGGCGTGGACATGCTGGGCATCCCTGCCATGGGCGCCGCCGGCGCTGCCATCGCCACCGTCATCGGTCAGTGGATGGCCGCTGCCCTGGCGCTGATCTTCAACATCAAGTGTAATCCCGATGTGAAGCTGGGTCTGGAGTTTCTCCGCCCCCGGGCTGACGCCATCCGTCCCATCCTTACCGTTGGCGTGCCCTCCGCCATCATGAACGGCATCGGCTCCATCACCAATTTCACCATGAATCAGATCCTGCTGGGCTTCCAGGCCGTGGGTGAGACTGCTTCCGGCGTCTTCGGCATCTATTTCAAGCTCCAGAGCTTCTTCTTCATGCCTCTGTTCGGCATGAACAACGCTGCCATCTCCATCGTGGCCTACAATTATGGCGCACGGAAGCCGGAGCGCATCATCCGCACCCTGAAGATCGCCTACGGCGCCGCCCTGACGCTGATGATCTGCGGCACCCTGGCGTTCCAGCTGATCCCCGAGGTGCTGCTGGGTCTCTTTAATCCCAGCGACGCCTTCCTGGAGATCGGCTGCGCTGCCCTGCGGAACATCAGCTGGCATTTCCCGGTGGCGGCTTTCTCCATCATCATGATCTCCAGCTTCCAGGCGCTGGGCAACGGTATCTACTCCACCGTGGTGAGCCTGTGCCGCCAGCTCATCGCCCTGCTGCCTGCTGCCTACCTGCTGAGTCTCAGCGGTGTCGTGAACCGGGTGTGGTGGGCCTTCTGCGTCGCTGAAGCCGTCAGTGCTCTGGTGTGCGCCCTGTTCTTCCTGCGGATCTATAGGCGGAAGATCAAGCCCCTGTTTGCGGAAAAATAACGCAGAAGCGCCCGAACCGTGAAGGTTCGGGCGCTGTTTTTATCTTCCGTCCATGTATTCACTGGCGCGGGCTTTCATTTTAGCCAGCAATCCTGCCAGCTGCTCCAGCTCCGCTTCCGTCAGGTCGCCGGTGATGCAGTTCTCCCAGCGCTTCAGGAGGCCGGAGATCTGCGGCAGCAGATCCAGGGTCTTCTGGGTGGGGTGCAGCTCCATGATGCGCTTGTCGGTGGCGGAGGGAATGCGGGTGACGAAGCCCTTTTCCTCCAGAATGGCAGCCTGGCGGGCCACATTGCTCTTGTTGATGCAGATGCGCTTGGCCAGCTTGTCCTGGGAGATGCCCGGGTGGGCACAGATCTCCGTCAGATAACTGGCGTGGCAGCCCTTCAGCTCCACAGGCTCCAGCTCGTCGGTACGGTACTGGGCCCCGCAGCGGGCGATCTCGGTGATATCTCGGATGATCTGGGACATGGGGGGCCTCCTTTGAAAAATATACAAGTATTTTAGCATAAAATATTCGTCTTGTAAAGTGTTTTCCCATTTGCAGGTGGGGTTGCGGAATATGGAGAAATATGGTAAAATTACGGAAAAGGAGGGGATTGGCCGTGAAAAATCTTCGGATTCGCCTGATTGCCCTGGTCGTGGCCCTGGCGGTGCTGCTGACGGGCTGTTATGATATGGGCGATTACATGCGGCTGCTGCGCACCTACCTGACGGGAACGGTACCAGTGGTGGCATTTGACGACATGGAATACCACCGTCCGGATGTGGACGCTTTCCTGGAATATCAGACCGCCTGTGCGGAGCTGGCGCAGGACGGGGAGGATTTTGAGGCACTGGAGGAGAATGTCTGGCTGCTCTATGAAAGCTACTATGATTTCTACACCATGCACGCCCTGGCGGATATCCACTACTGTCAGGATATGGCGGATCTCTACTGGGAGGAAGAATACGCCTGGTGCATGGAGGCCGCCGCCGATGTGGACGCGGGTATGGATCAGCTGTTCTATGTGCTGGCGGAATCGGAATTCCGGGAGGCTCTGGAGCGGGAGGACCTCTTCGGCGAAGGCTTTTTCGACGCCTACATGGGCGAGAGCGTCTGGGATGAGACCTTCACCCAGCTGATGGAAGAGGAAGCCGTTCTGGTGGGCGCCTACTATGACCTGACGGAAAATCTCATGGAGACGGAATACGGCTCCATGGAATATGCCGCCGCCGCCATGGAGCTGGCCAACCTCTATGCCCGGCTCATCGCCCTGCGGCAGGAGCAGGCGCTCCACTCCGGCTATGCCAATTTCCACAACTTCGCCTATGAATTCTACTACGGCCGGGACTATACCCCGGAGCAGGAGGCCGTTTATCTGGCGGCGATCCGGGACGAGCTGGTGCCCCTGTACCGGAGGGTCTGCACCAACGGCGTCGTCGGCATCGACTACGGCGAGGTGACGGAGGAAGATACCTTTGCCTATGTCCAGGAGGCTGCCCGGAACATGGGCGGCAGGGTGGAGGAAGCCTTCAACGTGATGAAGCGGGGAAAGCTTTACGACATCAGTTACAGCCAGAACAAGTATCCGTCCTCCTTCGAGGTGTTCCTGCTGAATTATTACGAGCCTTTCATCTTTATGTGCCCCACCATGACCAGCTACGACAAGCTGGCCTTCGCCCACGAATTCGGCCATTTCTGCAACGATCACGCCTCCTGGGGCAGCATGCTCAGCACCGACGGCGCGGAGGTCTACAGCCAGGGCATGGAATACCTGAGTTTGCAGTATGTGGAGGACACCGGGGGCCTGGCCCGGCTGAAGATGATGGACAGC
This sequence comes from Oscillospiraceae bacterium, assembly GCA_017465745.1. GTDB lineage: Bacteria > Bacillota > Clostridia > Oscillospirales > Oscillospiraceae > Faecousia. Next base: position 21,124 of record JAFTVM010000018.1, read on the forward strand.
CTGTGTACCTACGTGGAACAGGCGGCCTACGCGGCCTTTGAGCATGAGGCCTACAATCTCTACGGTGATGAGCTGACGGGGGCCAATCTGATCACCCTCTTTGAAGAAGTGACCAGCGAGTATGGTTTCGATCTGTGGGAAAGCGACGGCACGGATTTTGTGACGGTGCCCCATTTCTTCACCAATCCCATGTATGTGTTCAGCTACGTGGTCAGCAATGACGCCGCCATGCAGCTGTACCAGATGGAGCTGGCGGAGTCCGGCGCGGGTCTGGCGGTCTACGAGGGAAATATGGATTCGGCGGAATACGGCTTCCTGGCGTTCCTGGCTTCGGCGGGGCTGGAAAGTCCCTTCGACGAGGGCCGTCTGGAAATGGTGCGGGAGACCTTTGAAGGGATATTGGAATAATGAAATGAGCGTTTCCGGATGGAAACGCTCATTTTTTGTATATTCTCCGCTGCCCGGGGCATGATAAGTGCCGGAGGGATGAAAAATGCGGGAAGAAGAAAAGAAGCCCAGCCCCTGGGAGGCGGGGGATCCCAAACTGCCGGTGGTAAAATCCGGGCATTTTGAGAATAAAAGGGCATATTGAAAACAAACAGCGCTGACGGAACCGTCAGCGCTGTATTGCTTGTAAAGACAAATTAGCCGTTGGCCTTCATCTGAGCGAAGCACTCGCTGCAGAAGACGGGACGGTCGGACTTGGGCTGGAAGGGAACCTTAGCCTCGCCGCCGCAGCGTGCGCAGGTAGCGGTGAAGAACTCACGGGGGCCGCGGGTAGCGTTCTTGCGGGCGTCACGGCAGGTCTTGCAGCGCTGGGGCTCGTTCTGGAAGCCGCGCTCTGCGTAGAAAGCCTGCTCACCGGCGGTGAACACGAACTCATTGCCGCACTCTTTGCAAGTCAAAGTCTTATCTTCGTACATGGAAATTACCTCTCTTCGGTGTTTTTGCCCCGTGAAAACCAATCAAATGCTGGAAATAACGCGGAGTCGGAATTATTTAGCGGAACTCCGCCATACAACGGATTATACACAAATGGGCGGGAATTGTCAATCCTGAATCGTTCATTTTGCTGATAAAATTTACGAAATTGTGAACAAAATGTGCCATCAAATGGAAAAACTGGTCTGTCCCTCCATGGGGATATGCAGGTGCTCATAGGCCAGGGGCGTGACGCAGCGGCCCCGTGGGGTGCGGGTCAGGAAGCCCAGCTGCATGAGATAAGGCTCGTATACGTCCTCCAATGTGACGGCTTCCTCGCCGATGGTGGCGGCGAGAGTTTCCAGGCCGACTGGGCCGCCGCCGTAGTTGCGGATGATGGCGGTGAGCATCCGGCGGTCGATGACATCCAGACCCAGGTGGTCCACCTCCAGGCGGCTCAGGGCCAGATCGGCGGCCTCCTTGGTGATGGTGCCGTCGGCCAGGACCATGGCGAAGTCCCGGACCCGGCGCAGGAACCGGTTGGCGATACGGGGGGTGCCCCGGCTGCGGGAGGCGATCTCCATGGCACCCTGGGGGTCGATGTCCATGCCCAGAATGGTTGCCGAGCGGGTGACGATCTTCGCCAGCTCCTCGGGGGTGTACAGCTCCAGCCGCAGGGAAACGCCGAAGCGGTCACGCAGAGGGGCGGAGAGCTGGCCGGCCCGGGTGGTGGCGCCCACCAGGGTGAACTTGGGCAGATCCAGGCGGATGGAATTGGCGCTGGGGCCCTTGCCCACGATGATATCGATGGCGAAGTCCTCCATGGCCGGGTAGAGAATTTCTTCCACCACCCGGTTCAGGCGGTGGATCTCGTCGATGAACAGGATGTCGCCGGGGTTCAGATTGGTCAGCAATGCCGCCAGGTCGCCGGGCTTTTCGATGGCAGGGCCGGAGGTGATCCGGATGCCTGCCCCCATCTCATTGGCGATGACGCCCGCCAGGGTGGTCTTGCCGAGACCCGGAGGGCCGTAGAGCAGGGTGTGGTCCAGGGGCTCATTGCGCCGCCGGGCAGCTTCGATGTAAACGGACAGATTTCCCTTGGCCTTCTCCTGGCCGGTGTAGTCAGAGAGCAGCTTGGGACGCAGGCCGATCTCACCGGCGTCCTGAGGGGCAAAGGTGGGGGAAATAATGGGGGTATCTAAATCTTGAGAGAATTCCAAACTCATAAACAGACTCCTAAATGTGAAATGCAGAATTCATAATGCAGAATGCTGAATTGTGGGATGGTTATCATTCAGCATTCAGCATGATTTAGCCCTTCATAACCATAGCCCGCAGGGCGTAGCGGACCATTTCTTCTGTGGTAGCCTTGGGATCCACGCCCTTCAGAGCGTTGGCGATCTCGGCGGGGGTGTAGCCCAGCTCCTGCAATGCTGCATGGGCCAGGGCTGCCGCGCCCTGCTGGGCGGGGGCGGCCACAGCGGGGCCGGCGGTGAAGTCCAGCTCCATGCTGCTGCCGCCGATCTTGTCCTTCAGCTCCAGGATAATGCGCTGGGCGATCTTTTTGCCCACGCCCTGGGCGGCGGTGAGGAGCTTCTCGTCCCCGGTCATGACGGCCAGGGTGAAATTCTGGGGGCCGGCGGCCAGGATGGACATGGCGGCCTTGGGGCCGACGCCATTGACAGAGGTGAGCAGCTGGTAGCAGCGCTGCTCTTCCCGGCTGATGAAGCCGTAGAGGTCGTGGGCGTCCTCCCGGATGGATTCGGTGATGTAGAGCCGGGCGGGCTGGTTCAGCTTCAGCTGGCCGGCGGTATAGGATGTGACCCGGCATCCGTAGCCCACGCCCTGGCAGTCGATGACGGCCAGGCCGGGCTCCAGAATGGTAACGGGGCCGGAAACGTAATAGATCATACAAAGCCTCCCTGATGTTTCTGGGCCTGGGCCAAAAGGGACGTGGATGAGCGTCCGTGGCACAGGGCGATGGCGATGGCGTCGGCGGCGTCATCAGGCTTGGGCATGGCGGAAAGGTGCAAAAGCCTTTTGGTCATGTCCTGCATCTGGTGCTTGGTGGCGTTGCCGTAGCCCACCAATGACTGCTTGACCTGCATGGGCTTGTAGGAATAGACCTCCAGCCCCGCCTGCCGGATGGCAAGCAAAATCACGCCCCGGCTCTGGGCCACGCCGATGCCGGTGGTGACATTGTGGCCGAAAAACAGCTCCTCGATGGCCACCACGTCGGGCTTGGTGACCCGCAGCAGTTCCACCATATCGTTATAGATCACTTCCAGCCGCCAGGAGAAATCGGTGCCCGGGGGTGTGGTGATGGCGCCGCAGCGCAGGAGCTGGAACTGCCCCCGGTTTGCTTCGATGAGGCCGAAGCCCGTGATGCCGTAGCCGGGGTCGATGCCGAGGATCCGCATCAGAAGCCACCTCCGGCAATGTTTGCATAATACACAATCAAAATCAGGACAAAGACCACCAGGGCGATCCGGGCGCCCCAGACCTGCCAGGCCGGGCGGGGGGTGTAGCCGATTTCTTCTTCCGGAGTGGTTTCGAACAGTTCTTCTTCCATAAAATTCACCTCGTAATCTCTATCATAACACATTTGTTCTGATTTGTGTAGGGTGTTTTTTGATTTTCAAATTGTAGTTTGTCGTACACTTAACGTTTTCAATTGTAGGGGACGGGTCACCCGTCCCGGCGTTAAAACCTGGCGAATTGACATTTGTATCGGCGAATTCGTAATCGGAAGGTTCACGGGACGGGGAACCCGTCCCCTACATTGGTGTACCATATCGGAACGATAAACTACAATTTACAGATGACCATGCATGAATTTCCATCCGGTGGGAAATACTAGGCACTGAAAAGGCGGTGTTAGTATGGAGCGATTTGGGATGGATACGAAGATCCTCGCCGGGGCGGGGGCTGTTGCAGCGCTGAGCGGCTTCGGGGCGAAGCGGGTCTTCGTGGTGACGGATCCTTATTTTATGAAAAACGGCGTGGCGGCCCGGGTAGGAGCGGCCTGCCGGGCGGAGGCGGTGGAATATTTTGCGGATGTGAAGCCGGACCCCACCGTGGAGCTGGCGGCGGCGGGGACGGCGAAGCTGAAGGCCTTCGGGGCGGACCTGGTGGTGGCCCTGGGCGGCGGCAGCGCCATGGACTGCGCCAAGGCCATGGTGTATTTCGAGGGGACGGGCCTGCGTCTGGTGGCCATCCCCACCACCTCCGGCTCCGGCTCCGAGGTGACGGATTTCGCCATCCTGACCCACGGGGAGGTGAAGCATCCCCTGGTGGACGAGAAGCTGCGGCCCTGGGCTGCCATCCTGGACAGCGACCTGCTGATGGAACTGCCGAAGGGGCTGATCGCGGACACGGGCTTCGATGTGCTGGCCCACGCACTGGAAGCGTTTGTGGCAAGAGATACCGGGTATTTCTCCGGCGCCATGGCGAAGGAAGCGTTCTGCGCCGCCTGGGAGACGCTGCCCCGGTCCTACCGGGGCGATTCAGGCGCGCGGCTGCCCATGCATCAGGCAGCCACCATGGCGGGGCTGGCCTTTACCCATGCGGGACTGGGGCTGTGCCATGCCCTGGCCCATGCTCTGGGCGGGCAGTTCCATGTGCCCCATGGGCGGCTGAATGCGATCCTGCTGCCCAGCGTCATCAGCTTTAACGCGCCTGCCGCCGGAGCGAAATACGCGGCACTGGCCCGGGCGGCAGGAATCGGGGGCAGCGTGGATACCATCGCTGTCCGGAATCTGAGGGGAAGCCTGTGCCGCCTGCGGCGGGAGCTGGGGCTTCCCGAAACGCTGGCCCAGGCGGGAGTCGCCCCTGCTGATGTGAAAATGGCGGCGGGGGACATTGCCAGGGCCGCCCTGGGGGATCCCTGCTGTGCGTCCAATCCCCGGACCGCGGATGAGGGGGCGGTGCGGGCAATCCTGACGGAGGTGTCAGGCAATGGCTGAGCTTTTGAGCGTGGGACTGGACGTGGGCACCACTTCGACGCAAATGGTCGTGTCGAAGCTGGCGGTGGAAAATAAGGCCGGGGCCTTTTCTGTGCCGGAGATGGAGATCGCGGCCCGGGAGATCCTTTACAAAAGCCCCGTGTATTTTACACCCCTGATGGGGCAGGATCTGGTGAACGGTGCTGCGCTGCGGGATATCGTGGAGCAGGAATATGAGAAAGCGGGGATCCGCCGCACCGACGTGGACACCGGCGCCATCATCATCACCGGAGAGACCAGCCGCCGGGAGAACGCCCGGGCGGTGCTGGAAGCGCTGGCGGATCTTGCCGGGGATTTCGTGGTGGCCACGGCGGGACCGGATCTGGAAAGCGTCCTGGCGGCCAAGGGCGCCGGGGCAGTGGAGTATTCTGCCCGAACGGGAAAAAACGTGCTCCATTTTGATATCGGCGGCGGAACTTCCAACATCGCCCTCATCGAGGACGGGAAGATCACTGCCACCACCTGCCTGAATGTGGGCGGGCGGCTGGTGAAGATCGACCGGGACCGGCGGATGTGCTATATTTCCCCGGTGCTGGAGGGGCTGTTCCATGGAAAAAACGGAGCCTTTGCGGACCGGGCGGAACTGGAGGCCCTGGCGGAAAAGCTGGCGGCCGTGCTGGAAATGGCGGCGGGGCTGCGGGAGCCGGATGCGTGGCTGGACAGGCTGGAAACGAAGGAGACTGCCACGCCGGTGTGGGCACTGGCTCGCAATGACACTGCGAAGGTGATTTCCTTCTCCGGGGGCGTGGCGGACTGCATTGAGTCAGAGCGGAACTGGCTGGAATTTGGAGACATCGGGCCGCTGCTGGGGCAGGCCATCCGGAAAAGCAGGCTCTGTCAGGGAGATTATATGCTGGGGGCGGAGACCATCCGGGCCACCGTCATCGGGGCCGGGGCACACAGCGCCCAGCTTTCCGGCAGCACCGTGTTCCATCAGAAGATCGATTTTCCGCTGAAGAATCTGCCGGTGGTGGAGAAAACCCAAGATTTGGCCCGGCTGGATGGGCCGGGGGTACTGGCAGTGCGGGAACGGGCGGCGGATTACAGCGCGGTGCAGGCCATGGCGGCGAAGATCGCCGGGGCGGTGCGGCAGCCGGTGTACGTGGCGGCGCAGCAGGACATGGCCAAGGCTCTGGGGGTGCAGCTGGCGCTGCGGCTGGGGACGGATGCGAAGATCCTCTGCATCGACCGGGTGCGGCTGGGGGAGGGTGACTACCTGGACGTGGGCGCCCCCGTGGGCCCGGCGATCCCGGTGGTGGTGAAGACCCTCGTCATGGGCAAGTAAAAGGAGGAAATATGAAACTCAAAACAACACTGTTGGGAAAAACATATGAATTCCGGGACATCAAGCAGGTTCTGGCCAAGGCCAATGAGGAGAAATCCGGGGATAAGCTGGCGGGCCTGGCGGCGGAAAATGCCCAGGAGCGGGTGGCGGCGAAAGTCGTACTGGCGGACCTGACAATGGGAGACCTGCGGGAGAATCCGGCGGTGCCCTACGAGACCGATGAGGTCACCCGGATCATCCAGGATGACGTGAACGAGAAGATCTACGCCGAGATCCGGGGCTGGAGCGTGGCCCGGTTCCGGGAGTGGCTGCTGGACGAAAATACCACCGGCGCTGACATCCGCCGCATCAGCCGGGGTCTGACGGCGGAGATGGTGGCGGGGGTCTGCAAGCTCATGGGCAATCTGGACCTGATCTACGCGGCAAATAAGATCCACATCACCGCCCACTGCAACACCACCATCGGCCTGCCGGGGACCCTGAGCTGCCGATTGCAGCCCAACCACACCACCGACGACCCCGAGGGCATCACGGCGTCCACGTTGGAGGGCCTCAGCTTCGGTGCGGGGGACGCGGTGATCGGCCTGAATCCCGTGACGGATTCTCCGGAGCAGGTGGGTAAAGTACTGCGGCGGTTCCAGGAGATCAGGGAGCACTGGGAGATCCCCACCCAGATCTGTGTCCTGGCCCATGTCACCGCCCAGATGAAGGCGGTGCGCCAGGGGGCGCCCTGCGACCTGATCTTCCAGTCCATTGCAGGCAGTGAAAAGGGCAACGCGGCCTTCGGCTTCAATGCCGCAACGATCGAAGAAGCAAGGCAGCTTCTGCTGCGGGACGGTACCGCAGAGGGGCCAAACGTGATGTATTTCGAGACGGGCCAGGGCTCGGAGCTTTCTTCCAATGCCCACCACGACACCGACCAGGTGACCATGGAGGCCCGGTGCTACGGCTTCGCTAAGCGGTTCCAGCCGTTCCTGGTGAATACCGTTGTGGGCTTCATCGGGCCGGAGTATCTCTACGACGCCCGGCAGGTGACCCGGGCGGGGCTGGAGGATCACTTCATGGGCAAACTGACGGGCATCTCCATGGGCTGCGACTGCTGCTACACCAACCACATGAAGGCGGATCAAAATGATATTGAGAACCTGGCGAGCCTGCTGACTCTGGCGGGGTGCAACTATTTCATGGGTATCCCCCATGGCGATGACATCATGCTGAATTACCAGACCACCGGCTTCCGTGAAACGGCGGCCCTGCGGGAACTGACAGGAAAGACGGCCATCCCTGAATTCCAGCGGTGGCTGGAGAAGATGGGCTTCGTGGAGAACGGGCGTCTGACGAAAAAGGCCGGCGACGGTTCGCGTTTGCTGTTCTGATTGGGGGTAATGATTTGAATAAGGAAGAATTGTCGGCGCTGGTGGCGGACATCCTGCGGGGGATGGAGGCGCCTGTGAACTGCGAAAAACCACCCGAGAAGATGGAAATGGAGCGGGTGGCGGCGGATGTGTCCAATATGGATCTTCGAAAGCTCTATCTGGTGGAGGATGCGGCTGATGGAGAGCGGTTCCGGAAGATGAAGCTGCGCACCCCCGCCCGGCTGGGCAGCGGCAAGGCGGGGCCAAGGTATAAGACCCTGACCATGCTGCGGTTCCGGGCGGATCACGCAGCGGCTCAGGATGCGGTGTTTTCCCAGGTGGCGGAGGACTTCGCGGAAAAGAACGGCCTGGTGCCGGTGCAGACCAGATGCAAGGATAAGGACGAATACCTGACCCGCCCGGATCTGGGGCGGTGCTTCGATCAGGAGAATTCCCAGAAGATCCGTTCCGCCGTGGCGGGTACACCACGGGTGCAGATCGTGGTGGGAGACGGGCTTTCCTCCGCGGCCATCACCGCCAACGCCATGGACTGCCTGGGGGCCATCCGGGACGGCCTGAAGCTCAAGGGCATCGAATCGGGAAAGCCCCTCTTCGTCCGGTACTGCCGGGTGGGCGCGGGAGACGCCGTGGGGGATATCACGGGCTGTGAGCTGGTGTGCGTACTGGTTGGGGAGCGGCCCGGGCTGGTGACGGACAAGAGCATGTCGGCCTATATCACCTACAAGCCCCATACCGGGGTGTCGGAATCCGCCCGGACCGTCATTTCCAACATCCATGCCCAGGGGACTCCCGCCGTGGAGGCAGGGGCGGCGGTGGCGGAGCTGATCGATACCATTTTGAAGCGGAAGGTTTCCGGCGTGGGGCTGCTGACGGAGGCGGGGGCATGATCCCGGTGAAGATCCTGGCGGTGCGGCAGATCGCCAACGCCGCGCCGTCGCTGCGGCAGGGGCTGGGGGCCCCGGTGGGGTATCCTGCCCTGGGATTGATTACGACGGACTGCGATGACGCCACCTACATTGCCCTGGACGCGGCTACCAAGGCGGCGGATGTGCGGGTGTGCTATGCCCGGAGTCTTTACGCCGGGGCTGCCAACGCTTCCACTCCCAACGCCGGGGAGGTCATTGGCGTTCTGGCGGGACGGAATCCGGAGGATCTGGCCAGCGGCATGGAGGCGGCGGTGGCAAGCTTGCAGCGGGTGGGCTTCGAGGAAGCAAACGGCGTGCCGTACCTTGCCTACACCGTCAGCTCCGTGGGATCCTTCCTGGCGGCAGAGGCAGGGGTAAGACAGGGAACGGCGCTGGCGTACCTGATCGCCCCGCCGCTGGAGGCCATGTACGGTCTGGACGGTGCGCTGAAAGCGGCGGATGTTGAGTTATGTAAACTTTACGCGCCGCCCAGTGAAACGAATTTCGGCGGGGGATTGCTCAAGGGTACCCAGTCCGCCTGTGACGCGGCCTGCAAAGCCTTCGCAGAACGGGTGGCGGAAGTAGCAGGAAGACCACGGTAAATTGTAGTTTGTCGTACACTTAACGTTTTCAATTGTAGGGGACGGGTCACCCGTCCCGGCGGTAAAACCTGGCAAATTGACATTTGTATCGGCGAATTCGTAATCGGAAGGTTCACGGGACGGGGAACCCGTCCCCTACATTGGTGTACCATATCGGAACGATAAACTACAATTTGAAGATTATATTCAGAATGGAGCATTTATGGAATTTGACAAGGACTTAGCGGCGCGGCAGGAGGCCCGCTGTCTGTGCCGCAGGGCGGAGGAAGCCCAGAAGATCCTGGCGGGCTTCCCGCAGGAGAAGCTGGACGCCATTGTGGAGGCGGCAGCGTCAGCTTTCGCAAGCCGTGCCGGGGAGCTGGCGAAGATGGCGGCGGAGGAGACCGGCTTCGGCAATGCCGCCGACAAAACGGTAAAGAACCGCTTCGCCTCGGAAACTGTAGCCGGGGCTATCCGGGGCATGAAGACCGTGGGGCTGCTGGGGGAGGACCGGGCGCGGAAGCTCTGGGAAATCGGCGTGCCGGTGGGGGTCATTGCCGCCATCGTGCCCAGCACCAACCCCACGTCCACCATCTGCTACAAGGCGCTGATCGCCCTGAAATCCGGCAACGCCATCGTTTTTTCACCCCATCCCAAGGCGATCCGCTGCTCCCTGGCGGCGGCAAAGATCGTGGCGGAGGCAGCAGAGCGTGCCGGGGCGCCCGCGGGGAGCGTCAGCTGCCTGACGCTGGCGTCCATGGCCGGGTGCCAGGAGCTGATGGGGGCGGCCGAGGTGCGGCTGATCCTGGCCACAGGCGGGCCGGCTATGGTGAAGGCGGCTTATTCCTCCGGCAAGCCCGCCATCGGTGTGGGTGCCGGCAACGGCCCGGCCTATATCCACCGCAGCGCCCACGTGAAACAGGCGCTCTCGTGTATCCTGCGGTCAAAGTCCTTTGACTATGGCACGGTCTGCGCTTCCGAGCAGAGCATCATCGTGGAAAGCTCCATGGAAGAAGACGTGAAGCGGACGGCCGCGGGAATGGGATTCTATTTTATGGATGCGGCCCAGGCGGGGCTTCTGGCGAAGCTGCTGTTCAAGCCCAACGGGGCATTGAACCCTGAAATTGTGGGCAAACCCGCAGTGAAGCTGGCGGAAATGGCAGGCTTCCCAGTGCCGGATGGGACGAAGATCCTGGTGGCCCGGGAGCAGGAGGCGGGGCCGACCCGGCCCTACTCCATGGAAAAGCTATGCCCGGTGCTGGCATTTTTCGTCATGGACAGCGAGGATGCCATCCTTGCCAAGGCCATTGAGGTGCTGACCCACGAAGGCGCGGGGCACACCTTTGCCATCCACGCACAGGACAGAAAGGTGATCGAGAAATTTGCCCTGCAGGTGCCGGTGAGCCGGTTCCTGGTGAATACCCCGGCAGCTTTGGGCGGCATCGGGGCCACCACAGGGCTGTTTCCTGCCCTGACCCTGGGCTGCGGCGCAGTGGGGGGCAGTTCGTCCTCCAATAACATCGGCCCCATGGATCTGATCAATATCCGCCGGGTGGCCTGGGGGACGGAAGAACAGGCGGCAACGGAAACAAGGGTGGACGAGGATCTGGTGGAGCTGGTGACCAGGAAGATTCTGGAACGACTGAAGTGATTCTGAAAGGAGCGTATTATGGACACGAATTCTCTGGGCATGATCGAAACGAAGGGGCTCATCGGGGCCATTGAGGCGGCGGACGCCATGGTGAAGTCTGCCAATGTAACATTGGTTGGCAAGGAGCAGGTGGGCGGCGGTCTGGTGACCGTCATGGTGCGCGGCGATGTGGGCGCGGTGAAGGCGGCCACTGACGCCGGTGCTGCCGCGGCGGAAAAGGTGGGGGAGCTGATCTCCGTCCACGTCATCGCCCGGCCCCACACAGAGGTGGACGCCATCCTGCCCAAGGAGCGGCGAAATCCCCCCGTCCCCGGTAAGGGCTGATGCTCTACACGGAGCAGCATGTCCGGGAGAATATCCGCACCCGGGAGGGGGAGCGGGTGTTCTACCTGGGCAAAGGGGACCGGCTGACCCCGGGGGCAAGGGACTGGCTGACCCGGGAGCGGGTGGCGATCCTGCCCGGGGAGGCGGCAAAGCCCCAGGAATACCGCCTCCCCAACGGAGCGGTGCTCCGGGAGAAGCCTGAGGAGCTGACCCATCTGCAGGGCAATGTGCTGGTGCCCAAGACCCACCCCCGGATCGCATTCCGGGGGGCCATGGATAGTCTGGAAGCGGAGCTGCTGTTATGTCAACTTAATTGTCCCAATCTGGCAAATCAGCTGGGGGAGATCCTGGATCTGGCCCGGCGGCTGATCCGGTGCGAGGTGCTGGATGAGGCTGTCCCTGTGCAGAAGCTGTGCGGCCTGACGGAGGAGGAGCAGCGCTCCCGCAGCCACAGACCGCAGGACTATTTCGGGATCCCTCATTTTATGCCGTCCGCTGCCGATGGGGCGGTGGTGCTGGCGCTGAACAAATGCCGGTGCGCCGCCCGGCAGGCGGAGCTGGCGGCGGTCCGGGCGTTTACCGACGCCGACGGCAGGATCGCCCGGGGAGACATTCTGAAAGCCCTGAACCGGATGAGCAGTATGATCTATATTCTGATGTGTATGGTCAAGAGCGGGAAATTGTAGTTTGTCGTACACTTAACGTTTTCAATTGTAGGGGACGGGTCACCCGTCCCGGCGGTAAAACCTGGCGAATTGACATTTGTATCGGCGAATTCGTAATCGGAAGGTTCACGGGACGGGGAATCCGTCCCCTACATTGGTGTAC
>JAFTVM010000065.1 GCA_017465745.1 Oscillospiraceae bacterium
ACAGAGAGACTACTTCATAGCGAAGCTGGATGACCCGGAGTTGGACATTACTGACCGGCAGCGATACCGGGCAGAACTGATAAAGAAGAATTTCTGGTTTATTTTTGAACCGATCTACCAGAAAGAGCTGCGGGACAAGGCGGAGCACATTCTGAGCAAGTACCGCAATGCCAATTTGCTGGTTGCCGGTGACAATCGTTATCTGTCCGATGATTTGATTCGGCTGTTGGCGGTAATTGCTCAGCCGGTGTCTGAATACGCGTACAGTGTGCTGATGGCGGAAACCATGAACGGCGCGGTGTTCTATGCACCGAAGCCTGCCTACGAGCCGAACGATATGTACACGCTTTTGCGAAATCCCCATATTGCAAGAAACGAGGAAGTCATTGCAAAGCCCATGGCGGCAGGATCTTTGCGGCAGCAATATCTGGGCCACCTGCATTATGTGGTCATGGTGGATTCCAGAAGCCTGATCCCGGAGCGGCTGGGCGGTGCGGACTATGACGGTGATATGATTAAAACAATCTCTGACCCGCTGATGAATCGGTGTGTCGCCCGAAATTACGGTGATAATTATGAAAATGAGGGTAATCTGCCCCTGCTGAAGATTCCTGCAGCAGAGCCGATTCTGGCAGATGCCCAGGACTGGAAAGCACGGTTTGAGACGGTCAAGGCGACCTTTTCCTCCCGTGTGGGACAGATCAGCAACGCCGCTCTGCGGCGCAGCATCATCGCCTATGATGAAAATACCACCGCAAAGGAGAAGCAGCAGTGCAGACAGGAAACCGAAGTTCTCGCCATCCTGACGGGTCTGGAGATCGACTCTGCAAAAAGTGGTGTCAAACCGGATTTGTCTGAATACTTGGGCGACAATAGAGGCAGGAAAAGCCTGTTCCTGCGTTACAAGACCATTCACCAGAAGAGCGACAGCCGGAAATGGTATCAGCCCACCAAAAAGGAACGAATGGATACATTCTTTGGTTCCATAGACTGGGCGAATGTCAGCTCTAATCTGGAAAAGCTGCCGTACTATGCCAAATGTTTGGAAGAAGAATGCTCGGCACTGACAGCCATTCCGGCCCGTGACGAGTACCTGTTCGCTTTTGCGGCAGATCCCGAATGGAAGGAAAAACTCAATCCTGCCCTGATGAAGCGGATGGAACAACTCATATCCGCCTATGAGGAAGCCCAGCGGCGGTGCCGCAATCTGCGGATCGAGCCGGACCGCATGACGCGGAAAAATGATATTCTGCGCATCCTGTTTGCCCGGAATCAGGAGCATGACTACACCGTGGATGAACTGTACCACTGCTTCGACCACGAGTTTCCTGATACGATTCGGAAGCTGCGCCATGAGCTGACGGACGGTGGGTGGCAATTTTCAAAGCCGGAGGATCGATGGGATTACTTTGACCGCATGCCCATGGTCAGTATCCGATATTGGGATCTGTTCTGCGACTTCCGCTGCGGCGGCTACCGATTGCTGCCCGATATTATCTGTGATTATGATGATCTGTACAGCAGCCAGGAGCATCGGAAACGGCTCCTGGACCGAAAGGGAGACAGCGAGGATTTGCATCAGTTGATGTACCGCATCCATGAGGAGCGGAACTACAAGGAAGCGCTGATCCGGCGATGTATCCGAATTCTCCACCCCATAACCGGCGCTTACCATATTCCCAACGACGAAGCGGTTAAGTGCGCCATCGTCCTGGGAAAGCGGCAGTTCGCCCTGGAGGTATTACCCAGCACCGTGCTGGATCTGGCGGTGAGTACCCACAAAGAAGACAAACCCAGAAAACGGAAATGGAGGTGGCCCTGGGATGCTGAACGAGATTGGTGAATTCAAAGCCTATACGGATAAGCAGGTTTACCGATCCACAGGTAAACGGGATACATCCTGGCTGGGACGATTTACTTTTAACACCTTTCTGGACTTTGAAGGTCTGGGCAGGATTCTAACCATAATCGCAAGAGGATACCTGTTCCGGGATGATACTGACCCTTACGAAAACATTGAATATGCCAGAAATGCCCTCTGTGCCTGGTGCAGTATCTCCGTAAAAAGCAAAAAAGCTCCGGAAGCAGGGACAGAGCCGAATGTAAATTTCAGCCATCTGTCCACAGACTTTCCGGAGCTGGTGGATGAGAAGGGCAACGGCTGGTTTCATCGCCATGTAAAGAATGTGATTAAATTTGCAAGAAAGAACCCTGAGCTTGTCAGCAAGCCCGCGCAGAAGAATTGTGAGAAGCTGGCCGCAGGTTTTACGAGGGAGTGGAAAAAGAAGGTCAAACAGCTTCAGGTTCCGGCCTTTGCTCAAAACACTAAGGCCGCCTGGGGACTGCGGTTTGATGATATTCTGGCAGATGCGCTGGAACTGGGGCCTTTGCAAAATTACGAGATTTCCCTCTCTCAGGAGGTAATCGACAACCTGAAAGAAGCAACCCCAAAGGGTATCTCGGATGATCTGCTGCCTATGCTGACAATGTATTATCTGGCGAACAGGCAGGATGGAGGGGATTGGGTGATCCTTCCGGTGTCTGCGGTGGATGCTTACTATGGCAGCACCGGTTTCAGCAAGAAATGGAAAAAGGCGTTACCAAAAGATGTTGTAGAATATAAAGAGAGTTACGGTATCTGCAAATTCAAAATAAACTGCCCATAAACGAAAAAAGAGGAATCGCACACGCTTTGGTGCGATTCCTCTTTTGCCTTCTATGGCCGCAGACTCGACTTCTTATCCCTCCCAGTGTAAAATGACGGTACAACCAACAAAGGAGGCCGTACAGATGAAAGAGAAGAAATTTCGAATCCGACTGGATGAATATGAACGGGGCGTTCTGATCAACAGCCTGCTGGGGATGCGCAATGGTCTGGTTCGGGAGGGCAAGGATGCCAAGCCGGTCAATGCACTGCTTCTGAAGATTATCAACGCGCCCAAAGGCTTTCACCTTTTTGGGAAGGAGGGCTGAATATGGAGAAGTATATTTTTGACGAGAAGAATGGCCTGTGGTATGAGCTGAACGGTGATTATTATCTGCCCTGCTTGACCGTACCGGAAGATGAGCAGCCGGTTGGCATCTGGGGGCAGCGACATCTGCGCTACATCAGCCAGTATCAGAAAGTGCGCCATGCCACGCTGCTTCTCACTGGGAAGCTGAACAGTTATCTTGCGGAGGTCGATACCTGCGCCATGCAAATGCTCGATTCTCTGGTCACGCAGATGGCCGCAAGAGAAGGCGTCACGGAACAGATGAAAGCCATCGACCAGATGGTATGGGTGCAACGTATGAACAATATTCGCAACGCCGCAGAAGAGATCGTCAATACGGAGGTGATTTTCGTATGATTGAGAAATACATTCAGGCACTGAAAGAACATGCTCTGGCAGATCCTGCTGCCGTACCCGATGGAGAATCCATTCTGGGTGTCCTCTACGAGTGCCACAATGAATACCATCCCTATGATAATTACCAGATCAAGGCTGATTTCTACGCACTGTATGAGAAGATGAACGGGATGCCGCTTCGGGAGATGGACAAGATTATTTATCCTGTCTGCACGCTCTGCCGGGATCACGAGAAGGCAGGCTTTGTTGAAGGCGTAAAGATAGGAGTTCGGCTGGCGTGTGAATTAACAGAATAAATGAAGTAGCACACCGGATGCGGTTTCCGGTGCGCTGTGTTTATATTGGGAATGCTTAAAATAGAAAGCCTAAAAGTATTGTTAATAATTCTGCGAAAAAACTGATGTGTTGGGAGGAGATATATCTTCGAGCCATATAAGAAACCCCTTGATGTAGCTTTTATCCTACATCAAGGGGTGATTTGTCTATTGCCCGGTTCTAAAGGTTTGGCTCACGGGTATGGGAGTTTATAGTAACAGTTTCATGATTCATGTCTATTGCTGTAGAAGGTCAGCCAGTGTTACGCTATCGAGGTATCCATTGATCCTGCGATCCAACTCCGTCCAAACTGGCAGTGTGCTGCATGCTGATGCTTGAGCACAAGATTCGGCACCAGATTCAACACAGGTAGTAGGTGCCAGAGATCCTTCTGCGAGCCGAAGAATCTCGCCAAGAGTGTACTCATCTGCTGCCCGGCTCAGGCGGTAACCACCGCACTTCCCAGGATGGCCAATAATGATATTATTTTTGGCTAACGCTGGCAGGATTTTTTCAAGGTATCGCAGAGAAAGCCCCTGCCGTTTGGCTATCTCTTTCAGAGGAATATAACCTTGGTCTGCGTGCTCGGCCAGATCGATCATGACTTGCAAGCAATAACGTCCTCTGGAGGAAATCAGCATGGGATTTCACCACAATCATTTGTGACATCTTCCAGCAGAACGCGCATCGTGCCGCCGCAGACCATCCCCTCGCTTTCGGCAACTTCGTTGGTCATGTCAATCTCCACCACGCAGGACTTTCCGGTCCCCATGATCTTCCTGGCCCGGGCCATGACGGCGGCTTCGCTGCAGCCGCCGCCGATGGTGCCGTAACCGATGCCCAGATAATCAATCGCCATCATGGCGCCGGGCTTGACCGGGGTGGAGCCGGTGGAGGACAGCACCAGGGCGCAGGCCTTGGGCTGGGTGCTCTCCGCGAGGAACCGGAGCATGGCATAGTCGGTATTGGTCTGCGCCAGGGCGGTTTCCTTTTGGAAATCCTTCCGCCGGTGGGCGACGAGCTGGGCGCAGATGGATACGGCAATTTCCGCCGGGGTCTGGGCGTTGATGGCCAAGCCGATGGGGGCATGGATGCGGGAAAGATGATTCAGATCGAAGCCCTCTTCCGAAAGCAGGCTCAGCAGCCCTTCCACCCGGCGCTTGGAGCCGATCATGCCCAGATACGAAGGAAGGGGGCCCCTCAGGATCTGCCGCAGACACTCGCCGTCCCACCGGTGTCCCCGGGTGATGACACAGACGTAATCCGTGGCCCTGATATTCAAATCAGAAATTGCGGCAGCAAAAGAATTGCAAATGACCTGCGCCGCCTGGGGAAAGCGTTCGGAATTGGCAAAAGAAATGCGGTCATCCACAACGGTGACGGCAAAATCCAGCATGGAGGCCATGGCGCACAGGGGTTGGGCAATGTGTCCGCCGCCCAGTAAAATCAGACGTGTATCCGGAAGAAAAACTCTCGTGTAGGTCCGGCCCTCCACGGTTTTGGTCAGCTGCGGCGTTTCGCCCCGTTCCAGCTGAACCAGAATACTCTGAAATTCCTGATTGTTCATGGTATTTACCTCAAGTCAGAAGTGAGATGGTGTCTCCGGCCCGGATGGTGCCTTCCTCCAGGACGATAGCAAAGATGCCTTCCCGGGGCATGACGCAGTCGCCTACCTGCTGACGGATGGCGCAGTGGACGTGGCACTCTTTTCCAATCTGGGTCACCTCCAGCAGGACTTTTCCGATCCTGAGCTTCGTGCCGACGGGAAGGCGATAGAGGGTCAGTCCTTCCGTTAAAATATTTTCTGCAAATGCGCCCACCGGGATGTCCGGGAACACGGCTTTCATTTTCTCCACGCTTTCCCGGCCCAGCAGGCTCACCTGACGGTGCCAGTTGCCGGCATGGGCATCTCCGATGATTCCGTGATTGATTTTAAGCTGAATTTCTGGAACCTCATGCTTGGGAGTACCCTTTTTCGCGCTGATACAAACTGCAACAATACTTGCCATAGTTATTCTCCATTAGCATACCGCTTCGGAAGCACGCATTGCAAAGATGGTTCTGGAAATCAATTCATCCAGTGTCCAGCCAAGCATATCCGCACCTCGTTCGATTACTTCCCGGGAACACCCGGCTGCAAAATTTGGATTTTTGTATTTCTTCTTCACGGACTTCACTTCCAGATCGGACACGCTTTTGGATGGGCGCATCAGGGCCACGGCACCGATCAGACCGGTGAGCTCGTCCACCGCGTAGAGAACCTTCTCCATCTCGTGCTCCGGCTGAATATCCACAGTCAGCGCGTAGCCGTGGCTGGCAACTGCATGGATAATCTTCTCATCGATGCCCCGCTGCCGCAGAAGTTCCTGTTCTTTAATGCAGTGCTGGTCAGGCCACTGTTCAAAATCCAGGTCGTGAAGAATACCGACAGATTCCCAGAAATCTGCTTCACTGCCATAACCTAATTCCTGCGCGAACCAGCGCAGAACATCGCCTACAATACGGCTGTGCTTTTGATGAAATTCTCCCTGGTTGTATTCACAGAGCAAAGCCCATGCTTTTTCAGGTGTGGGTATCATATAAATTGCCTCCTTTTACATAAAAAAGGGCTGCTGCGCTTGGCAGCAGCCCCGGGAATCACTCCGCGAAGAGCGGAGTAGAGAGGTAACGGTCGCCGGTGTCCGGGAGGAGGGCTACGATGGTCTTGCCCTTATTCTCGGGCCGCTTTGCCAGTTCGATCGCTGCGTATACTGCAGCGCCGGAGGAAATACCCACCAGAACACCCTCGGCCTTGCCGATCTTCTTTCCGGTGGCAAAGGCATCGTCGTTTTCGACGGTGATGATCTCGTCATAGACCCCGGTGTTCAGCACGGCGGGGACAAAGCCTGCGCCGATGCCCTGGATCTTGTGGGCGCCGGGGGTGCCCTTGCTCAGCACGGGAGAGCCGGCAGGCTCTACGGCAACCACCTTCACAGCGGGATTCCGGCTCTTCAGATACTCTCCCACACCGGTGACGGTGCCGCCGGTGCCGACGCCCGCCACGAAAATGTCGACCTGACTGTCGGTGTCCTCCCAGATCTCAGGACCCGTGGTAGCCCGGTGGACGGCAGGATTGGCAGGATTGACAAACTGGCCGGGGATAAAGCTGTTGGGGATCTCCTTTGCCAGCTCCTCTGCCCTGGCGATGGCGCCCTTCATGCCCTTGCTGCCCTCGGTGAGAACCAGCTCCGCGCCGTAGGCCTTCATCAGCTGGCGGCGTTCCACGCTCATGGTCTCGGGCATGACGATGATGATACGGTAGCCCCGGGCGGCGGCCACGGAGGCCAGACCGATGCCGGTGTTGCCGGAGGTAGGCTCGATGATGACGGAACCGGGCTTCAGCTTTCCGCTGGCTTCGGCGTCGTCGATCATGGCCTTGGCGATACGGTCCTTGACGGAGCCTGCAGGGTTGAAGTATTCCAGCTTGGCGAGGATCTTGGCGCCGAGGTTCAGTTCCTGCTCAATGTGTACCAGCTCCAGCAAAGGAGTCTTACCAATCAGCTGATCGGCGGATGTATAAATCTTACTCATAATGAATGCCTCCTGATTTTGATGTTATAGTGGATAGGGGATCGGAAAACGGCTGGAACAACATCGACATCGGAAGTATGATGAGTTGAATTTCATTGCAATTCCTACCTTCCTGCTAGGGTTATATGGATTATATAACGCCGAGTCGGATTTGTCAATAGATATAGGCAGAAAATTTCAGTTGATTCCCTACAAACCTTGCTCTATAATAGGAATTAAAGAAACAGGAGGGATCAATATGCTGATTTCAACAAAAGGGCGCTACGCGCTGCGGGTCATGATCGATCTGGCGGAACATCAGACGGACGATTTTATCTCTCTGCGGGGCATTGCCCAGCGGCAGGAGATCTCGGAGAAGTATCTGGAGAGCATCATCCGGATGCTGGTAAAGGCCCGGGTGCTGGAAAGCCTCCGGGGCAAGGGCGGCGGCTACAAGCTGAAGAAAGCGCCGGAGCAGTACACGGTGGGTAGCATCCTGCGCCTGACGGAGGAGTCCCTGGCCCCGGTTTCCTGCCTGGAAGCGGGCGCTGATGCCTGCCCCAAGGCGGGGAAATGCCAGACGCTGCCCCTGTGGCAGGGGCTGGATAAGGTCATCAATGAGTATCTGGAAGGCGTGACCATTGCAGACCTGATGGAGCAGGGTGACGTTGGAGACAACTACGTTATCTGATTATAAAGAAGCAGTCCGTTCACATTTTCGGCGTGAACGGACTGCTTTCCTTATAAACCCGGCGTGAAACCGGAGAGATCCTTGACAACCTCACCGGCGATAATCAACCCAACCACCGAGGGGACAAATGCATTGCTTCCCGGAACCTGTCGGCGCTGGGTACATTTTCGCGCGGTACCCGGCGGGCAGATGCAGTGGGTCCGGCAGCTGATGGTCATATTGTCGATGGGTGTCAGCGGCGGCTCTTTGGAATAGACCACCTTCAGCTTTTCGATGCCCCGCTTTTTCAGCTCCCGCCGCATGACCCGGGCCAGGGGGCAGACGGAGGTTTCATAAATATCGGCCACCTCAAAGGCGGTGGGGTCAACTTTATTTCCGGCACCCATACTGCTGATGATGGGCACCCCGGCCTTCTGAGCCTGCTCCACCAGTTCCAGCTTTCCTGTCACCGTATCGATGGCATCTACCACATAGTCGTATTGGGTGAAATCGAACTGATCCGCCGTCTGGGGCGCATAAAAGGTCTTATATTTGTGGACGATGGCTTTGGGATTGATCTCCAGGATACGTTCCTCCGCTACATCGACTTTATATTGTCCTACGGTTTTCCGGGTCGCAAGAATCTGGCGGTTAACGTTGGTCAGGCATACCCGGTCATCGTCGATGAGATCCAGCTCCCCAACGCCGCTGCGGGCCAGGGCTTCTACGGTATAGCCGCCGACGCCGCCGATGCCAAACACGGCAACCCGGGCATGATACAGCTTTTCCATGCCCTCCGCGCCGAATTGAAGATGTGTTCTTGAAAATTGATTCAGCATGATTCTTTCTCCTCAGCAGGATTTCCGATCGAGGTAACGATTTTGTATCCGGCAGACCGGACCCGGCTTTCCAGGCAGCCCCGGCACTGGGCGGATTCCTCGCCGGTGCAGATTTTGTTATCGTAGAGGTCGTACAGCTTCCGCACCCTCACGGGAGAAAGGTTTGGCATCACCACATTTGCCCCCGCCTTCAGTCCCAGCTCCCGTCCCTGGGGGTGGATGGTACCAAGTGCGGTGGTGGCGGGGATCAGGGCGTATGGGAACATCAGTCGGAGAACGGCAATCAGCCGCAGGGTCAGTGCCAGGCTTCCGCTTGCAAAAGCGGCGAAGGGTGTTTCTGTGTGGGTGATATATGGTCCAATCTCGATCATGGCGGGCTGCAGCTCCTGCAAAAACCGCAGATCCTCGATCAGGTTTTCCGTGGTCTGGTAAGGGGAACCCACCATAAAGCCGGAACCCACCTGATAACCAATGTCCTTGAGATCATATAGGCAGCGCTTCCGGTTTTGCAGGCTCATACTGCCCGGATGAAGCTTGCGGTAATGCTGCTCATTGGCTGTTTCGTGCCGCAGCAGATAGCGGTTCGCACCGGCATCGAAGAAGGCCTGATAGCTTTCTCTGGATTTTTCTCCGATGGAGAGGGTGATGGCGCAGTTGGGGTAGCAGGACCGGATTTCAGAAACGATCTCACAAACGCGCGCATCGGTGAAATAGGGATCCTCCCCGCCCTGAAGCACAAACGTACGGAATCCGAGCGCATAGCCTTCCGCACAGCAGTCCAGAATCTCTTTTTTGCTCAGCCGGTACCGCGCCGCCTTGGCATTGTCCCGGCGGATGCCGCAATAGTAACAGTTGTTCTGGCAGTAGTTGGTGAACTCGATGAGTCCGCGGATATACACATCGGTTCCGTAGATTTCCCTGCGTTTCTGATCCGCATTGAAAAACAGGGCTTCATCCATACGGTCGGTCTCCAAAAGTGCTTTCAGCTGCGCATCATTCAGATCCCTCTGGGCGGATAGCGTTTCTATGAGTTCGGAAATCACGATTTCACTTCCTTTTTTCTACCATGATCGCGTATCAGCGGAAAACCCACTGAACAAGTTGCCTAGTGGGAATTATATCGAAAGGTCAGCGAGGTGTCAATGGGTTTAGCAGAATAAATCCTACTAAACTACTTCTTTAGTTCTTGACTTTTTGGCAGACGTTTCCTATAATAACAAAAAACACATATCGTTTTAAATGCAATGAAGGAAAGAGTACCCCGTTTCGGCACCTTACAGAGAGTCTTTATATGCTGAAAAAAGACAGGCAGCCGGCGGGGGAACATGGCTCCGGAGCAGCGTGGCTGAGTGGATACCAGGTCATGACGGGTCTGCCCGTTACAGCGGAGGGTATTACCAAATACCCGCAATGAGGTTTCGGCTTTTCGCCGGAATGAACAGAAGTGGTACCACGGGTATTTCGCTCGTCTTCTATGGAAATAGGAGACGAGCGTTTTTGATTATATGGAATCGGAGGACTCACCGTATGAGGAAACCAATCGAAACACGATGTATTCACGGAAATTCAGATTTCAGCTTTCAGGATGCAAACAAAGCAGTCAGTTTTCCCATTTACCAGACAGCAACCTTTGGACATATCGGCGTTGGCCAGTCCACAGGTTATGATTATACCCGGGTACAGAATCCCACCCGGGAGCGGCTGGAAGAAACCGTCTCCGCGCTGGAAGGTGCCTGTGATACGGTGGCTTTTTCCACCGGCATGGCGGCGGTCAGCGCCTGCTTTGAGCTGTTCGGGGCCGGGGATCATATTATCTGCTCCGCGGACCTGTACGGCGGAGCAACCCGGCTGCTGCAAACCATTGGACAGAAAAACGGCCTTGCGGTGGATTTTGTGGATACCACGGATATTGCCCAGATTCTGGCACGGATTAACCCTCATACGAAGGCACTTTATATCGAAACGCCCAGCAATCCCATGATGAACGTCACCGATCTGCACGCTTGTGCGAAAATTGCCAAAGAAAATGCGCTTCTGCTGATCGTGGATAATACCTTCCTCTCTCCCTATTTGCAGAATCCCATCGAGCTGGGGGCGGATATCGTAATCCACAGCGGCACCAAATTCCTCAGCGGACATAACGATACCCTGTCCGGCTTCCTGTCCTGTGCTTCTCAGGAGCTGGCAGAACAGGTCCGTATGATCGCCAAGACCACCGGCGGTATTCTGGCACCGTTCGACTGCTGGCTGATGCTCCGGGGCATCAAGACCCTGTCGATCCGGATGGAGCGTCAACAGGAAAATGCCCTTCAGGTGGCCCGATGGCTGGAGGCACACCCCAAGATCAGCAAAGTGTACTATGCGGGTCTGCCGGAGCATCCCGGTTATGAAATAAACCGGAAACAGGCCCGGGGCGCAGGCAGCATGATCTCCTTCCGGACAGACAGCGTGGAAACAGCCCGCCGGGTGCTGGAAAAGGTGAAAATGATCACCTTCGCCGAGAGCCTGGGCGGTACGGAGTCCCTGATCACCTATCCTGTACTTCAGACACACAACGATGTGCCTGAAGCGATGCGGGCACGGCTGGGCATCACGGAGACTCTGCTGCGGCTGTCCGTTGGACTGGAGCATGTGGATGATATCATCGCCGATTTGGCGCAGGCGCTGGAGGAATGAACGATGGCTCACTACGACTTCAACACCGTCATTGACCGCAGGAATACAAACAGCCTGAAATTTGATTTTGCCGCAGAGCGGGGAAGACCTGCGGATGTGCTTCCGCTGTGGGTGGCGGATATGGACTTCCGGGCTCCGCAGCCTGTTTTGGATGCCCTGCACCGGGCGGTGGAGCACGGCATTTTCGGATACAGCGATGTGAAATCGGACTATTACGATGCGGTTTCTGCCTGGTTTTCCCAGCGGTTTGGCTGGCAGACCCGGCCGGAATGGCTGGTGAAGACGCCCGGCGTGGTGTATGCCCTTGCCATGGCGGTGCGGACCCTGACACTGCCCGGAGACGCGGTGCTGATCCAGCCGCCTGTATATTACCCGTTTTTCAGCGTGATCCGGGACAACGACAGAGTTGTGGTGGAAAACGAGCTGATCTATCGGGATGGCCGATATTCCATTGATTTTGAGGATTTTGAGCAGAAGATCGTGGAGCATCAGATAAAGCTGTTTATCCTTTGCAGTCCCCATAATCCTGTGGGCAGGGTGTGGTCCGAGGAAGAATTGCAGCGGATTGGCGTGATTTGCAAAAAATACCATGTCTATGTAGTCTCCGATGAGATCCACTGCGACTTCGCATTTGCGGAGCATCCCCATCAGGTTTTCCTGACGGTTAACCCAGAGCTGACGGAGCAAACCGTTATTTGCACGGCCCCCAGCAAAACCTTTAATATCGCCGGATTGCAGGTCTCCAATATCTGGATCCCCAGCGCAAAGATCCGAAGGGCTTTTCTGAAAGAAATCGACCGCAGCGGCTATTCCCAGCTGAACGCGCTGGGACTGGTGGCGTGTCAGGCGGCCTACGAATCCTGCGACGAGTGGCTGGAGCAGTGCCGCGCCTATCTGTGGGAGAATCTTGACTATCTGCGCAGCTTTCTGGCGGAACACATCCCGGAGATCAGGCTTGTAGAACCGGACGGTACCTATTTTGCCTGGCTGGACTGCTCCGGCTTGGGTCTGTCTCAAAGACAACTGGACGATCTCATCGTGAACCGGGCCAAGCTCTGGCTGGATGCCGGGCATATCTTCGGCGGCAATGCCGGACAGTTCCAGCGTGTTGTGCTGGCCTGTCCGAGAGCGACGCTGGAACAGGCGCTGCATCAATTGCATACAGCAGTCAAAGCGGAAAGGAGTTCCTTGCATGGTCATAAAATTTGAGCGTTACTTTTCCCCGGCAGGAGAAAACCGCGGTATCCACCTGTATCTGCCGGATGATTATTATGAGAGTTTGGAGCGTTACCCGGTCATCTATATGTTTGACGGGCATAACCTCTATTTTGACAGCGATGCTACTTTCGGCAAGTGCCTTGGCATGAAGATTTTCCTGGATCACTGGTGGAAGAAATTCATTGTTGTGGGCATTGCCTGCGCCGATGATGACATCCAGCGTGTCCACGAATACTGCCCCTATCATATCCAGAGCCGCATTTACGGCGACCTGAATGGCCGGGGCGATGCCACCGTGGATTGGATCGTAAAGGAATTAAAGCCCTGGATCGACGGGACTTACCGCACCTGGCCCCACCGGGAAGCAACCGCTATTGCAGGCTACAGCATGGGCGGCATGATGACCCTGTTCACCGTCCTGCGCTACAACAGCGTCTTCTCCAAGGCGGCAGTCATTTCCCCGGCGCTGCTGCCTGCCATGGAGGCTTTCCGGCAGGAGATCGCCAATGGCGCATTTTCCCCGGATACCCGGATTTTCTTCAGCTGGGGCACGGCGGAGGATTCCCCGGAGGGCGTCCGGCAGATGGAGGAGGCCATCCGGGAGCTGGAATACCGGGTGCAGCAAAAGGGCGTGCAGACGTATTTGTTCCGCCAGGAGGGCGGCGTACATAACGAGTCCAGCTGGGAGCTTCAGCTTCCGGTCTGGATGGACTATTTATGGCGATAGGAGTGACATATTATGAATGTGATCTTTATTTCTCCCCATTTTCCCCTGCATTTCTACCAGTTCTGTGACCGGCTGAAGCGGATGGGCGTCAACGTCCTGGGCATCGGCGATACGCCCTATGAGGGCATCAGTGACAGCTGCAAGGCGTCCCTGACGGAATACTACCGAGTGGACAGCCTGGAAAACTACGACGAGGTCTACTGGGCTGTGGCCTTCTACATCCACCGCTACGGCCGCATCGACTACATCGACAGCCAGAACGAATACTGGCTGGAGCTGGAGGCGAAGATCCGCACGGATTTCAATATTCCCACCGGCTTCCACACCGATGACCTGGATGCCGTCAAGCACAAGTCCCGGATGAAGGAGGGCTACCGCCGGGCCGGCGTCAAGACCGCCCGGTTCCATCTGGTGAACGATCCCGAGGGCTGCCTGAACTTCATCCGGGAGGTGGGCTACCCCGTGGTGGTCAAGCCCGATAACGGCGTGGGCGCCTCCAACACCGAAAAGCTGAAATCCGATGAGGAATTCTGGGCTTTCTATGAATCCAGGCCCGACGTCCAGTTCATCATGGAGGAATTTGTGCCCGGCCATGTGGAAACCTTCGACGGCATCACGGACCGTGACGGCAACATCCTCTTCTGCGCCGGTCAGGTTCTGGTTCAGACGCCCATGGATATGCTCCACGGAAGCGGCGAAAATGTCAGCTACTCCCAGAATGTGCAGGCCATGGATCTGTATGACATCGGTAGCCGGGTGGTGGCGGCCTTCTGCCCCAGGAACCGCTTCTTCCACTTTGAATTCTTCCGTCTGGATGAGGACAAGGAGGGCTTGGGTCGGAAGGGTGAAATTCTGGGTCTGGAGGTCAACATGCGCGCTCCCGGTGGCTACATCCCCGACAAGATGAACTATACCTACGATGTGGATGTGTACCAGATCTGGGCGGAGAGCCTGGTGTACAACGAAAACCGCTCCTTCCGGGATTATCAGTTCAAGCGCCATGTGACCCATGTGGGTCGGGGCGGACGTGTGGAATATCTCCACACCCCCGATGAGGTTCGCAGTCAGTATTGGGATCGGATCCTGATGGAAAACCGTCCGCCCGAGTCTATTTCCGGCACCATGGGCAGCTTCATCTATCTGATCTGGGCAGACAGCGTGGAAGAGCTGAATGAACAGGCCGACTTTATTCTGCGCCATGCCGACGGTGCCAGCTGGATTCAAGCGAAAGGAAGTGAATGATCGTGCTGCACGCGGATCATCCAAAAATCAGAGAACTGCTTTTAAAGGGGAATTTTGGTCTGGAACGGGAGAGCCTGCGGATTGATGAAGACGGCTTTCTGGCCCACACCCCTGATCCCTTCCCCAATGAAAAGCATATCGTCCGGGATTTCTGTGAGGATCAGGTGGAGATCAACACCCCAGTGACCAAAAGCGCCGCGGAGGCGGTGCAGGCGCTGGCAGAATATGACCGCATGATCCAGAAAAAGCTGAAGCATCTGCCCGAGCGGGAATACCTGTGGCTCTTCTCCAATCCGCCCTACATACGCAATGAAGCGGATATCCCGGTGGCCCGGTTTGTCGGCGAGCAGGCCAGCAAGACGGAATACCGGGAGTACCTCTCCGACCGCTACGGGCGCTATAAGATGGCCTTTTCCGGCATCCATGTCAATTTTTCTTTTGACGATACACTCCTGCAGGAGGATTTTTCTCTGAGCGGAGAGACAGACTTTAACGAATACAAGAACCAGCTTTATGTGGATCTTGCGCAGCGAACCGCGGCTTATGGCTGGATACTGGTGGCGGCGACCGCAGCCAGCCCGCTGCTGGACAGCTCCTTTGTGGAAAAGGGGAAATTCGACATTGACACATTTAACGGCATGGCATCCACCCGATGCAGCGAGCTGGGGTATTGGAATTACTTCACGCCGATTTTTGACTATACCGATATCCGGGCTTATGCGGACAGCATTCAGCAGTATGTGGATGATGGCCTTCTGCGGTTCCCGACGGAGCTGTATTACCCGGTACGGCTGAAGCCCCGGGGCGTGAACAAGCTGAGCACCCTGCGGGAGCAGGGCGTGGACCATATCGAGCTGCGGATGTTTGACCTGAATCCGCTGGTGCCCGGCGGCGTCGAGGAGCGGGATGTGTCCTTTGCCCAGCTGCTTCTGGCCTGGCTGGCCTCCACGCCACGGAGAGAGTTTACGGTAAAAGCGCAGGTTCAGGCGGCGCAGAACTTCAAAAACGCCGCCCACTATGACCTGAAGACGGTGAAGATCGTTCCTCCCAACGGTGAGGTTTGCTCCGTGGCCCACGCCGCACTCATCGTTCTGGACCACATGGAGGAATTCTATCGGGGCTTCCCGGAATGGGTGCAGGAGATTCTGGCATTCCAGCGTGCAAAATTCATTGATGCCGACAACCGCTATGCCTGGAAGATTCGCCGGGAATTCGACGGCGGCTTTGTGAAAAAGGGCATGGAACTGGCCCGGCAGCGGCAGGAGGAAGCAGATGTGTGAATTGTTCGGCGTTAGCTCCGCCCGGAAAATCGAAGTCAACGACCTGCTGAAGGAATTCTTCTCCCACAGCGTCAGGCATCCCAACGGCTGGGGGATGGCGGTGTTCTATGAGAATTCCGTTTCGCTGGAAAAGGAGCCTGTGCAGGCCATCAAAAGCACATACCTGAAGGAGCGGCTACAGCAGAAAATCGCTGTCCGGAATATGATTGCCCACATCCGTCTGGCAACGAGAGGCGTGATGGAGTATGTGAATTGCCATCCCTTTGTGCTGCGGGACAATGGGGGCCGCTGCTGGACCCTGGCCCACAATGGCACCGTTTTTGATTATCCCCGGCACAATCCCTACCTGCACCAGCAGGAGGGCCGGACGGATAGCGAGCGTATCCTCTGGTTTCTGGTGGATCAGGTAAATCAGCGCCAGTTGGAACTGGGCCGCGCTCTGACCAAGGAGGAGCGTTTTGATTTGCTGGACGAGCTAATCGGTGACATGACAAAGGGAAATAAGCTGAACCTTTTGATCTACGACGGCGAGCTGTTATATGTCCATACGAACTACGCAAATTCCCTCTATTACAGCCAGCGGGAGGACGCGCTGCTCTTTGCAACCACGCCCCTGGACCGGGGCAGCTGGAATGCCCACCCTTTCACAACGCTGTGCGCCTACCAGGATGGACACAGGCTGCTCCTGGGAACAGACCATGGGCATGAGTATCGTGATAACGAGAAAGATTTGCACATGCTCTATGTGGACTATGCCGCCCTGTGACAGGAATATGTTACAAAAAACAGCCATTTCAAAATGGCTGTTTTTCTGTTCTGTATGAAAAGGGAAATTTTGCTGTTTTTCCATTGACAAGTGAAAGGCACGGCGTTATAATACCACCATCCAAATCCCTACTAAGCGAGTAGGAAAGTATGATAAAAGAGGTAAGCTATGAAAAATGTGTTTGAACAGCTCGTCCGGGCAAACTTCCGGTTCGGACGAATGTGATGCTATGGAACCATCATACCGCAGGACACTTTTCTTGGGTCCTGAATATGATGATATTAAAATTTCCAAAGGTAGGGAGATGGCGGACAGGATGGGTCTGAGATTCGATTTCTGGAACCAATTGAATACCGAATTTATGGCCAGGTATTTGCCCTGGTATGTGGATGCGGCGAAGCTGACCGTGACCATCGCCTTCTGGGGGATTCTGTTTTCCCTGGCGGTGGGACTCGTCTGTTCGGTCATCCGGTACTACCGGGTTCCGGTGCTCCATCGGATTGTTGCCGTGTATATCGAACTCAGCCGGAATACACCCCTGCTGGTTCAGCTGTTTTTTCTGTATTTCGGACTGCCGAAGCTGGGCATCGTGCTCAGCGCCGAAAGCTGCGCCATCATCGGACTGACCTTCCTGGGCGGCAGCTATATGGCGGAGTCCCTGCGAAGCGGACTGGAGTCCATTGAAAAGAGCCAGATTGAATCGGCCCAGAGTCTGGGCATGGGGCAGATGCTCATGATGAAGGAAGTGATCTTCCCCCAGGCCCTGGCAATTTCCGTCCCCGGCGTCTGCGCCAATATGATCTTCCTGATCAAGGAGACCTCGGTGGTCAGTGGCATCGCTCTGGCGGATCTGATGTATGTGACAAAGGACCTGATCGGCCTTTACTACGAAACCGACGAAGCGCTGCTAATGCTGGTGATCGCCTATCTGATCATCCTGCTGCCGGTTTCCATTCTGGCATCGGTTCTGGAAAGGAGGCTGCGGTATGCTGGATTCGGGAATTAGCGTCCTCTTCATGGGAAAGAATTTCCTGCGGCTGCTGGAAGGCCTCTGGGTCACCATGCGCATCAGCTTGGTCGCGGTGGTTCTTTCCATCCCCCTGGGCATCCTGTTCGGCATGTTCATGACGCTGAAAAATCCCATCACCCGGGCACTCAGCCGGGTGTATCTGGAGTTCGTGCGTATCATGCCCCAGCTGGTACTGCTGTTCATCGCCTACTTCGGCGTGACAAGGATGTTTGGCTGGAACCTTTCCGCAGACTTAAGCGCGGTCATTGTGTTCACCCTCTGGGGAACGGCGGAAATGGGCGATCTGGTCCGGGGTGCCCTCATCAGCATCCCGAAGCACCAGTACGACAGCGCGGCAGCGCTGGGGATGACGAAGGCGCAGACCTTCCTCATCGTGATCGTCCCTCAGACCCTGCGGCGGCTGATTCCACTGACCATCAACCTGACCACCCGCATGATCAAAACCACCAGTTTGGTGGTGCTCATCGGCATCACGGAAGTTCTGAAGGTGGGTAAGCAGATCATCGACGCCAACCGATTCGACTACCCCACGGCTGCGCTGTGGGTGTACGGTGTGATATTCGCGCTGTATTTTCTTGCATGCTGGCCCATTTCCAGCCTGGCAAAGAAACTGGAACAGCGATGGAGGTGAGAGACCATGGAGAAAACGATCCAGCTTCAGGTATCGGAGCTGAAAAAGAAATTCGGCGGAGAAACCGTTCTGAACGGCGTCGATTTGAATGTTCACAAAGGAGAGGTGGTCGTGGTTCTGGGTCCCTCGGGCTGCGGCAAGAGCACACTGCTGCGCTGCATGAACGGCCTCGAAGCTCCCACGGAAGGTTCCATTCGCCTGGACGGGGAGACCATCACCTCCGGTGGCAGGAATATCACAAAGCAGCGGCAGAAGATCGGCATGGTCTTCCAGAGCTATGATCTGTTCCCACACAAAAATATTCTTGACAACATCACTCTGGCTCCTGTTAAAGTACAGAAACGATCCAAAGCGGAAGTGGAGCAGCAGGCCGAACGGCTTCTGAAACGGGTGGGTCTCTGGGAAAAACGCAAAGCCTATCCCCGGGAGCTGTCCGGCGGACAGAAGCAGCGTGTGGCCATCGTTCGGGCGCTGTGCATGAATCCGGAAGTGATGCTCTTCGACGAAGTGACGGCCGCCCTGGATCCGGAGATGGTCCGGGAGGTTCTGGATGTGATGCTGGAATTAGCCCAGCAGGGCATGACCATGGTGATCGTCACCCACGAGATGCAGTTTGCCCGGGCCATCGCCGACCGGATCATTTTCCTGGATGACGGTGTCATTGTAGAGGAAGCCGACCCGGAGCAGTTCTTCACCGATCCCAAAACCCAAAGGGCAAAGGACTTTTTACAGACCTTTACTTATGAAAAGCGTAAGACAGTTACAAATTAACGATTTTTTGAAAGAAGGTATTCCTATGAAAAAGAATTCCACATTATGCAAACTGATTGCCATCACCACCATCGCCCTGCTGATTCTGGGCAGCCTGGCCGGCTGCGGCGGAGAAGCCGACGTGGAAATCCAGACCAATGATCCGACGGGCTCCTTCCGGACTTTGGATGAGATCAAGGAAAGCGGCAAGATCGTCATTGGCGTTTTCAGCGACAAGGCTCCCTTCGGCTATGTGGACGAGAATGGTGCGTATCAGGGCTATGATGTCTATTTCGCTGAGCGTATCGCTCAGGATCTGGGCGTGGAAGTGGAATATGTCTCCACTGATCCTGCCAGCCGCGTGGAATATGTGGCTACTGGTAAGGTCGATCTGATTCTGGCCAACTTCACTGTCACTGAAGAGCGGGCGCAGCAGGTAGATTTCGCGCTGCCTTACATGAAGGTCATGCTGGGCGTGGTTTCCCCTGACAATGCGCTCATCACCAATGTGGACGAACTGAACGGCAAGACTCTGATCGTGGTCAAGGGCACTACCGCCGAGACCTTCTTCGAGAAGAACTACCCCGACGTGGAGCTGCAGAAGTATGACGAGTATGCCGACGCCTACAACGCCATGCTGGATGGCCGCGGTGACGCCTTCTCCACGGACAACACGGAAGTCCTGGCCTGGGCGCTGAGCAACCCCGGCTTCACCGTCGGTATCGACGCGCTGGGCAACGCCGACACCATCGCCCCCGCTGTCCAGAAGGGCAATACCACCCTGCTGGATTGGCTGAACGATGAGATCGAAGCGCTGGGCGCGGAGAACTTCTTCCATGCTGACTACGAGCAGACGCTGGCTCCTGTATATGGAGATGCCGCCGATCCCGACTCCCTGGTTGTTGAGGGCGGAATCGTCAATTGATTGCGCAATAAAATGGGCTGCCGGTGTCGTAAGACACCGGCAGTTTCTGCTTTAGCGTTTTTATGGATGCATTTTCAGAATCTGGATATATTGTTCCATTACTCGCCCTCCTTTGTTAAGTTGTAGTCCCATTGTACAGGGACAGAGCAAGAAAGTCGAATGTACAAAAAGTACACCGTCAGAAGTAACGTGGCTGCTTCTGGCGGTGTACTTTTCGCTTATATATACATTGTAATTAACGAAATTAAGCGTTAATTTATGAACTTTTTGGAGAGTTTATGGGTGTAGTGCTCCTGTGTTGGCTCACACATGGGCCAGCAGACCGGCGCTGATTTGTTGTTTTTTAGGTCCCTCACCCATACAGGACGCCTCCTTTTTGCTCAAGTGCCCATCATTATAGCATGAAATAGCCCTTGAGTCGATAGGTGACAGGGATTTTTGCTGAAATTCCGGCGCAGGGGCAAAGGAAGCTGTTGGAATTATGGCAGAAAATGAAGCCGGGCCTGAATGCTGGGATAACGGCGCATATCCGTGTGGGGGATGAATTTGGCTGCCTGCATCCGAACAAGGAAATCCGGGATGGAGGCAAACTGTACGCAGTAGATATTTTCCGATAATTCCCGCACCTCCTGCAGCCGGGACCGGTCCAGCAGAAGGATCCTTGCGCCATCCAGAGAAGTGTTGGACAGGACGCAGTAGTTCTCCCGTGGAAGATCCGGGAAAATGCCGATGGTAATGGCGGCCTCCAGATCCGAGTGCGCGGTGAAGGCACCGGAAAGATACAGGTGTGCCAAATCATCCGTGGTTACGCCTGCCGTTTCCATCAGGCATTCCACCATGGTGTAGGCCGCGGCCTTGGTGTCCAGATACTGCCTGATATCCGTCTGGGAGAAATACAGCGGCGCACCGGATGCGGATTCGTCCGGCAAGGCGTAGACCGCAGCGTACTGCTGCTCTTCTTCCAGATACAGGATGCGATTCGATGCGTCCGGATCCAGCTCTCCCGCGATGTTGATCCAGCCGTTCAGCCGCATCTGGGCCAGCAGGTCGATAATGCCGGAGCCGCAGATGCCAACAGGCTTCCGGTTTCCAATGGTGGTAAAGGAAAGGTCCTTGCCCTCTATTTTCACAGAATCAATGGCACCGTCCGCAGCGCGCATCCCGAAGCGGCTGATATAGCCCTCCAATGCAGGCCCGGCCGCACCGGCGCCGGCCATGATCCAATCCTTATTGCCTATGACCAGCTCTCCGTTGGTGCCGATGTCGAAGAATAGGCTGGTTTCCCCGTTTTTGTGCATATCCAGCTTCAGAAGGCCGCTGACGATATCACCGCCGATGTAGTTGGAGGCCGATGGGATCATGTAGATAAGTCCATCAAAATCCATCCCCAGCTCCCCGCCCCAGAGAAAGCCCGGGTCGGAGCTGACTGGGGCATAGGGCGAAGCGAATACCGTCCAGGCATTGAGCTTCAGCAGGAAGTGGATCATGGTGGTATTCCCGGAGACGATCATGATGGGGCTTTTGGCTGCCGCGATTCCCGTATTTTCCGTCAGCTCCGCCAATAGGGCTTCGAAGGTTTTCACGGTGGCCCGCTGAAGCGCGTCCATGTGGGAGGCATCCTCCAGAGCGTAGGTGATCCGGCTCAAAATATCGCTGCCATATGCGGTCTGCCCATTCACAGCCTTCACCTGATCGATCACCGTGCCGGAATTCATATCGATCAGCTGCATGATAATGGTGGTGGAGCCGTAATCCACCGCCAGGCCGTAATGGTTCTTCCTCTGGTCGCCAGGCTCAACACCGACCACCACCCAGTCCATCTCCCGGTTGACCAGCGTGACGGTGATATCGAAATCCGCTTCCCGGCACATGGGGTAGAGCATCCGCAGGACGGAAAGGGGCATGGTCACATGCTCATAGCCAAGGGCTTCCAAAGCCAGCAGGATCCGCTTCTGGTCGCTGACAGGCGCCTCTTCCGTGGGCATTTTGAGGCTGAGATAAATTTTTTCACTGAATCCTTTCATGCTTATGGCCTCCTTCTGTTTGTGGTATTATATTACATGATAAAAGAAAAATGGAATGTGAGAAAGTCACAGAAAATGCGCCTTTCCCATGGTAGAATCAAGGCAAAGAAAAACAAAACACAAATTCAATATATCGGAGGTTTGCAATATGAAGAATACCAAGTTTTATATCTGCCCCCACTGCGGCAATATCGTGGAGATGGTCCATGACGCCGGTGTGAAGCCCTTCTGCTGCGGTCAGAAGATGAATGAACTGGTCCCCAACACCGTGGAGGCCAGCGGTGAAAAGCATATCCCCGCCGTCAGCGTCAAGGACGGCGTCGTGGAAGTCAATGTTGGCGCGGTGGATCACCCCATGGTGGATGTCCACTGGATCGAGTGGGTCCAGCTGGTCACCGACAAGGGCAGCCGGAGAAGAAGGCTGAACCCCGGTGAAGCCCCCAATGTGAAATTCCACCTGGATGATGAAAAGCCCCTGGCAGTTTATGCTTACTGCAATCTGCATGGTCTGTGGAAGACCGGGCTGAACTAAAGATTCAGGAGGAAGCGGCCATGAAAAAAGTATTGATGATCGTAGGGTCGCTGAGAAAGAATTCATTTAATCTTCAGCTGGCTCGGGAGATCCAGGGCATGCTGGAGGATCGCGCGCAGGTCAGCTTCCTGGAATATGGGGATATTCCCTTTATGAATCAGGATATTGAATTCCCTGTACCGGAAAGCGTTGACCGGGTACGGCAGGCTGTCCGGGAGGCAGACGGCATCTGGATCGTTTCCCCGGAATATAATTACCAGATCCCCGGTGTGCTGAAAAACCTGCTGGACTGGCTGTCCCGCCCGCTGGCGCCCAATGACTGGCAGCGCGGTTCTGCGGTGAAAGGAAAAGCCGTTACCATTTCCGGTGTCGCCGGGAAAAGCGGCGCGGCAGGCGTCAGAAAGAACCTGAGCGCCCTTCTGGAAGCGATGTCCATGAAGCTAATTGCCGGTATGGGAACCGGTATCTCCCTGAATGCGGAAGCGTTCCGGTCGGGCGTGCTGGCCCTGTCCGAGGCGCATAGGGCTGCGATCCGCGATCAGGTCAATATGTTCGGCGATGCAGTTTAACGCAGATAACCCAATGCAAATTCGGGCGGCTTCTCAGAAGCCGCCCTGAATCTTTGACTTTGATATGCGATTATGTCACCGAAGAAAAGCCTTCGCGCATGTGTGCTGCAGATACAGGGAAAAGCCGGGTGGGCCATATACCCGGAAGTGAAAATGTTCCGCAGCAAACCATTGACAAAGTGGAGTCTGTGGCGGAAAATAAAGATACAGTGCGGTATGTCTGCTGCCGCTTGGGCGCCCGAAGCCGTCAGGCGGTCAGCCGTTTGCAGCACATGGGATATACGAATGTGAATAATACCGGCGGCATCGCCGCATATTCCGGAAAGGGGAGCGATAAAATGAAAGTTGTGATCGTAGGCGGCGTGGCAGGCGGAGCAACTGCCGCGGCCAGAATCCGCAGGTTGGATGAGCGGGCAGAAATCGTTGTGTTCGAGCGCTCAGGTTTCATTTCCTATGCCAACTGCGGCCTTCCGTATTATATTGGCGGTATCATCCAGGATCCGGAGGATCTGACGCTCCAGACCCCGGAAAGCTTCTACGCCCGGTTCCGCATTCAGATGAAGGTACATCATGAGGTTACGGCTGTTCATCCTGACAGAAAGACTGTTTCCGTGAAGAATCTGGAAACCGGTACCGTGTTTGAAGAAAGCTACGACAAGCTGCTGCTCTCTCCGGGCGCAAAACCGGTCTGGCCCAATCTGCCGGGGATGGACAGCGATAAGCTGTTCACCCTGCGCACCGTGGAGGATACCTTCCGGATCAGGGAATTCATCGACGGGAAGGCTCCCGGGTCCGCCGTCATGGTGGGCGGCGGCTTCATCGGTCTGGAAGTGGCAGAGAACCTGCGGGAACTGGGAATGGATGTGACCATCGTTCAGCGGCCCAGGCAGCTGATGAGCCCCTTCGATGCAGACATGGCGTCCTTCATCCATGCAGAAGCTCGCAGGCACGGTGTCAGGCTGGCGCTGGGATACAGTGTGGAAGGGTTTGCGGATACGGATGGCGGAATCGATGTGCTGCTGAAAGACCATGTCCCCCTTCATGCCGACCTGGTGATCCTCGCCATTGGCGTCACCCCGGAAGCCACCCTCGCCAAGGATGCCGGGCTGGCCCTTGGAATCAAGGGCAGTATTCTGGTAAACGACAGAATGGAGACTTCCGTTCCCGATATCTACGCGGTGGGCGATGCGGTGCAGGTAAAGCACTACGTTACCGCAGAAGACGCGCTGATTGCCCTGGCAGGCCCGGCCAACAAGCAGGGCCGAATTGCGGCAGACAACATCTGCGGCGGCGACAGTCGTTACCTGGGCAGCCAGGGAAGCTCCGTGATCAAGGTTTTTGATATGACCGCAGCCGCCACCGGCATCAATGAGACCAATGCCCGAAAAGCCGGACTGGATGTGGACACTGTGATTCTGTCCCCCATGAGCCACGCAGGTTATTATCCCGGCGGCAGGCTCATGACCATGAAGGTGGTCTTTGAAAAGGAAACCTTCCGGCTGCTGGGCGCGCAGATCGTGGGCTATGGGGGTGTGGACAAGCGGATCGACGTACTGGCAACCGCCATCCATGCGGGCCTGAAGGCAACACAGCTGAAAGATCTGGATCTGGCCTATGCGCCGCCATATTCCTCTGCCAAGGACCCTGTGAACATGGCGGGCTTTATGATCGACAACATCTCCAGGGGCCTGAAGCAGTGGCATCTGGAGGATGCAGCCAGGCTGCCCCGGGACGGAAGTGTGACCTTGCTGGATACCCGGACAGTGGGAGAGTATCGCCGTGGACATATCGACGGATTCAAAAATATCCCCGTGGATGAGCTGCGGGAACGGATCGGTGAGCTTGAGGCCGGGAAACCCGTGTATGTCATCTGCCAGAGCGGTCTGCGCAGCTACATTGCTGTCCGGATCCTGGAGGGCTGTGGCTTCGAAGCCTACAATTTCGCCGGTGGCTTCCGGTTCTACGATGCGGTGATGAACGACCGCGCGCTGGTCGAGGCTGCGATGAGCTGCGGTATGGACAAGTAAATAACAAGCCACGCTTTCTCGAAATAGAAAGCGTGGCTTTTGCATTGGCGGCACCAAAGGCATCCCCGGTTTCCGGTCAGGCGCGACGCAGAAGGGGAAAAGCCCCTGCGACAGGAATGCCGGCAGAACCATGCAAAGAGTAGGGGACTTTCAAGCAGGCACAATGGCGCATATACTGGTGTTGGAGGTGATCGTGCTATGAATTCCTGTGAGTGGACAGCGTCCATTACGGCAATCGCAAATGCACTTGCATGTGATCGGACAGCGGATGAGATCAATTTGCTGGGGGTGGCGCTTACCCAATTGGGTGATACACTGCTTACCATTGCGACCTGGAGAAGCATTTGCTGCAAACCCGGTTCCTGAACCGTGGAAACGGACACCATTCCCCGGGAATGGTGTCCAAACTTCGTTAGTGACTGCTGTTTTTGTAAAGAACGAATTTCAGATTCCGGTCACAGACTGCCAGGAAAACCTCCGTGGGGGAATGGACATGGTTTTCTTTCAGCTGCTTGTCAAGCCATGTCAGATCCAGTCCCATGCGCTTGAGATTATTCTCCAGAATACGGCCATCCATGATCAGCTCAGTGAACAGAAGCTCCTGCTCCGGGGCCAGATTCATATCACCCGGCGTGGCGGGGCGCTTGTCTGCAACCGGGAGGATCGTCAGTCTGCCGGTGTATTCATAGACGGCCGTTTGGATGCCGGTCAGGTCGAAGTAGCCCTGCTGCCTGCACATGACCATGAATTCGCTTAAATCCAGTTTGGCTTTTTTGAAATTCTCCCGGTAGAGCTTTCCGTGATCCATCAGAATGGTAGGGGTCCCGTTCAGGTATTTGCGCATTCTTGGGAACTGATTGGAGAGCACACCCAAAAGCCATGCGGCGCCGCCGTAAATCGCCATGGCCGTCAGCGGCTTCCAGGGGTCCTCCAGCTCCGTGGCCATTTCCGCAGCAATAGAACCGATGGTAATGCCTGTGATATAGTCAAAGAAATCCAACTGGGCGATCTGCTTATGCCCGATAAACTTTGCGATGATAAACAGCGCAACAAAGGAACTCAGTGCCGTGACGCACAAAGATAGAAAATCCATGGCCTACTTCCTTTCCTGGGGATCGGTTTCGTAGAACCGGGTGTATTTGGTTCCCGGAACCAGGGTAATGCTTCTGGCGTGTGCCAGCTCCGAGACCGTCACAAAGCGAAAGTCCT
Organism: Oscillospiraceae bacterium; assembly: GCA_017465745.1. Taxonomy (GTDB): domain Bacteria; phylum Bacillota; class Clostridia; order Oscillospirales; family Oscillospiraceae; genus Faecousia. The sequence continues at coordinate 26,330 of JAFTVM010000065.1, forward strand.
GTTCCTGCAGCCGGTCAATGATCACCAGGGCCGCTTCCACAGAACTGTCGGACATATCGTGCAGGAGGATCACGTCCCCGTCCCGGACGCAGCCGATGACCTCTTTTTCGATTGCTTCGGCATCGTGGGTAGCCCAATCTTTTGGATCCACAGACCAGGACAATACTGCCAGCCCCAGATCCGCTGCCACTGTCTGGACGCATTCCCCGCAAAATCCCCCGGGGGAGCGGAGGAAGGAAACCTGACAGCCATCGGGAAGCAAAGCCATGGCTTTCTCAAGCTCCTGGGTCACATCCCGTGAACACATATTCTGCATGGACTTGTGGCTGTAGCCGTGCAGACCGATCTCGTGTCCTTCGCTGAATATTCGCTCTGTCAGTTCCGGATACTGTTCCATGCGGTAGCCGCACAGTAAGAATGTTGCCTTGGCGCCTCGTTCTTCCAGCCCCTCCAGAAGTCTTCGTGTGAATCTTCCGGATGGACCGTCGTCAAAGGTCAGGGCAACCAGTTTTTCCCGCTGTGCAGCCTGAACCGGGACACAAAGCAGAGAAAGGCATAAAACCAACACAGTAAACCGCCTCAAAATCGTCACATCCTTCTGCAGAATCAACTGGGCTTACTTTTCCACAAAAGCTGCATGTCATGCAAGTTTGTTTTTCCCATTTGTATTTTTGGATGATCTGACACAAACTAAGCTGGCGTGAAGGAGGTATACGATGAAAACACGTTTATTTGGTTTTTTGCTGGCAATGCTTCTGGCCGTCCCCGCAATGACCGGCTGTCGGGCGGCAGGAACAGTGGAGTCAGCAGGAAGGGCAGCAGAGCACGGTGTGGAGTCCGTCGGAAATACACTGAAGCAGGGGGAAGACCCAACTGCGGCAACCGGGTCTGGCAATTATGCAAAGCCTGCGCTGACGTTGGAGGAAGCCCGGAATATTGCGCTGGAGCACGCCGGATTTTCTGCCGGGCAGGTGACGGCGCTGCACATGGAATATGAGATCGAGCACGGAGTGCCCCAATACGATGTGGAATTCCGCCATGGGGCCTGGGAGTATGACTATGAGATCCATGCGGATACCGGTGAGATTCTGTCGTTCAGCAAAGATGATTGACAAACAGGGCGCAGCACGGAATGCGTCCTTACTTATGCGGCGCTTGGTTGCCGTTTCCCCCTTCGTTTCCGGGCTCCCGGATGCATGGGAACGCCAAAACAAAAGGCATGGACAATTGCGCGGAGAGTATTGATATTACTGCGGTTTTGTAGTATCATAATCTCACAACAACAAAGGAGGTAACGCTTATGAAATATGTATGTGACGTTTGCGGCTGGGAATATGACGAGGAGCTGGGCTATCCCGAAGGCGGCATTGCGCCCGGCACCAAGTGGGAGGAAGTGGACGAGGATTTCGAATGCCCCCTGTGCTTTGTGGGCAAGGATCAGTTCTCCGAGGAATAAGCACCCGGAAAAGCGGTGTGGCAATGCGCCGCACCGCTTATTTTCGTGGCACGAAAGATACAGAAAGGCGTGCATGATTGATGAAACAGGAAATTCTAATTCGTAGGATTATCGGCAGAGAGATCCTGGACTCCCGTGGAAATCCCACAGTGGAAGTCGATGTGATTCTGGAAGATGGCGCGATGGGCAGGGCTTCTGTCCCCTCCGGTGCATCCACCGGTATCTATGAGGCCTGCGAGCTGCGGGACGGCGATCCTTCCCGGTATCTGGGCAAGGGTGTCGCACAGGCAGTGCAAAATGTGAACGGGGAGATTGCCGTTGCACTGGCCGGCAAAAACGTGTTGGAACAGGCCGCCATCGACCGGCTTCTGATTGAGCTGGACGGCACGCCCAACAAGAGCAGGCTGGGTGCGAATGCGATCCTCGGCACATCCCTCGCCTGTGCCAAAGCCGCGGCCGCTGCACTGGGAATCAGCCTGTACCGTTACATAGGCGGCGCCTGCGCCAATACGCTCCCGGTTCCCATGATGAACATTCTCAACGGCGGCGCCCATGCTTCCAATAATGTGGACATTCAGGAATTTATGATCATGCCGGTATCCGCGCCCAGCTGGAGAGAAGCGCTGCGCCGGTGTGCGGAAGTGTTCCACACCCTGAAAACAGTGCTGACAGAGCATCAGATCCCCGTCACCGGTGTTGGCGACGAGGGCGGCTATGCACCCATGCTGAAAAAGGATGAGGACGCCCTGGCGATGATCGTTGCGGCCATCAGGAAGGCCGGTTACCTTCCGGGGGAAGACTTTATGATTGCCATCGACGCCGCCTCCTCTGAGTGGTATGATGAAAGCATCGACGCTTATCGTCTTCCCAAGGCGGGAAAGGTGCTGACCAGACAGCAGCTGGTGAAAATGTGGCAGCGGTTTGCCGACAAGTATCCCATCATTTCTCTGGAGGATGGCATGGGCGAAACCGACTGGGAGGGCTGGGCCATGCTGACGAAAGCCATCGGCGGCCGTGTCCAGCTGGTGGGCGACGATCTGTTCGTGACCAATACCGCGCGGCTGGCCCAGGGAATTACCCGGAAGGTTGGCAATTCCATCCTCATCAAGGTCAACCAGATCGGAACCCTGACGGAAACATTGGAAGCCATTCAGATGGCCAACCGGGCAGGCTATACCGCCATTGTGTCCCACCGCTCCGGCGAGACGGAGGATACCACCATTGCGGATATCGCCGTTGCGGTCAACGCGGGGCAGATCAAAACCGGCGCACCCAGCCGCAGCGACCGGGTGGCAAAGTATAACCAACTGCTGCGGATCGAGGAGGAGCTGGGCGCCATTGCCCGGTATCCGGGAAAAGATGCATTCTTTAATCTGAAATAACAGACAGGGCAACAACGGCCGCCGGCATTTACGCCGTTGGCCGTTGGATATGAAGAATCAGATCCTCCCCGCTGCCGATAATCTCAGATACGATGCCGTGGAAGCGGGCTTTTGACACGATATTTGTCCTGAAAATGCGGCGCTGACGGTGTATGGAAAGTGCTTCCAATTAAAATGCAGGCATTTTGTCGAACTGACTTGATTTCCTGCGCTTTTCTGCTAAAATGGTTACTGTAATACTATTAATTACAGGGGGAGTTTCTCATGCTCGAATCAATTATCAAGCATATCCTTGTTACCGAGGAGGAGGCACAGGACATTTGCCGCCGTCTCGGCAAGGAAATCAGCCGTGATTATGCGGACAAGAATCTCGTGCTCGTTTGTGTACTGAAGGGCTCGGTCATGTTCGCCGTTGACCTGGCAAAGCAGATCGACGCGGTTTGCGAGATGGAATTTGTCCGCACATATTCTTACGGGAATGGAACGGAGTCCACCGGCAAGGTCCAGATGCTGATCGATTTCGACCGGCCTGATATTGCAGAGTGTGACTTCCTGGTCATTGAGGACATTGTTGACTCCGGCAATACCCTGAAATTCCTTGTGGAGCACATCCTCGCCAAGGGCGCAAAGAGCGTCAGGACCTGCACCCTTCTGGACAAGCCCTCCAGAAGAAAGGTTGATTTTAACCCCGACTACGTCGGTAAGGAGATTCCCGACGAGTTCGTTTTCGGCTACGGCCTGGATCTGTTTGAAAAGTACCGTGACCTGCCCTATGTGGCGGTGGTCAGCCCCGAATATCTGGCGACCCTGGGCCTGTAATGTCCGCGGCCGCTGCTGCATAATAAGATGAACGAAAGAATGCCCCCGGTCTGATGACCGGGGGTATTGCCGTTTCAGGGGGACATGGCTTCAAAGGCCGTCAGGGCCGCCTGGGGATCCTTGGTGCATGTCATGTGCCACAGGGGCGTTTTTTCTGCCAGGGTGCTTACGAGGGCATGGAATTTCGCTGTTTTGCCGCTGTCCAGAGGCGCGCAGGCCTCGTGGAGGAGCCGGGGGAGGGCATCATCCGCGGTAATGGGGCGGATCGTATTCTCCAGGCCCCGCTCCAGGACGCAGATGCCCTGCAGGGGGACGGTGATGTTGCTGTCCAGGCCGTGCTTTCCGCTCCAGGGGGCGCCGCAGGCCAGAACGCCGCCGTTTTCCATGCGCAGGAATGGCTTGTCATCGTTGACCATCATGGCCCGTTCCCCGAAGACCTGCCGCCAGAGCCGGGTGTGGGTGGATTTTCCCGTGCCGCAGGCAGCGGTGAAGAGATAGGCGCGCCCGTCCACGGCTACGGTGCTGCCATGGAACAGAAGGGTATTGTGGTCAAGGAGATGTTCTGCGAAGGCCCGCTGGATGGCCGCCCGGTCCAGGAACGGATCGGAGAAGCGGCGGATCTTCATGCCCTCCGCCAACGCTTCCAGCCGGAGGGCTTCCTGCTCAAAGGCCAGGTCCTCCGGCGCCACCACGATGATAAAATCCGATGCGTCCTCCGTCAGATAGGCGCGGCAGTAATCCCGGGTGCTTTCGAAAAGGCTGTGTACCTCGCCCACCCGGCCGGCGATCTTCATTCGGAATACTGCCATATCAGCCCATACAGCTGCCGCAGGGGGTATATCCGGCGGCGACGGCGTCTTCGTAGGTGTCGAATTCCACCCGGTTGCTCTCGCCGGGGAGGCTGGAGCAGGCGGGGATGTGGAGCTTTTTGGATTTTTTGTTGCCGATGTAGAGGGTCCCGGCGCTTTCCACATCCGAGGGCTGTGCGGACTGGTTCTCCCAGGTGATTGCGATTTCGTAGCCGTCGGAGGTGACCCGGATGTGGCCAAGTGTATCGGTGCGGAACATGGGGATGCCGGCGTCGGAATACCGGGAGGTGACGGATTCGTGGGGATGGCCGTAGGAATTGCCTTCGCCCACGGAAATGATGGCATACTCCGGGTCAGTCTCATAGACAAAGCGGTAGCCGGAGGAGGTATCGGAGCCGTGGTGGCCCACCTTCAGCACATCCACGTTCCAGTCGAAATCATCGCCCCAGTAGTCCAGCATGTCGTTCTCGGCGGCTGCCTCCATATCGCCGGTGAAGAGGAACCGGGTATTCAGGAATTCCGCCAGCACGATGATGGAGGTATCATTGGTCTCGGCGTAGGATTGGGTAGGTCCCAGGATGGTGAGCCGGGTCTGCCCCAGGAGGAAGGAATCACCGGGGCTGGGGATGGTGACTTCCAGGCCCTGCTGGTCCACATAATACATAAAATCGTCATAGACCTTGGAGGAATAGGTTTTGGTGGGGGAATAGACCGCCTTGGCGGGGAACACCGCCAGCACGGAGGGCAGACCGCCCACATGGTCCTCGTGGGCGTGGGTGCAGACCACGGCCTCCAGCTCCTCCACGCCCTGCTGCTGCAGGTAGGAGATCACCAGCTGGCCGTCCTCCTTGTTGCCGCCGTCGATGAGTACATACTGCCCGTCGGTTTCCAGCAGGGCGCAGTCTGCCTGGCCCACATCGATATAGTGGACGGTGAGGATATTGGTGCCGGTGGAATCTGCGTCCAGACCGGGGGTGGACGGTTCGGGGCCGTAGGACACAGCCACCTCACAGCCGCACAGGAAAATGCCCAGGGCAAGAACCAGGGCAAGGAGTTTCGTTTTCATAGGGATCAGTCCTTTAGGGGGTAAATTGCCCCGCTGCCTTCAGCAGGGCGTCCTTGTCATTTTCGATGGTTTCGTCCAGCACCTGGTCCAGGAGGAACTGCAGGCACAGGCCGATGGATTTTCCGGTGATGCCGAGGCGAAGCAGGTCGTTGCCGTTTACCGCCAGATCTTTGATGCGCAGGCAGCTCTCTTCAGCGAGAACCTCTGCCAGGGCGGCTTCCACAGTGCGGAAATACCGGGTTTCCTCTGTGCAGTCGGTGCCCTTGCCGCGGAAGTCGGCCAGCTGGAGCGCCAGCAGCAGCCGCACGTTTTCTTCGCCGTACTGGCTCAGGCGGCGGCGCAGCAGTTTCCGGTCCGGCTCCAGGGTGACCATGTGGGCTTTCGTGAGGAATACTGTCTGCTCCCGCAATGCCGTGGGAGCCTTCAGGCGGTGCAGAATCCGGTCCGCCATTTCTGCGCTGACCCGGGGGTGGCCGTAGAAATGCCCCACACCGTTTTCATCCAGGGAGAAGGTGGCGGGTTTGCCGATGTCGTGCAGCAGCGCCGCCCAGCGCAGGGGCAAAATGGCGGGAACGCCTTCCACCACCCGGATGGTGTGGCCGTAGACGTCGTGGGTGTGGTGGGGGTTGTGCTGCTGAAACCCCAGGGTTTGTGCCAGCTCCGGGATCACGGCGGTGACGACGGGGGCGAAGCGTTCCAGGTCAGCGGCGTTGCAGACCATCAGGAGTTTACATAATTCTTCGAACACCCGCTCCCTCGCCAGATTTTCCATGAGACCCGTCAGGGCGGTCATGGCATTTGCTGTTGCGGGATCGGGCGTCAGGCGGTATTTGGCGGCGAAGCGGGCGCCCCGGAGGATGCGCAGGCTGTCCTCCCGGAACCGCTGCTGGGGATCGCCGACAGCCCGGAGGACGCCGTTTCTCAGATCCTCCCGGCCGCCGAAGGGATCTGCAAAGCCCCGGGTGGGGGAGTAGGCCATGGCGTTGACGGTGAAATCCCGCCGGGCCAGATCCGCGGTGATGTCGTCCACAAAGGCCACCCATTCCGGGTGGCGGTTGTCGCGGTAGTCCCCCTCGGTACGGAAGGTGGTGATCTCCACCACGCCGCAGCAGGTGACCACGCCCACGGTGCCGTGCTTTTTTCCTGCCAGCACCAATTTGCGGCCGGCGAAGACTGCTTCCGTCTGCTCCGGCAGGGCTGCGGTGCACAGGTCGAAATCCGCCGGCTCCAGCCCCAGGATGGAATCCCGGACGCAGCCGCCCACGGCATAGGCCGCAAAGCCTGCGCCCTCCAGGGCGTCGATGCAGTCGAGTACATATTCCGGCAATTTCATAGCGGTCACCTCCTCGCGATGACAGTGGGGGTCGGTACGTGGTTGCGTTGTTTGAAACAGACCGATAAACTGCAATTTAGGTTATCGGGTTTAATAAGCAAAGTTATCGACGAAAGTCTTGGCCCCCTCTCTGAGGGGGCTGGCACGGCGTAAGCCGTGACTGGGGGAGTGTCGCATCGTCAGAAGGACACTCCCTCCGAGCCGCCTGCGGCG
>JAFTVM010000066.1 GCA_017465745.1 Oscillospiraceae bacterium
CTCAACGTGAGCGGTGTTAATCGTGATACCACGAGCCTTCTCCTCGGGAGCCTTGTCGATGGAAGCGTAGTCCTCGAAGGAAGCGTAGCCCTTCATGGACAGGAACTTGGTGATAGCTGCGGTCAGAGTGGTCTTGCCGTGGTCAACATGGCCGATGGTGCCGATGTTAACATGGGGCTTAGTTCTTTCAAACTTCTGCTTTGCCATTTGAAAATTTCCTCCTGTTAAGTGAATGAAAAATAAAATACGGTAGTTTCTTGCGTTCTTCACGCATCGTATACATCATACTACAACACGTGAAGAATTACAAGAAAAATTTTTAGAAATTATTAACCCTGGGAGCGAGCCTTGACGATCTCTTCGGTCTTGGACTTGGGCAGCTCAGCGTTGTGGCTGGGCTCCATGGAGTAGTTACCACGGCCCTGGGTCTTGGAACGCAGGTCGGTGGCGTAACCGAACATCTCGGCCAGAGGCACATTGGAGTCGATCTGGACAGCACCGGTACGGGTGATCTGACCCAGGATGTTACCACGGCGGGCGGTGATGTCACCGATAACGGTGCCCATGTACTCGTCGGGAACGGTAACAGCGACCTTCATGATGGGCTCCAGGATAGCGGGGTTGGCCTTCTTGCAGGCTTCCTTGAATGCCATGGAACCGGCAATCTTAAATGCCATTTCGGAGGAGTCAACCTCGTGGTAGGAACCGTCGAACAGGGTGACCTTCACGTCAACGACGGGGTAGCCAGCCAGAACACCGGCTTCCATAGCGCCCTGAATACCAGCGTCGACAGCGGGGATGTATTCCTTGGGAACAGCACCACCGACAACGGCGTTGATGAACTCGTAACCCTTGCCGGGCTCGTTGGGCTCGACGCGGATCTTGACGTGGCCGTACTGGCCCTTACCGCCGGACTGACGGGCATACTTGGTATCCTGCTCGACAGACTTGCGGATGGTCTCCTTGTAAGCGACCTGGGGAGCGCCGACGTTGGCTTCGACCTTGAACTCCCGCAGCAGACGGTCAACGATGATCTCCAGATGCAGCTCGCCCATGCCGGCGATGATGGTCTGACCGGTCTCGTGATCGGTGTAGGTGCGGAAGGTGGGGTCTTCTTCAGCCAGCTTGCTCAGTGCGATACCCATCTTCTCCTGACCGGCCTTGGTCTTGGGCTCGATGGCGACGGAGATAACGGGCTCGGGGAAGACCATGGACTCCAGGATGATGGGATGCTCCTCATCGCAGAAGGTATCACCGGTGGTGGTGTTCTTGACACCGACGACTGCGGCGATGTCACCGGCGTAAACAACGTCGATGTCCTCGCGGTGGTTGGAGTGCATCTGCAGGATGCGGCCCATACGCTCCTTGGTACCCTTGGTGCAGTTCAGGATGGAAGTGCCCTTCTCCAGCTTACCGGAGTAAACACGGAAGTAGCACAGCTTGCCGACGTAGGGGTCGGTAGCGATCTTGAATGCCAGGGCGGAGAAGGGAGCCTCATCGGAAGCGGGACGGAAGTCCTCTTCCTCGGTCTCGGGGTTGATGCCCTTGATGCCCTTCTTATCCAGGGGGCTGGGCATGTAGTCAACAACAGCGTCCAGAACCTGCTGAACACCCTTGTTCTTGTAGGAAGTACCACAGACAACGGGAACCATCTCGTTGGCAATGGTGGCCTCGCGGATGACCTTCTTGATCATGTCAACGGGGACCTCTTCGCCTTCCAGATACATCATGGCGATGTCATCGTCGAAGCTGGAGACAGCGTCCATCAGCTTCTCGCGGTACTCCTCGGCCAGATCCATCATATCCTCGGGGATCTCCTCCTCGCGGACATCCTTACCCAGGTCATCATAGAAGACGTTAGCCTTCATCTCGACCAGGTCGATGTTGCCCTTGAAGAAGGTCTCGGAGCCGATGGGCAGCTGAATGGGCACAGCGTTGCACTTCAGGCGCTCGTCAATCATGGTCAGGACGCGGTAGAAGTCAGCGCCCATGATGTCCATCTTGTTGACGTAGATCATACGGGGGACACGATACTCGTCGGCCTGACGCCAAACGGTCTCGGTCTGGGGCTCGACACCACCCTTGGCGCACAGAACGGTGACAGCACCGTCCAGAACACGCAGGGAACGCTCGACCTCAACGGTGAAGTCAACGTGGCCCGGGGTGTCGATGATGTTCAGGCGGCAGCCCTTCCAGAAACAGGTAGTAGCTGCGGAAGTGATGGTAATACCACGCTCCTGCTCCTGAGCCATCCAGTCCATGGTAGCAGAGCCGTCATGGGTCTCACCGATCTTGTAGTTCTTGCCGGTGTAGAACAGGATACGCTCGGAAGTGGTGGTCTTACCGGCATCGATGTGAGCCATGATGCCGAAGTTTCTGGTGTTTGCCAGAGAATACTGTCTAGCCATGTTTTTACCTCTTGGTGATTACCAACGGAAGTGTGCGAAAGCCTTGTTGGCTTCAGCCATCTTGTGAACGTCGTCACGCTTCTTCACAGATGCGCCGGTGTTGTTGGCGGCATCCAGGATCTCAGCAGCCAGACGCTCCTTCATGGTGTTCTCGCTGCGGCCGCGGCTGTAAGTGGTCAGCCAGCGCAGACCCAGGGTCTGACGGCGGTCAGCGCGAACTTCGATGGGAACCTGGTAGGTTGCACCACCGACACGGCGAGCCTTCAGCTCCACGGCGGGCATGATGTTTTCCATAGCCTGCTGGAAGACTTCCAGGCCGTTCTTGCCGGTCTTGTTCTCTACGATTTCAAATGCACCATAGACGACCTTCTGGGCAACACCCTTCTTGCCATCGAGCATGATGCTGTTAACGAGCTTCGTAACCAGAACGGAGTTATAATTAGGATCGGGCAGAACCTCTCTCTTGGGAACATTACCTCTTCTGGGCACTTTGCTTCCCTCCTTCATAATATAATGATTTCATCGGTACTCGAAGGACTGAATCCTTCGTTGTGCCTGGCCAGAGGTTTTTATATCATATATATAAAAACGCGGTGGCAAGGCCTTGCCTTGCGTCAGGGCGTGGGGAAAAATTCAAGTTTAGTCGGATGGAGAAGAATCTTACTTCTTCTTGCCAGCCTTGGGCCGCTTTGCACCGTACTTGGAACGGGACTGCATACGGTTCTGCACACCCTGGGTATCCAGAGTACCACGGATGATGTGGTAACGAACACCGGGAAGGTCCTTGACACGGCCGCCGCGGATCAGAACGACGGAGTGCTCCTGCAGGTTGTGGCCGACACCGGGGATGTAAGCGGAAACTTCCATACCGTTGGTCAGGCGAACACGGGCGATCTTACGCAGTGCAGAGTTGGGCTTCTTGGGGGTGGTGGTACGAACAGCAGTGCAAACGCCACGCTTCTGGGGGGAAGGCAGGGTGGTAGCCTTGTTCTCCAGGGTGTTCAGACCTCTCTGCAGAGCGGGAGAGTTGGACTTGTAGGTGGCCTGCTTACGACCATAACGAACGAGCTGATTAAAAGTAGGCATCTATTTTCTCCTTTCTTTGATTCTCGCCCTTCCGGGCGGGCTTTATTTCCAAGGGCTTGTCCCTTTGGAATCGGATTATTCCACAGCCGCCGCGGCGGCTGCGCCGACCTCGATGCCGCAGGCCCTTCCCAGCGCGATTCTATCGCTGACCCAGGCGACCGGTACGTCACCGCTTCGGCAGATGGCCTCAATAGGCTCGGTGATGGCGGGATCCGCATTCCGGGCCAGGACCACGAAGCTGACGCTTCCTCTGTCCAGGGCCTTTCGCAGCTGTTTGCTGCCCACGACCACCTTCCGGCGGCTCAGTTCAGCAAGCATCTGGCGTTCCCCATTTCTCTTGTCATTTTGAGTGTCCATACAGTCTCTTATTATAAACAGTTTTTCCCGAATGTCAACACAAATTTTCAGATTTCAAAAATATTTTTTAGGGATTCCCCACCCTTTTCTCAGGGAAATACAAATGTTTTCCACTGATTTATTGTGCGTATCCTCATCCATTTTAACATTACTATAAATGTCAGGATTTGTCAATTTATGTATCCCAAAATACCGCTTCTTCCGCAGGGGGGCGGCCACAAGACCCGCCCCTACAATATAATATAGAAAAAGACCGTCACCTTTTGGGTGACGGTCTTCTGTTGATCATTCAGCGCTTACACCTGATTCTCCGTGTAATCCTCAGTCAGGCGGCTCTCGGGGGTCACGCCGGGCTGGTAGTCCCGGTATGCCATCAGGCCGGAGCCTGCGGGGATCAGCTTACCGATCAGCACGTTCTCCTTCAGGCCAACCAGGTGGTCGACCTTGCCCTTGATGGCGGCGTCGGTCAGGACCTTGGTGGTCTCCTGGAAGGAAGCGGCGGACAGGAAGGAGTCGGTGGCCAGAGCGGCCTTGGTGATACCCAGCAGCACGGGGCTGTAGGTGGCAGGCTTCAGGTCGGTCTCGCCGGCGGCGATGCGGGCCTCCACGGCTGCATTGGCGTCCTCCAGCTCGAAGACGTCGACCACAGTGCCGGTCAGCAGGGTGGAATCGCCGGGCTCCTCGATGCGGACCTTGCGCATCATCTGGCGGATAATGACCTCGATATGCTTATCGTTGATCTCAACGCCCTGCTGGCGGTACACGGCCTGGACGGACTGGACCAGGTAATCCTGGACAGCCTCGACGCCGGAGATCCGCAGGACATCCTGGGGATACAGGGCACCGTCGGTGATGGGTTCGCCCTTGAGGACCTTCTTGCCGTGTGAGACCTTCAGACCCATGGAGTAGGGCACCTGGTAGGTCTTGACCTCGCCGTCGTCAGCGGTAACGGTGATGTTACGCAGAGCGGTACGGTGGGTATCGTCGATGTGGACGACACCGGTGATCTCAGAGATCTGGGCCATCTTCTTGGGACGGCGGGCCTCGAACAGTTCTTCGACTCGGGGCAGACCCTGGGTGATATCGTCACCTGCAACGCCGCCGGAGTGGAAGGTACGCATGGTCAGCTGTGTACCAGGCTCACCGATGGACTGTGCGGCGATGATACCGACAGCTTCGCCCAGGTCGACCTCCTTGGAGGTGGCCAGGTTCATGCCGTAGCACTTGGCGCAGACGCCGGTGCGGGCGCGGCAGCCCAGGATGGTGCGGATATAGATCTTCTCGATGCCGGCGGCCTCGAACTTGGCGGCGTCCTCGGGCATCATCATGACGTCCTTGGAGTGCAGCAGCTCGCCGGTCTCGGGATGAATGACATCATTGACAGGATAACGGCCGCGGATGCGGTTGCCGAAGGAATCCACCACGTCGCCGTTCTTGTCGTAGACGGCACCCACCCAAATGCCATCGGTGGTGCCGCAGTTGTGCTGGCGGATGATGACGTCCTGAGAAACGTCGACCATTCGGCGGGTCAGGTAACCGGAGTCGGCGGTACGCAGAGCGGTATCGGTCATGCCCTTTCGTGCGCCTCTGGAGGAGATGAAGTACTCCAGAACAGACAGGCCTTCACGGAAGTTCGCCTTGACGGGGATCTCGATGGTACGGCCTGCGGTATCGGCCATCAGGCCTCGCATACCGGCCAGCTGACGGATCTGAGCCATGGAGCCTCGGGCACCGGAGTTTGCCATCATGAAGATGGAGTTGAACTCGTCCAGGTTGCCGGACAGGGCGTCGGTGACTTCCGCGGTGGTCTTCTCCCACTGCTGAACCACCAGACGGTAACGCTCCTCATTGGTGATGAAGCCCATGCGGTAGTAGTTTTCGATCTCGACCACCTTGCCCTCAGCGGCCTTGACCAGATCGTACTTGATCTGGGGAACCACCATGTCGGCAATGGAGACGGAGATCGCACCCTTGGTGGAGTACTTGTAGCCCAGAGCCTTGATGCGGTCCAGCATCTCGGTGGCGATGGTGAAGCCGTGCTTGCGGATACACTTGTCGATGATCTTGCCCAGCTCCTTCTTACGGACCAGGAAGCTGATCTCCAGATCAAACTCATGGCCGGGAACAGAGCGGTCCACGAAGCCCAGATCCTGAGGAATGGGCTCGTTGTAGATCAGACGGCCCACAGTGGCGTCGATGACGCGGTACTGCATGACACCGTCGATCTCCTTACCGTAGCGCACGCGGATCGGAGCGTGCAGGCCCACAGCGCCGTCGGCGTAGGCGGCGATGGCCTCTTCGACGGAGGAGTAGTTGAGCAGGGGGCGGAACTCGGCGCCGCGCTTGCCCTCGGCCTTGGCGGCCTTGTTGGCAGCCAGGAACTCGTCAGCGTCCACGATGGTGTCCACAGTCAGGTTGGTGTCGCCGGCATCGGTGACCCACACATTCTCAGCGCCCTTCTCAGCCTTGCCCAGACGGGTGTAGGTCAGGTAGTAGGCGCCCAGGATCATATCCTGAGTGGGAACGGTGACGGGCTTGCCGTCCTGGGGACGCAGCAGGTTATTGGCGGACAGCATCAGCATACGGGCCTCAGCCTGCGCCTCGGGGCTCAGAGGCACGTGGATAGCCATCTGGTCGCCGTCGAAGTCAGCGTTGAACGCGGTGCAGCACAGGGGGTGCAGCTTCAGGGCGCGGCCTTCCACCAGGATGGGCTCGAAGGCCTGGATGCCCAGACGGTGCAGGGTGGGTGCACGGTTCAGCATGACGGGACGGTCCTTGATGATCTCGTCCAGGGCGTCCCAGACCTCGGTCTTGCCCTTGTCGATCATCTTCTTGGCGGACTTGATATTGTTGGCCAGGCCGTCGGCAACCAGCTTCTTCATAACGAAGGGGCGGAACAGCTCGATGGCCATCTCCTTGGGCACGCCGCACTGGTACAGCTTCAGCTCAGGACCGACGACGATAACGGAACGGCCGGAATAGTCGACACGCTTACCCAGCAGGTTCTGGCGGAAGCGGCCCTGCTTGCCCTTGAGCATATCGGACAGGGACTTCAGGGCGCGGTTGTTGGCGCCGGTGACGGCACGGCCGCGGCGGCCGTTGTCGATCAGAGCGTCCACAGCCTCCTGCAGCATACGCTTCTCATTGCGGACGATGATGTCCGGCGCGCCCAGCTCCAGCAGGCGCTTGAGGCGGTTGTTGC
>JAFTVM010000019.1 GCA_017465745.1 Oscillospiraceae bacterium
ACGCCATTATGAAGCGTGCCACACGGCACTACACCGTAGTAATTAAACCCTTGAATAACGGCTGATTTACCCGGCCGTTTTTAGACCGCACGGCGGCCGTTGGTCACCGCACCAGCGGCCGTTCGCCGCCGCAGAATGCAAAAACATACTGAGATCCTGAAGCTCGTATACTACATTCTGGAATTTTAATTTCCCTTCCAGATTCTTTATCATATTTCTTAGCTGAATGGTCTCGTTGTGCGTCTTCAAGAGAATGCTTTCCAAGTTTGAAAGCTGTTTACCGCAAGCTGGTACGATGTATTCGTACATCTTCGTGAATGGCTCCAGTGCTGGATATGGAGATGCTATTTTCCAGTCGCAATGCTCCAGTAGAAATGACATGGCTTTTTCGTCTTTCAGAATAATCGCATAGTGAAGTGGTGTTAACCCAAGGCCGTCCCGATACCTGGTACATGCCGTAGGCAAGTCCTTTTGACATTTGATAGCATCATAGACTTTTTGCATTTCGTGGTAGGCGAACAGGCAGTGAAACCACTCAATTGGGGTAGTGACCTCGCTCCCGTAATTCTGGCGCAAATGTGATATATGGTCACGAGTCCAATCGTACTCGTTCATGCGAATACATACATAAGTGCGGAGAATATCTGTGGTTTTATCTGTTCCGTATGTACTGCCAAGCTGTTTGTAGACTTCTGATAAAGATCGGTATGTGAAATCCCGATCAACATTTGTTAGTAAGCCAATATATTTATCCACAAATGTGGAAGGGATGCTCGCAATGCTGGAACGGACATCTGATGATACCTGTTTTGGAAGAGAGTCCGTAAATTCTTTGTATTTTTCTGGCTTGAATTCGCGGAAAAGATATTCGGCCTTGACCATTGCAGCGGAATCTGCATGGTCGGAGAGCTCCATCAAACTATTAAGAATGGCGTTGTATCGATCAGACAGCGCTTCGATACCCATTGCATCTTTTATTTTCTGAATAATTGCAGATGCAAGTGCATCGAATTCGCTCTTTGCTATCGGGTTTCTCCGGAATAGCTCTTCTTGAATTTTGCATAAGATCTGCCTGACCTCTGCGCCTGCTATATTCTGTGATACGATCGATGGGCCGAGCAACCGGATTTCTTCTGTCATTGTTCGCGCAAATACAATGCCTTTTGGTCCGTCTTGGGTAATTACGTAAGACCCAAGCGAAGAATACAAAAGGCAATTACCTATCATACCCGATTCAGTCTTTCGCGGAGGATAATAATATGCGGCGCGATTTGTGAATACGATTCCTTCAATCGTTAGTGGCGCAAAAGGGATATTCCCTTTGCAGAATGCGATTATTCTTTCAGATTTGGGAATCTTGTATTCTGAATATACCTTGTCGGATCTTTTCATCAATTTAAGATCAAAACAAACCTTTTTGTAACTGCTCCTGGCTGTGTTGATAACATCGCTGAAATTATAGTTAAGGTCTATTGCCTTTTCGCTGTCGAGAATTGTCACATCATTTTCCCTTTCTTCTCGCAATTATATGCAAACAGCCTATCAGTACTGGCTGATAGGCTGTATTTGTTGCATTTATTTCTGCACGTACTCAGTCATCGTTCGATACAAGAGAATCATAAATGTCCCCAAGGGGTGTATTTCGGAATCTATACGTTTCGGATTGATTGTCAAATAAATCAAAAATATCTTCATTTCTGACTTTTTTGAGAGAATAGCCCTGTTCTTTAGCTATTTTTCTGACGATGCTGATATTATGCGGAGTTGCCGGCATTGACATTTCGTAAATGTTCATTATTCGCTCTACCTTTCAAAAAAGTTTGCGGTTGATTCTCCAAGAGTGTGGCTTCATTTTGCCGTCTTTATCCTTGGTTTTTCTTGGGCAATTGCCGGGATCAGGGCGGCCCTCGCCTCTGGTTCGCTGCACCTTTCTTCCACAATAAGTGCAAATATACTCAGTAATACCGCATTCGCGCGCGACAGCCATTATTTACACCACCAATTCATTTTGGATTTTAACAATTGCTTGTAAGAGCGCTTGCAGTTCTGCGCCGCTTTCCTTAAGCTGTCCTAATTCCCATTGCTTTGCCCGGAAGTATGAGCGAGCTTTAATCATTATTTTGGTCAACCGACACATATTTTTGTCTCTCTTATAAATATTTCCTGTACTTGCATAGTTTGCACCAAAGCAATTAGGACACACAGATTGAATTATACACTCTTGGCATTCGGGATCTAGCTGGCTAATAGGCAAATAGTCACCAGGGAATACGACTTCTTTAACAAATTCAGCACGTTCCTCACCTAATGTCAAAGGCATGAAAAATTGACAAGGATATTCGCATCCATTAATATCGTATGATTTTGTACTAATTCCAGCGCCACAGTAGCGAATGGGAACACTTTGCTGGAGGGATACGTTTGAGATTCCCATCTCCAACATAGAACAAGGTTCAATATCGGGATGGCTCAAATAGAATTCTATTAGTTTTTGTAATTCGCGATGCAAAAGCGTAGTATTATTCGAATCTGACCAATCAATTCCGTGCGCAAGATTGCAGGACACAAGAAAACCGCGTTTATGCAAGTCAACTACACCATCTGCTAAATAGGGAAGAGTTTCCTGAGAGATCGTCATCTTTACATCTTGATTTGGATATAGTTCGGAAAAGAAATCCAAATCTATATCATCGTATGAGTTGGAACGGTTGATGTTGTGCATTTCTCGCGTTCCATCGAGGCTTAATCCACAAATAAAACAATCAGCATGATCTCTTAACCATGTTTGAACTTCGTCATGAACAAGAGTACCGTTTGTAGTTGCAAAAATGGTACATGGAATATGCCCTTTCGTCATATTAACATATTCTGTGATTTGCTGAATTAATTTAAATTCTTTGAATGGTTCGCCGCCAAATAAATCAAACTCAATTCCATCTATATCATTGGTATTACTCAATTCATGATCTATAATTCTTTTAGCAGTGCACCAATCCATTGACTTAGGAGATTTGTGGTGTTCATAGCAATAACTGCATGATAAGTTGCATGCTTGTGTAAGTGTGATTGTTACAGTTTTCATTTCATTTTTTGAAGTACTCCCGGTTAGGAAAAGCTATCCAAATTCGATGCCAGTCCGAAAAGAATGTGCCTCATTTTATCGCCGAGTGCCTTTCCCAACTCTGGAGCAAGTGTTGAGGCAATTTCCCTTGCATGTGTTTTGGCATGTACCACATACAACATAGGATACAGGAAGAACGTGAGTAGTAGACAGTTGTTCGGAAATGATAGCAGAAGATAAAATATCAAGGAACTCTTTCGTTAATTCAAACATAAGTATACCTCCAATTATATGGCTGACAGATGTATATGTATATTTTGCTAATTATTATTTTACGCTGATAGTTCCTGTTTGTCAACCCTAGCAGTTTATTTACAAATACAACTTTTAGGGTTACGCTACTATCACTTTCTGGAGGTGTTCCAATGGATTGGGTTGCAATTGGTGCAAGAATTCGCAAACAGCGTGAACAATTCGGTTATACCCGTGAAGCATTTGCGGAAAAACTCGATATAACCCCGAAGTTCTGTGCCGATATTGAACTGGGAAACAAGGGTATGTCTGTGCAAACCCTATGTAACATCTCTTCTGTTCTGAAATTATCCACAGATTATATTTTGTTTGGAGCAACACAACAGGAACATGCCTTCTCGTCTATGCTGCTTCAGCGGTGTACGCCTTTGGAACAGAAATACGCTGAGGACATTCTTAAAACGTTCCTTGTTGCCATGGACAGCAAAAGAGAATAAAGACCGCAGTAAACCCAACATATTTCAACCATATATTATCTTCATAGAACCACATGGAGCAATTGTACTCCATGTGGATTTTTTGTTTTATGGAGGTAATACAATGCGAGAACTGGAAACCTGTGAGATTTGTCACGAAGATTTCGCGCCGGAGGAATTGGTGGAGTTCGGGGGACTGTGGGTGTGCGGTGCCTGTTTTGAAGGAATCACTGTGGTGTGCGAGCGCTGCGGCACCCGGATTTGGAGAGAGGACAACGCAGGGGACGATGACATCTGCCTGTGTCGGGAGTGTTTTGACGATCATTATGTCCGCTGCTCCAACTGCCAGCGGATCATCCGGGATGAGGATGCGTACTATGGCGACGACGATACGCCCATGTGCTTTGACTGCAACCAGGAATACAACAGCCGGTACGCGGTCCAGGCCTATGGCTACAAGCCTTCGCCCGTTTTCTACGGCACCTCTGAGCGGTATCTGGGCGTAGAGCTTGAATTGGATTGTGGAGGTGAGTCTGATCAGAATGCTCGGACGCTGATGGAAATTGCCAATTCCGAAGAGCCGCATATCTATATCAAGCACGATGGGTCTCTGGACGATGGCTTTGAGGTGGTCAGCCACCCCATGAGCCTCGCTTACCACCTGAACACCATGCCTTGGGCGGAGGTACTGACCAAGGCGCGGTCCCTGGGGTACAAGAGCCATCAGGCACGCACCTGTGGTCTCCACGTACATATCAATCGCACGGCCTTCGGTGACACGGAAAAGGAGCAGGATGCGGTAATCGCCCGGATCCTGTTTTTCTTCGAGAAACACTGGGAGGAGCTCCTAAAGTTCAGCCGCCGGACCCAGCGCCAGGTGGAGCAGTGGGCCAATCGCTACGGCTACAAAGACCGCCCTCGTGAGATCCTGGACCACGCCAAGAAAAGCTACAGTGGTGTTCGCTATACCGCTGTCAACCTGACCAATGCGGAGACCATCGAAGTCAGACTTTTTCGCGGAACCCTGAAATACACCAGTTTTGTCGCCACCCTCCAGTTGGTGAATCGCATCTGCGACTGCGCCGTCTGCTTGTCCGATGACGAGATGAAGGCGATGTCCTGGACGACCTTCGCAGCAGGCTGCACCCAGCACCCGGAGCTGGTGCAGTATCTCAAGGAACGCAGACTCTACGTTAACGATCCTGTCGAAGTTGAAGCGGAGGTGTAAACATGTGCTGCCTGTTCGGAATTTATGACTACGCCGGTCAGCTGACCCGCAAGCAAAAATCCAAAATTCTGTCAGCGCTCTCCATCGCTGCGGAGGAACGCGGCACGGATGCAACCGGCATTGCCTACAACGCCGATGACAGTCTCAAGATTTACAAGCGGCCGCTGCCGGCTCATCTGATGTGGTTCAAGGTGCCTGAAAGCAGCAAGGTAGTAATGGGGCACACGCGCATGACCACTCAGGGCAGCGAGCGTTTCAACGCCAACAACCACCCGTTCCCCGGCAAAGTTGGTGAGACGAACTTCGCCCTGGCTCATAACGGTGTCCTGACCAATGACAAGTTGTTACGCCGGGAGTTGAACCTCCCCGCCACCCGGATCGAGACAGACAGCTACATCGCGGTCCAAATCCTTGAAACGGCCAGCGAGGTTAGCTTTGCCACTCTGGCTGACATGACTGAACTGCTGCAGGGGTCCTTCTCCATCACGGTCATGACGGACAAGGATGAGCTGTACTTCATCCGGGGAAATAATCCTCTCTGCTTGATGCACTTCGAACGTCTTGGTGTCATTATGTATGCAAGTACTGAAGAGATTCTTCGCAGTGCCCTCCGACAGATCCCTGTCAAACTGGGCCGCGCTACGAAGATCCGTATCGACAGCGGAGAGATCCTGAAGATCGATGCTGAAGGACGGATCACCAGAGGACAGTTCAACGACAGCAAGCTCTTCACCTCCAGCTACCGCCCCTGGGGAAGCTGGTTCTTCAGCGAGCCCAGTTGGTGCCGGAGCACATCGGATGAGACCAGCTATCTCGACGATCTCAAAGCAGTCGCTGCCATGCATGGGATATGGCCGGAAGATGTGGACGCCATGCTGGCGGACGGTGCCACCGTGGATGACATCGAAGAGCTGATCTACGGCTGCTGAGTGTCCCATTAGGGTACACCCATATGGGACAGCGAAAAAGAATCCCATTAGGGTCAGTTTCCGCCTTTTGGCATATGCCATTTGGCGAGGGGATCCTAATGGGAATTTCGTATGTAAGGAGGCAATTCTATGCAGGTAGGCTATATTCGCATCAGCACCGTTGGACAGAATACGGCCCGTCAGGAAGTGCTGATGCAGGAGTTGGGAGTTGAGAAAGTTTTCATTGACCGGATGAGCGGAAAGAACACTGACCGCCCCCAGCTGAAGGAAATGATGGCATTTGTCCGGCAGGGTGACACAGTCATTGTGGAGAGTATCAGCCGTTTTGCCAGAAATACCAAGGACCTTTTGGAGCTGGTTGAGCAGCTGACTACGAAGGGCGTGGAGTTTGTCTCCCGAAAGGAAGCCATCGACACGACAACGCCTACGGGCAAATTCATGCTTACGATCTTTGGAGCTGTGGCAGAACTGGAGCGGGAGTATATCCTCCAGCGGCAGGCTGAGGGAATTGCCATTGCCAAGTCAAACGGTGTCTATAAGGGCCGTCGGCCGGTAATACGACCTGATTTTGAACCAGTGGTCAAACTGTGGCGCAGTAGGAAAATCACCGCCACAGATGCCATGAAGCGGCTGGATATGAAGCCGAGTACATTTTATCGCAGAGTAAAGGAGATGAGATTATGACGGAACTGATGTGGTTTACCATCGGATTTGTGGCAACTTTGGCAATCATCACGATTGCTGACAGCATCATCCAGTATGCTGCTTTAAGAAAATGATCCCTGTCATTGCAGTTGCCCTGTTGGAAGCCTTCGCCCAGGGGGCAGCACTGGCGGTGAGCGTATTTCTGCTATGGAAAAAAGGGGATGAGGAAGGGCAGCAGTAAAATAACTGAAAGGGGTGGACACAAGTCCACCCCTTTCAAAGTGTGTATTGCTTTTTTATGCTGCAATTGCGTTGGCGTTGATCCGGTCGATCACGCTCTTGATGCCGAGCCACAATGTCAGATCGGTAAAAATCTCAACAATGCTGCCGTTGTCTGTAAAGGGAGGCTCTTGAAGCACAGACAGGTCTTTCATCAATCCATTCTGAACGATGTACTCGATGATCTGGTTGACAAAGTAAATCTGCGCGCTGTCCAGTGAGGTTTCATCCAGGTATTCGGCAAAGGCTTCCTTGGCGGCGTTCATATCCAGACCAACGATCTCACGGACGAACTCACCCAGGGGCTTGCCCTCAAACTCTGCGTCATATTCATCCTTCGTGCCTAGCTCGCTCCACAGGATGCCTTCCAGCACCTTCACATCGTCAGAGGTCAGCGGCTCGTTGTGCTTCAGCTTGGCGATGACCGCGTTATCCTGATTCTGACGGACATAGAACTCTGCCTTGGCTTTGTAGTTCTTAAGGTCGTCATTTTCCAGGTCAGATTCCTTCCAGTCCATGGTCAGGATCTCATCGCTGAAGTTGGTTGTGTAGGTATCCCGACCGCGGGGAATGTACTTCATCAGGTCACGAAGGCTTTCCCGGATATGCTCAAATTCGTTGATCCCGGCGTCGTCCAGATAGCTGGCATGAAGGATCCCGTTGATCAGATCACGCTGCGCCATGATCTCCGGGATATTGGCGGCAACGCTGGCAATGGCGCTGACCTTCTTCAGAAGATCTGTCCGGGCTTTCTTATACTTCTTGCCCAACAGGTAGGCAAGTTCAATGCCGTACATCAGTGCATCGAAGCGGACTGCGGAGGCGTCATCCGCATCCGGCGTAATCAGCGGAGCCAGCTCGTCAGCCATCTGCAGCGTGTTCTCATAGGTCAGCACCGCGTAGTTGTCCGGGTTGGAGAACAGCTCCACGTACTTCAGATGCTGCCGTACAGCGAAGTTTTCCTTATTCAACTCCTGCACCTTGCGCACCATATCAGCTACCAGGCTCTGGCGGAATGCGATCAGGTCAGGCGTCTGATATGCAAGATCCTGGAGTTTGAAGGCGATCTGCGCCTTCAGGCTGAAGATAGCGCCCTGGAGAGCAATCTGATTGGCAGTGGGCTTTCCGCCCGACATGCGGAAAAACTCAAAATTACCGCAGAAATCGAAGATGTAGAATTTATCCTTATCTTCGCCGTCCTTCAAGCCGGGGCACAAGCGTGTACCTCGACCAATCATCTGCCAGAACTTTGCCTTGCTCATGACCTTCTTGAAGAACACCAGATTCAGACATTCCGGCACATCGATGCCGGTATCCAGCATATCCACGGAAATGGCGATCTGGGGCAGCTGTTTCGGATCAGAGAAGCGGTCGATGAGGTCCTGTGCGTAGTTGATGCGATTGTCAATGACCTCCGCGAAGCCGGGCAGATGGGGATATTCTTTATTGAACACATCCCGGATCTTCTCAGCATGGTTGTGGTTCTTGGCGAAGATGATGGTCTTGCCCAGCTTCTGACCGTAATCGATCCGGATGCCCTCAGTCATCAGGACATGGAGCACCTGACGGATGGTATCCTCGTTGAACACCCACTCGTTGAGGGCAGAAGACACGATCTTCTCCGGCAGTTCGCCGTTCTCATCCGTAAAAGTATTTTCGTATGCTTCCCGTTCTTCAGGGGGCAAATCTTCGTAGGTGATGCCGGAATCCAGGAACTTCAGCTTGGTCTCCACGGACATAAAATCCACCAGATAACCGTCCTTAACGGCCTGGGCCAGCTCGTAGCCGTAGGTGGGCACGCCGCTTTCCAGCTCGAAGACCTCATATGTATTCTTGTCAATCTCGTCCTTGGGTGTGGCAGTCAGGCCAACTAGGGGCGCATCGAAGTAGCTGAAAATATCCCGGTATTTATTGTAGATGGAACGGTGCGCCTCGTCGCAGATGACCAAATCAAAATGCCCGCAGGTGAACAACTTACCCTGCTCGTCTTTCACCGAATCGATGCAGTTCATCATGGTCTGATAGGTGGAGAACACGCAGTGGGCGGTGTAATTGTCCTTCTCCTCGCACAGATTGGTTACAGAGAGATCTGGCAGCAGATTGACAAAGCTGCGCTTGGCCTGGGTCACCAGGGAATTCCGGTCAGCCAGGAACAGAATATTCTTCACCCAGCCATGCTGCAGCAGCACATCGCACAGGGCAATGACGGTTCTGGTCTTGCCGGAGCCGGTGGCCATGACCAGCAGGGCTTTGCGGCGGTTTTTGTTGTCGAAGGCATCACAGACGGCCTTGATGGCGCCCTCCTGATAGTAGCGTCCTGCGATGTTGCGCTTGACCAGGACGTTTTTCAGGCTGGTGCGCATACTGCGCAGGTTGAAGAGCTTCTCCAGATCGCGTTTGGAGTAAACTGTGGCACATTTGCGCTCGGGGTACTGACCGTCCAGGATCCGGGTGTCGAAGCCGTTGGTCAGGAAGATGACGGGGCGGCGGCCGTGCTTCTTTTCCAGAAGCTGGGCGTAAAGCTCCGCCTGATGGCGGCCGGTGGACACATCCACGCAGGTGCGCTTGGCTTCGATGACCGCCAGGGGGCGGTGGGCATCGTCGTAGAGGACGTAATCGGCGTAACCGACACCTGCCTTGTTGGGCATACCAGGCAGCTCCACCTCGTTGAGCCAGTCCCGGCCCTCGACCCAGCCGGCATCCTCCAGCATGGCGTCGATGTAGAACTTTCTCGTCTCGTATTCGGAGATGTCCAGTGGCTTGGGGACATAGGTGGGCTGCTGCTCGGCGCGCCGGGCGGTGAGTTGCTCTTTGAGCTTCTTGTTTTCCTCGATCAGAGCTTCCAGATCAATGTTGTCATTGACGGGAGCCGCAGGCGGCGCGGCGATCTCCTTCGGGACGAGGGCAGCGTCAAACTTGGTTTCGGTGTATTCGTCGGCGTAGCAGTAGGCGACGAAGTCCAGGAAGATGTGGAGGTTTTCCAGGCACAGGAGGGCGGCGGCCTGGGAGATCTTTCCGGTGTCATGGGCGGCGGTGTTGCCCTTTTTGCGGATCAGATCCATGCGGCGCCAGATGTCGGGTCCAACGATGGAGCGGAATTCCTCCCGGGTCATGAGGCTCTGGAGGTTGTCCTGATAGGGCATTTCCAGCTCCTTGTCCACGGAGTACATCCACTTCACGGCAAACTCCATGGCCCGGCGGCAGTTCAGAATACACGCAGCCGGGTCGATATGTAAGATCTTCTCCGCCGCCATGGCGACCTCCGCAAAGGAAGCGAAGCCGGGGTCAGAGAGGAGGAATTTGAAGTTGGACATGGTATCACCTTACTTCTTTTTCTTAGTTTCGGGTTCTGTTTCCCGATATTCTTCGGCCAGTAATTTGGATAAGGCGATGTATTGCTCCTCTGCCTTGCCCCACTCATACTTACGAATGCTGTGGTACAATTCATCTAACTGTTTATGCCACTCATTTGGAACGTATAAGTATAATCTACCAATACTTGCGCCAGCGGTTGCCATATTTTCATTTCGTTGGTATTCAATTGCGGCACCGACATCCATCAGGAAGCCCTCATAAGCTGCAAATTTCTTTGATAACTTCTCGCTTTCCTCGTTCAGTTTCCTATCCTGCTTTGCTTTCTTGAGCTGAAAACGGTTGTTTGCAATCTGGTTAAATACAGGAACAAGGATAGACAGTATAAGAGTCAATGCAATTGCAACCCATGAAGCTAACGCGTTAATATCGATATTCATATTCTCTCTCCCTTATATTGCTGAACAAAACTGAATCGCAAAGATTACAGTTCATCACAAACCTCAGCATACAGCCAGTATTTATTTGTTCCGTGACCATAAGATGCCAAGTCTGCAAGATACATTAGCTTATAAAATGTGATACGGTGATTGCCATTTTTATAGACGTAGTAGCTGCCGTTCTTTGCTTTGATCAAACTAACCCAGGGTCGTTGGTCTTCAATGTGTTTTTTCAACATGTAAAAGTATTTTCCGCGTGTAACATGCCCTGCTCTGACATGCATCAGTACCTTGTGCTCACGACAAAACGCATCAATCCACGTTTTTCCTCCATAGATTTCGTGTTTTGTTCCGGCTATATCACGAATATCAACTTTAGCTTCATACGGTTTTGACAAACTTATCCCATTAATATTCAGCAATTCGCACGGCTCAAATAACTCATCGGGGATGCAATCCAGATCAACTCCAATTGAATCCAGAAACCACCCACGGACAATCATTTCTTTGTCGTTGTATTCCCCATAATTTCTATCGGGGCAGGTTACTTCTGACCACTTCAACTTAATCTACACCTCATCCGAAATATTGCTGCATCAAGGATTTTTTCAGTAATTCCAGTTTATCAAGGCTGGATTGGATTGTCAATTTGGTTTTATTGGTTTGATCAACAAAGGTTGCAAATTGGTTCTGCAAATCAATCGGAGGAACAACTAATACCTTTTCCTCTAATTTGGATTTGGAAAGTATTCCTTTCAATGCCATGTTGATTTCCTCCACCAAGTAATCCTTGGAAAGCAAAAGCATCACATATAAGAACATAGCATTATATTCACGAGGAACTATTGCATTAATTTGCTGATTGAAAGCTACCTTCCTATCTGTAACACAGACTCTGCCTATGCTTGAAAGGCTTCCTGCAATACAAGCCATCAAGATTGAGTTTTTCTCAACTGTCTTTCCTGCTACCATACCTTTTTTCGATAAGTACTCAGTTGCAACTGTGGGATTTAATAGACCGCTAACAATATTGTCTGTCTTTATCCACTCGATGAAGTCGCCATAATACTCATCTACTGCTCTTGAAGGTGTATTTCCTGTTACTATTACACAAGTATCCTTGAGTCGTTTCTGAATAAATCCATTGGGATTATCTTTCGGGTCACCAAACATCTCCACAAATCGGGATTTGATCAGTTGATCCAGCTTTGCAAGCTGTTCTTTCCGCAGGGTAATCAGCTCCGTTACCTTATCGAGTTTAGCAACAACCTCTCTTTGGTATTCGATAGGCTGTTCCTGAATAGAAAAGTCCTGCACATACTGGTCGGTTTTCAGATTGTGCAAACCCGTTGTCTTGTTTTGATACTTTCTTGTACCACCCTTAGCGTAATTTCCGTAAAGGGCATAAAACACATAGCGGGGATACCATGTAGATTTATCACGAACGCGAAGCACACCTGTAAAATTATTAAACAGGTACGTATTCGGCTCACCATCATAATAGACAACCCGACCAACCGGTTGCTTATCACTACCGCCAGATTTCTCAATAATAATATCACCGGGCTGGAGATACTTTTGTGAAAGGTCTTTTTTCTGAATATCTCTCGTGACAACAGTGTTGTAGTTGACTACGCCATCATTAGTAAAGTTCGTTGTACGCAAAACGGGAATACCGATGCCTGCATCATCTTCATTGCCCCATTCGCCGGAAATGGCTTTTCCTGTAATATCAATCAACTTTGCCATTACAGCATCCCCTCCAATTCTGTCAATCCCTCCGTGATCTGCATTTCTAGTTCGTGCAGGTCGGTCAGGATCTCCTGGGTGGAGGGGTACTCCACGGGGACGTACTCGGTCTTCTTGTACTTGTTGATGGACAGGTCATAGCCATTTTCCACGATCTCCGCCTTGGGGACGAAGAAGGATTTTGCCGTGCGGGGGTTCTCTGCTTCGTTGTAGGGGGACGGATTGCCACACCAGTCTGCGGACTGGTTCGCAATGACATTGGTATTGAAGGAGCGGAACCGGGCAATGATGTCGGGGATGTCGTTGTCCTTGATCTCCGTGCGCTTGTCGTCCAGGCTGAAGCCGTCGGCGGTCATGTCGTAGAACCAGACCTTGTCCGTGCCGCCGTGGCCTGTCTTGGTGAAGATCAGGATGCCCGTGGACACGCCTGCGTAGGGCTTGAACACGCCGCTGGGCATGGAGATCACAGCCTCCAGCCGGTTGCCCTCCACCAGCTCCTTGCGAATATCCTTATGGGCCTTGGAGGAGCCGAACAGCACGCCATCGGGAACGATGCAGGCGCACCGTCCGCCGGTCTTCAGCATCCGCAGGAACAGCGCCAGGAACAGCAGCTCCGTCTTCTTGGTCTTGCAGACTTTCAGCAGGTCAGCGGACACCGTATCGGCGTCCAGGCTGCCCTTGAAGGGGGGATTGGCCAGGATCAGGTCGAATTTCTCCTTGTCCGGGTTCTGGTCGGACAGGCTGTCCCGGTACTCGATGATGGGGCTATCCACGCCGTGGGTCATCATATTCATGGCGCCGATGCGCAGCATGGTGCGGTCCATATCGTAGCCGTGGAACATGCCCGTCAGGAAGTGCTGCTTCTTCGCCTTATTGAAGAAGATCTCCTTCTTGTGGTTGGCGGTTAGGTATTCCTCCGCAGCTACCAGGAAGCCCGCCGTGCCGCAGGCCGGGTCGCAGATGGTATACTCGGGCTTGGGCTGCATCAGCTCCACCATCATCTTGATGATATGCCGGGGCGTGCGGAACTGGCCGTTGATGCCGGACTGGCTCAGCTTGTTCAGCAGGTATTCGTACAGGTCACCCTTGTTATCATCGGGGTTCTTGGCCATCAGCTCATACATGGTGTCCATAGCATCCACCACGCGGGACAGCATCAGGGGCGTGGGCAGCTTGAAGATGGCGTCGCCCATGTACTTGGAATATGCGCTGTCCTTGTCGCCGTGGAGGTTCTTGATGAAGGGGAAGACCCACTCCTGCATGACGGTGTACATCCGCCCGGCGTCGAAATCGTGGAATACGGACCACTTCAGCTGCCGTCCGTCGATCTTCCGGTCGCCGATCTGCACCTCGTCGGCAAAGATGCTCTGGTAGGGCAGGCCCAGCATGGCGCTCTCCTTGGCGCGGAGGTTGTCAGTGGTATCCAGGTCGTGGATAAACATCAGGTAAGTCATTTGCTCGATGACGTCCAGAGGGTTGGTCAGACCGCCCGTCCAGAAAATCTCCCACAGGCTGTCTACTTTGTTTTTCAGTTCACCAGTAAGCATAGTAAGTCCTCGCTTCGACAGATTTTCTTTCATTATAACCGCTTACAGGGGAAAGGTCAAACGGGAAGCGGGGCTAGCCGATAATTCAGGAGAAAATGATTATATATTGTAATTTTGAGATTATCATGGAGATAAGAGTGTCCACCATCAAAAAATGTGATTTTTATGCGTATATCCCATGAAAATGGTGGAAATGGTGGGCGAATTCTGCTATACTGGCTCATATACAGAAAGTGTCCACCATGTCCACCAAAATAAGGGTATATACATAGGTAAAAAATGGTGCCCTGAAAATGGTGAAATTGGTGGACGTAATGTGGGGGGAGTATATGGAACAGGAGAAGAATCCGGTTTTGGAGTTCAGCTGGGAAAAAGATATAAGACCAGATGTACGGGTAAGCAGAAGTTATGCGATCCCGAAACCTCAGACGTATTTGTCGGATGGAACGCCATGGGGCGTGAGCTTGGACACCTGTCCTCTGTTTGAGCGTGAGGAAGCGGATAAGCTCCAGTTAAAAGACAAACAGGGACTGGAAAGACCGATAAAAGTAAATATCCTTGATTGGAGTCGATCACTGGATAGATATCTGTATCAGTATTTCCTGCTGATAGAAACCCAAAGTATGGCCCAAACAAAATCTGATTGGGTGAAATATGATTTGCCGGATCAGATCGCAGCAAAGCTTGACAATTACATGGAAGCCAAAAAGATAGGAAGAGCTAGAAACCTTCCGGTTACGCTCGATTTGCTTGAGGAACATGCTGGTTCCGGTTACAAAATTCCCCGCTATTTCCGCGCCTGGTATCTGAATCAGGTGTGCCGCGGACTGGCTGCAGATTCGACAGCAACCACATCCTTGCTGGCACCGCAGCAGGATGGCGTCGCATTTTGGAAGAATATCGAAGGGGAGTATCCTCGATTTGAAATAGAGGACTACTGGCTCCATGAGAAAACCACGGGTATCTCTTTGACCATTGAAATCGCAGCGGTTTTCCTGGAAGTTGGGAAAAAGCATAAAGATGATGCGCTGTGGGACAAAGCCCTTGAGACGTTCACCAGGAAAGCGCTGCCAACCATCGTTCGCTCCCCATTGTTCTTTACCAGAAATACGGTTGCACGCAGATTTTTTCAGCAGATCCTCATGGAACAGTCAATACCATCGGATCAGTGTAATCAGACAGAAATTTGTGACTGGCAGGATGAGACTTACTGGAATGAGTTGATCGAGAGGGCGACATTCTATCTGAATGTACTGGTTCCTAATCTAGATGTGTACGATGTCCCGTTGCCCCAGGTGGATGAGGCGATTTCCCATATCCAAAAGCTGTTGGCTTCTGTTGCGGAGCCTGTCAATATGACGGCGTATGTTAATGATCCCAAACGCGGATTGGCACCGTTTTGCGATACCCGACATGCGAAAGTGTCTTATTTCACCAATAGGCTGGATACAAGCAAAAACGACAGTATCAGAATGAATAGTAAGAGTCAACTTACAGCCTTTGCACGGATCCGCAAGGTGGTAAAAGAAGCGATTCATTTGGAAAGCATCACGCAGCAGCTTCGGGATGATCCCAGGGAGTGTTTTGAAGTTGAGGATACTCAAATTAAGGATACCGGAACGGTTGTGAACATTTCTTTTTGGGACAGCGTTCCCTTCCAGTTGTGGGAGTATTATGCCAGACTTGCAAACGAAGAAGGTGGTACAATCTTATTGACCAGACCGCTTCCATATAAGCGTTATCCGCAATTGAATGGTCAGAAGAAATACAAGACGTGCTGGACAAGGAACGCTTCTGAGATTATCGATGAAATCTGCCAAAAAGCAAATAATCCGAAGATCATAGATAAGAATGCTCTGTCAGAAGAATCAATCAGAGTTTGGGAATATTTAGATTGTGAAATCCTTGAGATTGCGGTACACAAGGCAGCTCCTGGCGAATTGATAACGTATACCCCTCAACACGTTTGAAAGACAACAATGTAGAGAATCACCCTGTCCTGTTTGGGACGGGGTGGTTTTTTGTTTCGGGAAGAACGGTACACAATGGGGGAGTCAAGTGCGCAGGTTGTAAAAAAACAAATTTTATTCTTACGAGCTGGGCCAATGAAAAATTTTAAAGTTGGTGCTATATTGAATGCACACAGGGAAAACCAATCGGCCTGTATCCCTGTGCAGGCCGAAAAAGGAGTTTTGCAACTTGACAACAAAAGAAGAACAAAAACGAGCAATGGAACGGGCGTTGACACCCAGGACAAAGGATGGTCGGCTTGTTCCGGTGATCTTCTGCGACGGTCCGCCGGAGGAATTATATTATCCGTGTTTGGAGCTGGATGCCAACGGTCTGGTTGATCCGATGACCCCTCTGGAGGCCTTTGCCGATGGAAAGCTTCCTGCGAACATGAGATATGTTCCTGGGTACCAGCTGCAGCATGTTCCGGTGGATGACCCGCGGTACATGGACTCCATCCGATATTCCAATCCGGAACTGAATCTGCCGCTTCGGGAGCGCCGGGTGATTTGGGAGTGGAGAAACAACGGTAAGGTGATTCCGATGAAAGTCGAGATCAGGCGCGGAAATCAGACTGAGGCAGCTGACAGGAAGCCTCCTGCCACAGATGAATCCGGCGAACTCGTGCTGAACATCGAGGCAGAGGTAATCACTGTCGGCGAAGAAACCCATGTCATGACCGAAAATGGACAGATGACTCTGGCTACTTTTGCGGTTGAGGCTGTGGAGCACAGACTCGTCCATAAGTCCTCCAATGTGGATGACATCGAGGACGAGTACGAGCTGAGGGTGAAATGCAAGGGCAGAACCATTCGCATGGTGTTGGCGCCGAAAGACATCAACAATGCTGTAGATCTGATTCAGCGTAAGCTTCCTATGAGCACGGTAAGCACGGCCATCAAGAAGCCCCAGGCATTGCTTACCAATTTCATTCGCAAGCAGCTGAGTGCCCTTCCGGAACGCCATTATATGAAAGTCACCGGGTTCATCAAGATGTCCGAGGCATGGGTCTTCGCGCACGATGGGGCAGAGATGCCTGGCGACAATGTAGTGTTCCAGACGGGTAAAACGATTCCTGTGGATCCTGCGCTGACGCCCCGCGGCGCCTTCCGCAACGCCATGGACCTGCTTGGGATTTCCGACAAGCTGGAGCTGATGCTGCCCATGATCCTGGTGGCACATCTGAGTCCGCTTTTCCGTTTGTTTGAAACAGCTGGCTATATCCCTCGGTTTGTGACGTTCATCAGCGGCCGTACGGGTTCGTTGAAGACGAGTACAGCCCTGGTGGTGTTCCGTTTGTTTGCGGAGCAGCCTGCTTCTCCGGAGGCGAACTTCAAAGACACCGAGACGGCACTGGAAATCAAGTTAGGTGAAGCTAACGGCAAAGTCGCTCTGCTGGATGACTATCGGCCTCCTGTGACTTCCAACGATGGAAAAGGTAACCTGGTTAAACTGGAATCTGTCGTTCGTGCCGCCGGAGACCGAGTCGGCAAGTCGCGCAGCAATCCCGAGCTGGGAAAGACCAAGGAATTCTTGCCCACAGGCTGTGTTGTAATCACTGGTGAAGATCTGGGTGGTACCCAGTCCAGCCAGCTGCGCATGCTGATTCTGTCCATCGACAAGGGAGACATCGACGGCAAGAAGCTGAAAGTGTTCCAGGATAATCCGCTGCTGTTCACATCTCACATGTTTCACTTCCTGAGGTGGGCTGGTGAAAATGGAGATGCCATCATTGGATTCATCCGTTCCAATTTTGAGACCGAGCGTAGTTTCTTTGCGCAGACGCTCCGTGAAGGTCGCGTGATTGACTGTGCTGCAACACTGATGCTGACTGCCCGTATTCTGCACGCGTATGGTGAAGCGGTTGGGGCACTGCCTGTTGGTGGCGGGGTACAGCTGCTCCACACGTGGCGTCAGGCTGTCTTGCAGGCTTCCATTGCCAGCGAAAGTGCCAGCAAAATTCAGAACCCCGTTTGCTTATATGTACAGGCGGTATTCGACATGCTGGATCGCAGAGAGATTATGGTTGCAGATGAGTTGAAGAGCTACGAGGCCAATAAACACATCGGCTATCGGGCAGGAGGGTCCATCTGGCTGTGGCACAGAGAGCTGTACAACCGTGTTGTCCAGTATTGGAAGAAGGTGGGTGTCCTGTTTCCGTTAACTTGCGAGAAGATCAACGGGCACTTGGACAGCGCCGGGCTGATCAAGGTCAGTTACGAAACCCGGGGAACCGGACAGAAGAAGCTGTATGTCTGCAAGTCCTCTCTGCCCGGCAGAAGCCGCATGCTGGTGCTGGATGAAGCAAAAGCGCGGGCGTATTTGGAAAATGAATCCGATTGATATAGGAGGAGAACAATGTATCTTACGTATGGTTCCAATGGCTGCATCATTCACGCTGTCTATAGCCGAGCACGTGCATGTCAGTACTGTTTTCGTAAAAGCAGCATCAAAAAATACGATACCTTTGAGGAGGCTGAAGCGGCGGCGCTGGAGCATCTGGGCAAAGTGCTCCCGTACTACGTTCCTGTACCGGACCGGGTGAAGTATAACGAGATGCTGACGGTCAGCAAGCTCGTGAGAGAATATGATGCAAAGGTAGACCATTATGCGGATCGATGAACTGAAAGCACTCTGTGAAAAGTACCCTGTCTGCATCCCCATTCGGGAGGTTGCGAAGTTTCTGGGGGCAAGTGAGGACGGTATTCGGGCAGCTTGTTTGCAGGGCAGATGCCCGTTTGGCTTCGGATGGACCTCGTCGGGAGCTGAAAGATCGGGCTTCAAGATCCCCACCATGGCGTTCGTGTGCTGGATGACGAAGGGCGCCGTGGCGCTGGAGTGATTTTTGGGGGAGGGAGCCGCGGCTCCCTCCCTGTGAAAAAAGAAAGGTGTGTATGATGAGCGAGAATAAGAAAAAACGATATGAATACAAGCTGAATTTGGGTAGAACATGGAAGGGTGAGCTTATCCGCAAGTCTTTTTACAGCACTAAGAGCAAGGCTGATGCCCGGAAAAAGGCCGAAAGATACCGTGTTCGCTATGAGCTGGAACTGCTTTGCGGCAGCGATCTGGAAAAAGGGAAGGTGTTTTTCAAGAATTTTGCGGTCCCTTGTCTGGAACGGCATAAGAAGCCGTTTGTCAAGGGCAACACCTACGCCCAGACCTATCTGCATCCTGTGGAAGCGCGGCTCATCCCTTATTTCGGGGATGCTGTCATGGGCGACATCCTGCCTGTACATGTGCAGGAGTATGTCAACAGGATGGCGAAGGAGTACAAGCCTGAAACCATCAAGAAAGATATCGCTGTCCTGTCTTTTATCATGCAGAACGCAGTAGACAACGGACTGTGCAAGACGAACCCCGTTGCAAAGTCTGTGCGTCTGCCGAAAGTGGAACGTGCCGAAAAGGTCGCGTATACAAAGACACAGTACAAGACAGTTTATGAATTTGCAAAGAATTATCCTGACGGTCTGGCAATCATGCTTCTCCTGGAAACCGGCATTTCCCGCTCGGAGCTTTTGGGCCTTCGGTGGGAGGATTTCGATTCAGAAAAGGGGATCATTCATATCAATCAGGGTTTGGTTTCCTACAAGGATGTGGATGAAGGCTGGGTTACGGAAGCAGATGGTTTAAAAAATGAATATCGCCGCCGGTCAATCCCCATTGTAGAGCCGGAGCTGTTGAAGCGGTTGCGCGAGAAGCCGAAGCGGATCACGAGATCACCCAATCGCTACAAACCTGAAATCACGGTAACTGTGGATACGGAGTATATCTTCCACAGTCCAGAGGGAAAGCCTTACCAGCCCAACAACTGGAACAACCGTGTTTTTCTTCCTTTTGTACGTGAGCTGCAGAAGCTACATCCTGAGATTCCGAGGCTATCTGTACATGAGCTTCGCCATACGCGGGCAAGCCTATGGATCGCTGATGGCGTTGACCCGTACATGGCAGCCCGTCTACTGGGGCACACAGACCTGAAAATGCTGATGAAGATCTATGACCACACGGATGTAAACACACTTAGAAAAGTCCTGGAAGGCTCCAAAACCTAACTGAATAATGAGATATGATGACTATTACCAATACCAGATAAAGCCGAACCGTTCAGCAGACGGTTCGGCTTTTGTCTTCCTCTTTATTCAAACAGGACGGAAAATTCCATCGATAAAAAAGATGCAGAACGAAGACAGGCGACTCTTCGTTCTGCATCTTTTTGTAAAAATGTCGTACTGGTGTCGTACGCAATCATGAGAAAGAAAATGAAAACAGCGACTTCCATCTGTAGCAGAATTTGCTACTATCCTTCATGAAAAACTGTATTTGTCGTCAGTGTCGTAAATGCAAAGAAAAAAGCCCCGAAATCTTACGATTTCGAGGCTTTTCTGGTGGACGATATAGGACTCGAACCTATGACCTTCCGCACGTCAAGCGGATGCTCTAGCCAGCTGAGCTAATCGTCCATCTTCTGTTGTGGTAATGGAAAGTGGTGGACGATATAGGACTCGAACCTATGACCTTCCGCACGTCAAGCGGATGCTCTAGCCAGCTGAGCTAATCGTCCATCTTTTGTGCCTCTCGCCGAAGCACATGGCTGATTATATATCGAATCTTTCGATTTGTCAAGCGCTATTTTTGAAAAAATTCAATTTTTTTGTCAGCTCACCACACCGTCGATCTCCTGCGCGCCCAGGAAGGTGATCACCAGCCGGTTGGGCAGGCACACGATCTGGCTGCCGCCGGTGCAGAAGCCCCGGTCCATGCAGTAGTGGTCCGGGCAGTCGGCGGCGGTGACAGCGATGGCGCCGTCCCTGACGGTAATCGTATTGCTGCCGCCGTCGGGGGCTTCCACGGTGAATTCCTGGTCAGTCAGAAGATCCACGGTTTTGATGACCCGGCCGTGGCTGGTGATCTCCGCCCGGACGGCGGTTTCAGCAGTCAGCAGCGGGATACAGGCCAGTGCGCTGCCGATGAGCAGCACTGCCAGAAGAATGATCCAGTATGTTGTTTTCATCGGGTGATCACCTCAAATTCACAGCCGGTCAGGGCTGCGCCTTCCGTTGCATAGATGGTGCCGTCGTCGGTGACGAACACGGCTTCGAAATCTTCGCTTTCCTGCCAGAATTTGCTGGCGTCCTCCAGTCCCATGACGAAGAGCGCCGTGGACAGGGCGTCGGCGGTGAGGCCGTCCCGGCAGATGACGGTGACAGAGCGCAGGCCGGATTCGGCAGGATATCCGGTCTTCGGATCCAGAATATGGTGGTAGTATTCCCCATCCTTTTCAAAATACCGCTGATAGTCGCCGGAGGTGACGATGGAGGCGGTGCCGGTGACGGAGATCACGCCCAGGAAGTCGCCCCCATCGGGGTTCTGGATGCCCACGTTCCAGGGGGTTCCATCCTTTTTCTCGCCGTAGGTCTGGATGTTGCCGCCCAGATTCAGCAGGGCACGGTCGATGCGCATGGTGTCCAGAAGTTCCGCGGCTTCCTGGCCGGCATAGCCCTTCAGGGCGCCGCCCAGATCGATCCGGTCCTCCGCCAGGGCGGCGGCGATGGCATCGGGGGAGGGGACAGCCTGATCCTCCGTGCCGAAGCCCCAGGCCTGGCTCAGGGCGAGCAGGGTGTGGTCAAAAGCGCCGCCGGTGCGTTCCGACAGCTCTTCCACCCGGGCCAGCAGCGCAGCCTGTTCTTCTGTCAGGGACACATCCGCTCCGCTGTTCAGGGCGGACAGCACAGAGCCGCTGCGGGTGGCAGACCAGGTCTTTTCCAGGCCCATGAGCAGATCATCCACGGCTTCCAGGGCGTTCTCCGCGTCCCGGCCCTGCAGGTCCAGGGTCATGACCGTATTCATATGGTAGACGGTGGCCTGGGCCGAGCAGCCGCACAGCAGCAGGCAAACGAAAAGTAAGGCAATGAGTTTTTTCAAGACGAACCTCCGGCCCCAAGGGGCGTGTTTTTGTCCAGTACAATATAGCAAATATCCGAAAAAAACGCAAGAAAAAGACGCAAAAAGTTCTTGACAATTTGACAGACAAATGGTAAGATAATCAGGCCGCATTGAAGGGGCTTAAGTTGGTGCGTCAAAATGTACCCGCCTCAAAAGCGAGACTACAACTATGAAGTAGGTGAAATGAGTAATGAAGGCAATTATTGTTACCGGTGGTAAGCAGTACACCGTTTCCGAGGGTGATGTTCTGTTCGTTGAGAAGCTGAACGTTGAGGCTGAGGAGACCGTCAAGTTCGAGCAGGTCCTGGCTGTCCTGGACGGCGAGAACACCAAGATCGGCACCCCCGTCGTCGAGGGCGCTGCTGTCGAGGCCAAGGTCGTCAAGAACGGCAAGGGCAAGAAGATCGACATCATCCGTTACAAGGCTAAGAAGGGCGAGAAGCGTCACATCGGCCATCGTCAGCCTTACACCAAGGTCGAGATCACCAAGATCGCTCTGTAATTGAACTATGACCAGATGCGAATTTTTTACCGCTGATGAGAGAATCACCGGATTCTCCGTCTCCGGTCACAGCGGCTATGCTGAGGCTGGCAAGGACATTGTCTGCGCCGCTGTTTCCGCTGTCGTGACCATGGCTGAGGCCACCATCAATGATGTGTGCGGCGCGAAGGCCAAGGTCCGGGTCAAGGACGAGCAGGCTCGTATCACCCTGACCCTCCCCACATCCTGCGACGAGGAGGAGACCGTGCAGGCCGTTCTGGCCGGCATGATGGTCACCCTGCTGAGTCTGCAGGAGGATTATCCTGATTTTATCGAAGTTTTGGAGGTGTAACACCATGCTGAAGATTGGTATTCAGTACTTTGCTCACCATAAGGGCGGCGGCTCCACCAAGAACGGCCGTGACTCCGAGGCTAAGCGCCTGGGCGTCAAGCGTGCTGACGGTCAGTTCGTTCTGGCCGGCAACATTCTGGTTCGCCAGAGAGGCACCCACATCCATCCCGGTGTCAACGTTGGTATCGGCAAGGATGACACCCTGTTTGCTCTGGTTGACGGTACCGTCAAGTTCGAGCGCAAGGGCAAGGATCGCCGTCAGTGCTCCGTTTACGCTGAGCAGTAATCGCGTATCATGAACAAAGGACTGTTGCATACTGTATGCGACAGTCCTTTTTTAATGCTAAATGCAAAATGCTGAATGTATAATTTTAATATATTCCCGGAGGGGATGCCATTATTCTGCATTCATCATTCAGCATTCTGCATTTGACATTAAACACCCGTGTTCCTTTCTTAAGGAGGTAAATTATGTTTGTAGATAAAGTTCGAATCACAGTCTGCGGCGGCCGCGGCGGCGACGGCGCCGTTGCCTTCCACCGTGAAAAATATGTGGCAGCCGGCGGCCCCGACGGCGGCGATGGCGGTCACGGCGGCAGTGTCATCCTGCATGTCAATGACAACCTGACCACCCTGCTGGACTTCCGCTATAAGCGCAAGTACTCCGCCCAGGCGGGTGTCAACGGCCAGAGCCGGAAGATGGCCGGCAAGCGGGGCGAGAACCTGATCATCCAGGTTCCCCGGGGCACCGTTGTCCGGGATGCTCAGACCAATGCCATCATCGTGGACATGTCCACCGGCGAGGATTTTGTCCTGGCCAAGGGCGGCCGCGGCGGCTGGGGCAATGCCCATTACGCCACCCCCACCCGTCAGGTGCCCCGCTTCGCCAAGGCGGGCCTCAAGGGCCAGGAGCGGGACGTGATCCTGGAACTGAAGCTGCTGGCTGATGTGGGCCTGGTGGGCTTCCCCAATGTGGGCAAGTCCACCCTGCTGAGCGTCACCTCCAACGCCCGTCCCAAGATCGCCAACTACCACTTCACCACCCTGTTCCCCAACCTGGGCGTCATCTACGTGGAAGAGGGCGTGTCCTTCGTCATGGCTGACATCCCCGGCATCATCGAGGGCGCCGCGGAGGGCGCCGGCCTGGGCCACGATTTCCTGCGCCACATCGACCGCTGCCGTCTGCTGGTGCATGTGGTGGATGTGTCCGGTTCCGAGGGCCGTGATCCCGTGGAGGACTTCGATGCCATCTGCGCCGAGCTCCATGATTACAGTGTGGATCTGAGCAACCGTCCCATGATCGTTGCTGCCAACAAGACCGACATCATGGACCCCGCGTCCGATAATCTGGAGCGCCTGCGCCGCCGCTGCGATGATCTGGGCATCGACCTGTATGAGATCTCCGCCGGCACCACCCAGGGTACCCGGAACCTGATGCGCGTTATCGCAGAACGCCTGCGCACCCTGCCTCCTGTCACCATTTACGAGCCTGAATACGTGGAGGAAGTCGTCGAGGCAGGCGATCCCTCGCTTCTCGAGATCGAGCACATGGGCAGCACCTGGCTCATCACCGGCACCTGGCTGGAGCGGATGATCATGAACATCAATTTCGACGACTACGAGTCCCGGAACTACTTCGACATCCAGCTGCACAAGTGCGGCCTGTTCCGGCGCCTGGAGGAAATGGGCATCCAGGACGGCGACACCGTGGATATCTACGACTTCCAGTTCGAGTATCAGCGGTAATGGTAAACCGGTATCTGCCGGAAAACGCGATAGTTTCGGAAAGTTCCGTAAAATCAGGATTGTGTCCGAAATCAGCAGAAATCCCGATAAATTTTTGCGAAAACCATTTGCCATTTTCAACTATTTCCTGTATAATAAATGGAGCTACAGCATGGTAGCTCCATTTTGATTTTTATCCGGGGGGAAGGGCTTATGATCCGCAATCTGAATCAGGTCAGCTTTCAGGGGTTTGGCAGCATTTTGCCGGAACGCAGCCATACCGCCCGCGGCGGCGGCAGGGGGACCCGGCAGACCCTGCGTCTTGGCAGCGGCAGCACTCCGGTGTACCGGGCGTCCGGCGACGTCTGGCTCACCTGCGGTACGGGCATGAGCGTCCTCTCTGTGTCCCACGACGGTGAAACCTATCAGCACTTCTACCTGGACAAGCCTGTCTGCATCCGCAGCGGCGTCCTGTTC
This sequence comes from Oscillospiraceae bacterium, assembly GCA_017465745.1. Classification (GTDB taxonomy): domain Bacteria; phylum Bacillota; class Clostridia; order Oscillospirales; family Oscillospiraceae; genus Faecousia. Next base: position 24,907 of record JAFTVM010000019.1, read on the forward strand.
TCCCTGATGCCCTTCCAGGGCGACGCCACGGCAGAGCTGGCGGCGGAGGCGCAGCCGGAGACGGTCGGCACCCGGGGCAGCGACAGCCTGCGGGTGGAAAAGCAGATGCGGGTGGAGGGCCTGTATACCTTCTTCTACCAGGAGAAGGAGCAGGGCTTCCTGTTCCCCGGCGAGTCCCACCCCATGCCGGAGCTGACCTATGTGGATCAGGGCAGCCTCCACAGTGTTGCTGACGGCCAGGATCTGCTGCTGAAGCAGGGCGATATCGTCATCTACGGCCCCGGCCAGTGGCATATGCAGTACGCCGATATCGGCGTAGCCCCCCGGTTCGTGACGCTGACGTTTGATCTGGCGGGCTTTGACATCAGCCCTCTGATGAACCGTAAATTCACAGCCCCCCAGCAGGCTGTGAACCTGCTGCAGCAGATGCTGCGGGAGCAGGAGCGGATGGATCAGTTCTCCAATGAGATGATCATCTCCCAGCTGACCCTGCTGCTGCTGACGCTGCTGCGGGAGAGCAAGAATCCCTCCGGCGGCAAGCTGCAGACCTCCAATTCCGTCCACAGCGAGAATGAGATCATCCGCCAGGCGCAGATCTTCATTTCCACCCATATCCGGGAGAAACTTTCTGTGCCCCTGGTGGCCCGGCAGGTGGATGTAAGCCCCAGCTACTTAACGGCCCTGTTCCACAAGAACCTGCAGATCTCCCCAGGTGAATACATCCGCCGCATCAAGCTCCAGGAGAGCAAGCAGATGATCCGGGAAAACGACCTGAACTTCACCGAGATCGCCGCGGCGCTGCAATATTCCACCGTGCATCATTTCTCCCGGCAGTTCAAGGAGAAGTTTGGTATCACGCCCACGGAGTATGCCAAATCCGTTCGATAACACGTAAAAAGCCCACGCCTTACGGCGTGGGCTTCGTTGCGTTATAGGAAGTTTAATTACATCTTGCCCTTTTCCAGAGCCAGGGTGCGGGTGGTGATGTCGCAGACTTCGGCGGGGCCGTAGTACTGGATGGCGCCGGGGTAGGTGAAGCAGGTCTCGACAGCCCACTCATCACGGTTGGCGGCGAAGTACTGGAAGGGCTTGCCGTCCAGTTCCACCAGAGCCTTGCGGATAACGGGCTTGTCCTTGCCGTTTCTGCGCTCGATGTTCATCATCTTGGTCATGGGCATGCCGCCGGCCACCCACTCCTCAGCGGGAGCGGACAGGTTGGAGACCTTGGACAGGTAGCCGGTGTAACCGTACTGGATCAGCATGAAGGCGTTGTAGCCCAGGGAGTAGCAGTAGTCGGCATCGAAGTTGGAGGGGAATGCGCAGCGGCCTTCGTAGCCGAAGAAGTGATGCTGGGTGGCGTACTTGCCGGTGTAGGTGCCGGCGGCCTTACGGGCGGCCAGGTTTGCACCAACCAGAGCGGAGAACAGCTTCTCGGACTCGATCAGGGAGACCTGAACGTTGCCGTGGGGATCGCGCTCCAGGAACAGCTGCTGCTGGATGTTCTCGGGCAGGATGGCGAAGACAGCCATGGACTCCTTGGAAAGGCCCCGCTCGATGAAGGCGTACTTGTCAGCCCAGGTGGGCAGGGCGTTGAACTGGGCGGTCTTCTCGCCGGCCAGCAGCTCGTTGATCTCAGCGATCAGCACGGAGAACTCGGGGACGAACTCGACGATGCCCTCGGGGATGATGGCAACGCCGAAGTTCCAGCCCTTGGCAGCGCGGGCGGCCACGGAATCGGCGATCTGGTCGGCGATCTGGGCCAGGGACATCTTCTTGGCAGCCACTTCCTCACCGATCAGGCAGATGTTGGGCTGGGTCTCCAGGGCGCACTCCAGAGCCACATGGGAAGCGGAACGGCCCATGACCTTGATGAAGTGCCAGTACTTCTTGGCGGAGTTGGCGTCGCGCTCGATGTTGCCGATGAGCTCGGAGTAGGTCTTGGTGGCGGTATCGAAGCCGAAGGAGCACTCGATATCCTCGTTCTTCAGGTCGCCGTCGATGGTCTTGGGGCAGCCGATGACCTGAACGCCGTTGCCCTTGGCGGCAAAGTACTCAGCCAGGACGGCGGCGTTGGTGTTGGAGTCGTCGCCGCCGATGATGACCAGGGCGGTGATGCCGTGCTTGGCGCAGGTCTCTGCCACCACTTCAAACTGAGCCTCGGTCTCCAGCTTGGTGCGGCCGGAGCCGATGATATCGAAGCCGCCGGTGTTGCGGAACTGGTTGATGTATTCGTCGTCGAAGATCAGGTAGTTGTCATCCAGCAGACCGCTGGGGCCGCCCTTGAAGCCGTACAGGACGTTCTCGGGGTTGGTGGCCTTCAGAGCGTCGTACAGGCCGCAGACCACGTTGTGGCCGCCGGGGGCCTGACCGCCGGACAGGATCACGCCGACGACCTGCTTCTTGGCTTCGCTGGTGTTCTGACCCTTGACGAAGGTGATCTCGTTCTTGCCATAGGTGTTGGGGAACAGAGCCTGGATCTTTTCCTGGTCTGCAACGGACTCGGTTGCAGCGCCGTTGTTGACGCAGATCTCGCTGATACCGTTGCGCAGCATGCCGGGCAGCTTGGGCTGGTACTGGTATCTTGCGATCTGCAGGGGGGACAGTTTCATATAAAAACACTCCTTAAGTTCATTTGGGTAGTTTTCCTCAGACAGATTATACTCCATTTTATTTCAAAGGTAAATAGATATTTCCGCTGATTTTGTAATCGTTTCCGGCAACTTTTCCATGATTATGTCAGAAAATACCCCGGATTCTGTCCTGAATCCGGCGCCCCGGCGCATTCCGGAGGTGAAAATTGAACTATTTCCGGTCAGATGGTAAACTTGTTTCGAAACATTTCTGTTGAAATGCAGGAAAAGTATGCTATAATATATGTGAAAAACCACGGGCACTGCCCGTTAATTAAGAAAGGATTGATTACCCATGGCTCTTGTTACTACTACCGAGATGTTCAAGAAGGCATACAACGGCGGTTACGCTGTCGGCGCTTTCAACGTCAACAACATGGAAATCGTTCAGGCAATCACCGAGGCCTGTAAGGAAGAGAACGCTCCTGTTATCCTGCAGGTTTCCAAGGGCGCCCGCCAGTACGCCAACGCTACCTATCTGGTGAAGATGGTCGAGGCTGCTGTCATCGAGTGCCCCAACATCCCCATTGCGCTGCATCTGGATCACGGCGACAGCTTCGAGACCTGCAAGTCCTGCATCGACGGCGGCTTCACTTCCGTCATGATCGACGCTTCCTCCAAGTCCTTCGAGGAGAACATCGCCATCACCAAGAAGGTCGTTGAGTACGCTCACGATCACGGTGTCGTCGTTGAGGCTGAGCTGGGAAGCCTGGCCGGCATCGAGGACGAAGTCAATGTCTCCGCTGAGGCTGCTTCCTATACCCGTCCCGAGGAAGTCGAAGAGTTCGTGACCCGCACCGGCTGCGACTCCCTGGCCATCGCCATCGGCACCTCCCACGGCGCTTACAAGTTCACCCCCGAGCAGTGCACCGTCAATGAGCAGGGCATCCTGGTTCCTCCCGCTCTGCGCTTCGACGTTCTGGAAGAGGTCACCAAGCGTCTGCCCGGCTTCCCCATCGTCCTGCACGGTTCTTCCTCCGTTCCCCAGGACTACGTCGCCATGGTCAACGCCAACGGCGGCAAGATGCCCAACGCCATCGGCGTGCCCGAGGAGCAGCTGCGCAAGGCTGCCGCTCTGTCCGTCTGCAAGATCAACATCGACTCCGATCTGCGTCTGGCCATGACCGGCACCATCCGTAAGCACTTCAACGAGCATCCCGACCACTTCGATCCCCGCCAGTATCTGAAGCCCGCCCGTGCCAACATCAAGGAAGTTGTCCGCCACAAGCTGATCAACGTCCTGGGCTGCGCCGGCAAGGCATAAGCAAAACCTACATAGCGTTTTCGGACTCCCTCGAAAGAGGGAGTCCTTTTTTGCGGGGGTTCGGTCCCTGGTGCGCATTTTACGTTCGGATTCCTGTTTTTCCTCTTGTAAACTTCCCTTAAATATGCTAGACTAACATATTATATGTGAAACTATGCTCATTTTCAGGAGGCCGTTATGAACTTTGCCAGTCCAACGTAGCTTCTCATCGACATATCCTTTTATTCTGAATTTTATGGAGGAAAATCATGTCTACCCTGCAGCAAGAAATCAGCCGCCGCCGGACCTTTGCCATCATCTCCCACCCCGACGCCGGTAAAACCACCCTGACCGAAAAATTCCTGCTCTACGGCGGCGCCATCGCACAGGCCGGCGTTGTCAAGGGCAAGAAGAATTCCCGCGCCGCCACCTCCGACTGGATGGAGATCGAGAAGCAGCGTGGTATTTCCGTTACCTCTTCCGTCATGCAGTTCCAGTATGAAGGCTTCTGCATCAACATTCTGGACACCCCCGGCCACCAGGACTTCTCCGAGGACACCTACCGTACCCTGATGGCCGCCGACTCCGCCGTCATGGTCATCGACGGCGCCAAGGGCGTGGAGCCCCAGACCCGGAAACTCTTCAAGGTCTGTGCCATGCGCCACATCCCCATCTTCACCTTCATCAACAAGATGGACCGCGAGACCCAGGATCCCTTCGACCTGCTGGACGAGGTGGAGCGGGAGCTGGGCATCGAGACCTACGCCATGAACTGGCCCATCGGCTGCGGCAAGGACTTCCAGGGCGTCTACGACCGGGAAAAGAGCCAGCTGCTGTTCTTCTCCGGTGTCAACGGCAAGAAGCGGGCCGACAAGCTGGAGATCGACCTGTACGATCCCCAGGTGGCCGAGCTTCTGGATTCCGAGGCCAAGCATCAGCAGCTCATCGACGATGTGGAGCTGCTGAGCGCCGGCCGTGAGATGGACATGGAGGCGGTCCGCAACGGCCAGCTGTCTCCCGTGTTCTTCGGCTCCGCTCTGACCAACTTCGGCATCGAGCCCTTCCTGGAGAACTTCCTGAAGCTGACCCCGCCCCCTCTGGCCCGTACCTCTTCCGAGGGCGTGGTAGATACCTTCAGCCCCGATTTCTCCGCCTTCGTCTTCAAGATCCAGGCCAACATGAACAAGGCCCACCGTGACCGCCTGGCATTCATGCGCATCTGCTCCGGCAAGTTCGAGCGCGATAAGGAATACTACCACATCCAGGGCAAGAAGAAAATGCGCCTGAGCCAGCCCCAGCAGCTGATGGCTGCCGAGCGTGAGATCGTGGACGAAGCCTACGCTGGCGACGTCATCGGTGTCTTCGATCCTGGCATTTTCGCCATCGGTGATACCATCACGGTTCCCGGAAAGAAGTTTACCTACTCCGGCATCCCCACCTTTGCCCCCGAGCATTTCTGCCGCGTCAGTGCCAAGGACTCCATGAAGCGCAAGCAGTTTGTCAAGGGCACCGAGCAGATCGCCCAGGAGGGCGCCATCCAGATCTTCAAGCTGCCCAACTCCGGTATGGAGGAGGTCATCGTGGGCGTCGTCGGCGTGCTGCAGTTCGAGGTGTTCCAGTACCGCATGAAGACCGAGTACGGCGTGGACCTGCGGATGGAGCATCTGCCCTACGAGGAAGTTCGCCTCATCGACGAGTATCCCGGCGACCTCAGCGACCTGAACCTGGGCAGCGATGCTGAACTGCTGGAGGACTACCGGGGCCGCAGCCTGCTGGTATTCAGCAGCTACTGGGCCATCGACTTCATCTGCCGCCGCAACCCCGGCCTGAAGGTCCGTGAGATCGTGGTGGAAGAAGGCTGAATCCCATAAAGATACCCCGGCTGAGTGATCAGCCGGGGTTTGTTCATTCGTGCAGGTCTACCCGCTCGACAGCCTTGCACCTGCCGGTGGCGGAATCGATGGTGAAGAGGACGGCTTCCAGCTTGGTGGGGCCGTCGGCGGTCTGGTAACGGCTGGTGAGGTCTCCCCGGAAATTGGCGATGGACTGCTCCGGCCGGACGCCCAGGACGGAATTGATGGGGCCGGTCATGCCCAGATCCGTCACATAACCGGTGCCCCCGGGCAGCACCCGGGCGTCGGCGGTGGGCACATGGGTGTGGGTGCCCCACACGGCACTGACCCGGCCGTCCAGCATATAGCCCATGGCCAGCTTTTCGGAGGTGGCCTCGGCGTGGAACTCCACCAGGATGATCTTCGCTGTGGTCTTCTTCAGGATCTTTTCCACCATCAGGAAGGGGTTGTCGGGGCCGTAGGGCATATCGCAGCGGCCGATGAGGTCGATGACCGCCACGGTGCCGGCCTTCGTGTCGAATTCCGCCCAGCCGCGACCGGGGGTCTGGGGGGCGTAGTTGGCGGGGCGGATCAGCTGGGGACAATCGTCCAGATAGGGGATGATGCTGCGCTGGTTGAAGGTGTGGTTGCCCAGCGTGATGCAGTCCGCGCCGGTGTCCAGGATGTCCTCACCCTGGCGGGGGGTCATGCCCACGCCGCTGGCATTCTCGCCGTTGACAATGACGAAATCTGCGCCGGTCTTTCTTTTCAGATACCGCAGACTCCGCGACAGCCGGTCCAGTCCCGGATTGCCCACCACATCGCCTACCGCCAATACCTTGAAATCCATGGTGTTACCTCCATACGTTTTTCTTTCAGTATACCCAAAATCGCCCGCAATTGCAAGGGGGCGGAAAGGGCTTGCATTTGCCCGCGAAACTGCATATAATGAAGATACAATCCGGCAGGGAGGGACGATCATGAACGCCTGGAAGCATTTCAAAACCATTACCCGTCACAAGCTTCTTGTCATGGAGGGCTGCTTCCGTGTGGGACTGATCAAGCAGGGGCTGCTCCATGACCTGTCCAAGTACGGCCCGGCGGAGTTTCTCACCGGTGTGCGCTACTACCAGGGCACCCGCAGTCCCAATGCCGCCGAGCGGGAGGACAAGGGCTACTCCGAGGCCTGGATGCACCACAAGGGCCGGAATAAGCACCATTATGAATACTGGAGTGATCTGAGCCTCGTCACCCGGAAATATGAATGCGTCCCCATGCCCCGCAAATACCTGGTAGAGATGATCATGGACCGCCGGGCGGCCTGTATGGTTTACCGGGGCGAGCATTATGACGACGGCGCCGCGCTGGACTATTATCTGAACAGTAAGGAACGCTACATTATGCACCCTGACACCCAGAAGGAGCTGGAATTTCTGCTGACCATGCTGAAAGACGAGGGCGAGGAAGCCACCTTCCGGTATCTGAAGGAGAATGTGCTGCGGAACAAGCCCTTCCCCTGGGAAAAATAATTTTTGGAATTTGAAAAATAGGGCTTGACTTTTTCTGATAATTGCGTATAATAACAGAGTTGTTTAGAGGATTTGTGTAACGGTAGCACACCGGACTCTGACTCCGTTTGCGGGGGTTCGAATCCCTCATCCTCTGCCAAAACCCCATCCGAAAGGATGGGGTTTCTTTTTGCATTGCAACAGTCCGGGTTTTCATGTTGCAGTTTATCTCACTGGCGTTCGAGTTGACAGTGGACGGTTGACAATGATGGTATTTCCTTCGGAAATAGTTGTCAAAGGCGATACCTTAATTTGAAGCGTAACTGTAGTCCAATCCAAATCCCTCTATTGCCTTTTTGTTCCAGTTGTGTTATACTAACTTGTACGATTATGCAGGGAGGTGGAACGCTTGGAATGGAATGACGTTTACGACAAAAACCGCAATCTCACCGGGCGGCTCCACCGCCGGGGCACCCGGTGGCGTCCGGGGGAATATGGCCTGGTGGTCTGCGTGTGGGTTTACGACGGCAAGGGAAATATCCTGCTGACCCGCCGGGCCAAGGGCAAGAGCTTTGCCGGTACCTGGGAGAATTCCGGCGGCGCCGCCAAGGCGGGTGAGACCAGCCGCACGGCCATCGCCCGGGAGCTTTTTGAGGAGACCGGTATCCGGGCGGGGGAGGAGGAGTTCGAATACATCGGCTCCGACCGGGACCGCAATGCCCATTTCGACTTCTATTGTCTCAAGCGCCGGACACCCCTGACCGAGATCGTCCTGCTGCCCGGCGAGACCGACGGCGTCCAGTGGGCCAGCCACGAGCAGGTGCGCCAGATGGTGCGCACCGGTGAGATCTGCCGGGTCATCGGCCGCCAGTTCCTGCGCCAGGAGTCCGAGCTGCTCCGGCGGCAAGATGCACAAGATTAACCCCCAAATTTTGGATAATGACCGCCGCCCGTTTTTCTTGAAAACGGGCGGCGTTTCTGGTATGATAGAAAAAAGCGTTTTTGGTTTACTCCGGCGAAAACGCTGTGCCGGAGCAGAAGAAAAACGCTTTCTTTAATTTTCAGAGTATGGAGGATAGAAGTATGATCGATCTGATGAACCTGCCTGTAAGACGCGGCAACGTTCCGCTGCGGGTGGCCCGGGGCCATTTCGCCACCAACCACTCTCATATCAATTATTATATTGATATCACCTACCCCAAGACCCGTCTCAGCGAGGCCCAGGCCGTGGCCAAGCAGCTGGTCAAGACCCTGAAGCACAGCACCATGGTCGATACCATCCTCTGCCTGGACGGCACGGCTGTCATCGGCACGTGCCTGGCCGATGAGCTGACCAAGAGCGGCTTCCAGAGCATCAACACCCACAAGACCGTCTATGTGGTGGAGCCTGAATTCGGTGTCAACAACCAGATGCTCTTCCGGGACAACATCCAGCCCATGATCCGCAACAAGCACGTGCTGGTGCTGATGGCATCCTGCACCACCGGCTATACCGCCAAGAAGGGCATCGAGACCGTCGGCTACTACGGCGGCGAGGTGGTGGGCGTGGCCGCCCTGTACTCCATGACCGATGAGGTCTGCGGCCAGAAGGTCCACTCTATTTATAATATGAACGACCTGCCCGACTATGCCAGCTACGACTACAAGGACTGCCCCTATTGCAAGCAGGGCCGGCGCCTGGACGCGCTGGTCAATTCCCACGGCTATTCCTGGCTGTGAACCCATCAATGAAGAACCGCTCCCCGGAACAGGGGAGCGGTTTTGCTGTAGCATTATTGCAGGGGAGGGGCCCTGCATTTTGAGTGTGGCTGCGGAAAAATGACAACAAAAAAATCCGTGGGAAAACCACGGATTGTGTAAAATACTAATTGACAAATAAAGGGGGGTATGATATGATTGTTATCCATACTGTGATAGTATGCCCTCGTAGGCCTTTTCCTAGCCTGGTCATAGTAACACAGGATGGTGCCGATGTCAAGTGGGAAATTAGACAAATTTGACAACGGCTTCGAGCGTATCAAAGTAAGCGTTTCAAAAACACACTATTCCAGCATTTGCTGAAAGAAAGGCTGTGATGATCCATATGGCAATGGTCAGGGACGTAATGTTCGGCAAGACCATGCGTAAATCCTACGCAAAGTATGAGGAGATCCTGGAGATCCCCAACATGCTGAAGATCCAGAAGGACTCCTACAAGTGGTTCCTGGAGACCGGCTTGCGGGAAGTTTTTCAGGATGTGGGCGTCATCTCTGACTTCTCCGGTAAACTGGAGCTGAGCTTCCTGGATTACACCATGGAAGATAAGCCCAAGTATACCATCGAGGAGTGCAAGGAGCGGGATGCCACCTACGCCAAGCCCATCAAGGTTCGGGTGCGCCTGCGCAACACCGAAACCGACGAGATCAAGGAGCAGGAAATCTTCATGGGCGATTTCCCTGTTATGACCAACGGCGGCACCTTCGTCATCAATGGCGCCGAGCGTGTCATCATCTCTCAGATCGTCCGTTCTCCCGGTATGTACTATGGCCATGAAGTGGACAAGGCCGACCAGCATACCTACACCGCCACCGTCATTCCTTACCGCGGTGCCTGGCTGGAGTACGAGACTGATAACTCCAACGTGTTCTGGGTCCGTATCGACAAGAACCGCAAGCTGCCCATCACCTGCCTGATCCGCGCGCTGGGCGTCAGCTCCGACGAGCAGATCAAGGAGCTCTTCGGCGAGGATGAGCGCATCCTGGCCACCCTGGAAAAGGATTCCTGCAAGACCCGTGAGGATTCCCTGCTGGAGATCTACCGCCGCCTGCGTCCCGGTGAGCCTCCCACGGTGGAGACTGCGACCGCCCATCTGGAGGGTCTGCTGTTCGACGCTCACCGCTACGATGTCAGCCGCGTCGGCCGCTATAAGTTCAACAAGAAGATGGACATCTGGACCCGCCTGTCCGGCCAGGTGGCTGCCCAGCCCATCGCCGATCCCATGACCGGTGAGATCCTGGTGATGCCCGATGAGGTCATCTCCCGGGAGAAGGCACAGGAGCTGTCCGCCAAGGGCATCAACGAGGCTGTCCTGAAGGTGGGCGACACCACCGTCAAGGTGTTCTCCAACGATATGGTCGACATGAAGAATTTTGTCGACTTCGATCCCACTCCCTACGGCGTCAACGAGAAGGTCCGTTTCTCCGTCCTGCGGGAGATGCTCTCCGAGCTGGAAGGCGCTTCCGAGGAAGCATGGGAAGACGCCATCGCCGAGCGTATCGACGATCTGATCCCCAAGCATATCATTGTCGACGACATCATGGCTTCCATCAACTACCTGTGCTGCGTGGCCATGGGCGTGGGCACCCCCGACGATATTGACCACCTGGGCAACCGCCGCCTGCGCTGCGTGGGCGAGCTGCTGCAGAACCAGTTCCGCATCGGCTTCAGCCGTCTGGACCGCGTCATCCGCGAGCGCATGACCGTCCAGGATCTGGACGCTGTCACCCCCCAGAGCCTGATCAACATTCGTCCTGTCACCGCTGTCATCAAGGAGTTCTTCGGCTCCTCCCCCCTGAGCCAGTTCATGGACCAGAACAACCCCCTGGCTGAGCTGACCCACAAGCGCCGTCTGTCCGCACTGGGCCCCGGCGGTCTGAGCCGTGACCGTGCATCCTTCGATGTCCGAGACATTCACTATACCCACTACGGCCGTATGTGCCCCATCGAGACCCCTGAAGGTCCCAACATCGGCCTGATCAACTATCTGGCCACCTTCGCCAAGATCAACGAGTACGGTTTCGTGGAGGCTCCCTACCGCAAGATCGACAAGGCCACCGGCGTTGTCACCCAGGAGGTCGAATACATGACCGCTGACGTGGAGGACAACTACTACGTCGGTCAGGCCAACGAGCCTCTGGACGAGCAGGGCCGCCTGGCTCGTCCCCGTATCACCTGCCGTCACCGCAACGAGATCATCGAAGTGGATGCCCACATGATCGACTACATCGACGTGTCCCCCAGAATGATGATCTCCATCGCAACTTCCTTCATTCCCTTCCTGCAGAACGACGACGCCAACCGTGCCCTGATGGGCGCCAACATGCAGCGTCAGGCCGTGCCTCTGCTGACCACCGAGCCCCCCGTCGTTGCCACCGGCATCGAGCACAAGGCCGCTGTGGACTCCGAGGTCTGCCTGAAGGCCCGCAAGCCCGGCACCGTCACCTCCGTTTCCGCCACCACCATCGCCCTGAAGTATGACGACGGTGAGTCCGAGATCTTCCAGCTGACCAAGTTTGCCCGCTCCAATGCCGGCACCTGCATCAACCAGCGTCCCATCGTGACCGTTGGCGAGCATGTGGAGACGGAGCAGATCATCGCAGACGGTCCTTCCTGCTCCGGCGGTGAGATCGCTCTGGGTAAGAACGTGCTCATCGGCTTCGTCACCTGGGAAGGCTACAACTACGAGGACGCCATCCTGCTGAACGAACGTCTGGTTCGTGAGGACGTCTTCACCTCCATCCACATCGAGGAGCACGAGACCGAGGCCCGGGACACCAAGCTGGGACCTGAGGAGATCACCCGTGACATCCCCAATGTCGGCGAGGACACCCTGAAGGACCTGGACGAGAACGGTATCATCCGCATCGGCGCCGAGGTCCGTGCCGGCGACTACCTGGTCGGTAAGGTCACCCCCAAGGGCGAGACCGAGCTGACGCCCGAGGAGCGCCTGCTCCGGGCCATCTTCGGTGAGAAGGCCCGTGAAGTCCGTGACACCTCCCTGAAGGTGCCCCACGGCGAAAGCGGCATCGTTGTCGATGTCAAGATCTTCACCAAGGAGAACTCCGACGAGCTGGCTCCCGGCGTTACCAAGTCTGTCCGCGTCTACATCGCCCAGAAGAGAAAGATCTCCGTCGGCGATAAGATGGCAGGCCGTCACGGTAACAAGGGCGTCGTCTCCCGCGTGCTGCCCGAAGAGGATATGCCCTTCCTGCCCGACGGCACCCCCCTGGACGTGGTTCTGAACCCCCTGGGCGTGCCTTCCCGAATGAACATCGGTCAGGTGCTGGAAGTCCACCTGGGCTATGCTGCCCGCACCCTGGGCTGGCACGTTGCCACCCCCGTCTTCGACGGCGCCAACGAGAAGGATATCCGCGATACCCTGAAGCTGGCCGGCCTGCGCGAGGACGGCAAGACCGTCCTGTATGACGGCCGTACCGGCGAACCCTTCGATAACCTGGTCACCGTCGGTTACCCCTACTACCTGAAGCTGCATCACCTGGTCGATGATAAGATCCACGCCCGTTCCACCGGCCCCTACGCACTGGTTACCCAGCAGCCTCTGGGCGGCAAGGCCCAGTTCGGCGGCCAGCGTTTCGGCGAAATGGAAGTCTGGGCCCTGGAGGCTTACGGCGCTGCCTACACCCTGCAGGAGATCCTGACTGTCAAGTCCGACGACGTCACCGGCCGTGTCAAGACCTACGAGGCCATCGTCAAGGGCGCCAACATTCCCAAGCCCGGCGTGCCCGAATCCTTCAAGGTTCTGGTCAAGGAGCTGCAGGCTCTGTGTCTGGACATCCGCGTCCTGGACGAGCAGGGCAACGAGATCGAGCTGAAGGAAGAGGATGAAGACGATGAGATCGTCTACACCGCCGATACCCACAATGAGCTGGTTGTCGGCAGCACCGATGAGGTGCTCGATGCCGGCTTCGTCATCGACGAAGACAGCCCCGAAGACATTATGGACGTGTTCAGCGGCATGGAGAATTCCGGCGCTGACACCTACGAAGACTAAAGGAGGCGCGAAAAAAGTATGGCAGATGCCACCTTTGATGCAATTAAAATCGGCATTGCTTCCCCGGATATGATCCGGCAGTGGTCCTTTGGCGAAGTCAAGAAGCCTGAGACCATCAACTATCGCACCCTGAAACCCGAGCGGGACGGCCTGTACTGTGAGCGGATCTTCGGACCCACCAAGGACTGGGAGTGCCACTGCGGTAAATATAAAAAGATCAAGTACAAGGGTAAGGTCTGCGACCGCTGCGGCGTCGAGGTCACCAAGGCCAAGGTCCGCCGCGAGCGCATGGGCCACATTGAGCTGGCCGCTCCCTGCAGCCATATCTGGTACTTCAAGGGTATCCCCTCCCGGATGGGTCTGATCCTGGACATCAGCCCCAAGATCCTGGAGAAGGTCCTGTACTTTGCCGCCTATATCGTCACCGATCCCGGCGACGCACCGCTGGCCATGAACCAGGTGCTGACCGAGAAGGAATACCGCGATATGCGCGAAAAGTATGAGGACGATTTCAAGGCCGGCATGGGCGCCGAGGCTGTCAAGACGCTGCTGGAGCAGATCGATCTGGACAAGCTCTCCGAGCAGCTGCGTGCCGAGCTGAAGACCGCTTCTTCCCAGAAGAAGCTGCGTCTGGTGAAGCGTCTGGAGGTCGTCGAGGCATTCCGTGAGTCCGGCAACAAGCCCAGCTGGATGGTCATGGACGTGCTGCCCGTCATTCCGCCCGACATCCGTCCCATGATCCAGCTGGACGGCGGCCGCTTCGCCACCTCCGACCTGAACGATCTGTATCGCCGGGTCATCAACCGTAACAACCGTCTGAAGAGACTGATCCAGCTGCACGCTCCTGACATCATCATCCGCAACGAAAAGCGTATGCTGCAGGAGGCTGTGGACGCCCTGATCGACAACGGCCGCCGCGGCCGTGCCGTCACCGGCGCCAACAACCGTGCGCTGAAGTCCCTGTCCGATATGCTCAAGGGCAAGCAGGGCCGCTTCCGCCAGAACCTGCTGGGTAAGAGTGTCGACTATTCCGGCCGTTCCGTTATCGTCGTCGGTCCTGAGCTGAAGCTGTACCAGTGCGGCGTGCCCAAGGAGATGGCCATCGAGCTGTTCCGCCCCTTCGTTATGAAGAAACTGTTTTCCGACGGCCTGGCAAACAATATTAAGTCTGCCAAGAAGATGATCGACACTGGCAAGACCGATGTTTGGGATGCCCTGGACGAGATCATCAAGGATCGTCCTGTTATGCTCAACCGTGCGCCTA
>JAFTVM010000020.1 GCA_017465745.1 Oscillospiraceae bacterium
ACAGGTGGCCGCCGGGCCGCAAACTGGCCGATTTTCACCGCAAAACCGTCTTAAAAAGGCTAACTCAGGCCGACCGCTGATGCACCGCACTGTGGCCGTTTACCACCGCACCAGTGGCCGTTGGTGACCGCAGATTGCAGCAGGCGTCGGACCAGCTGTGTTTACAGTACGGTCTGTCCGTCATCAAGCCGAAAAACAAGCGCACCCCCGGCATGTCGGCGGCGGAATACCGCTCTGCTGACAAGGGGCAGAGCTGGAAACTGCGGCTGGCAATCGCCATCGACGAGGCCATGGCAGCAGCCATGAGCCTGGCGCACTTCATGGAACTGATGGAGCTGGAAGGCTACCAGGTGCGCTGGGAGGATGACAGAAAATACATCACCTACACCACCCCGGAGGGGAAACGGTGCCGGGACATCCGGCTCCACGAAGCAAAATACTTAAAGGAGAATATGGAACGTGAGTTCAGAATACGGAAGCAAATCCTACGCGGATCTGAAAGCCCAGGCGAAGCAGGGGATCGCAGCCGCCGCCAGACCGGAGCCCGCCTTTCTGGTGACGGAGAAGAACTGGAACGGTCTGCTGAAATCCCTGGAGGGGATTCTGGAAATGCAGGCAGCCTTCTCCGCCGAGATGCAGACCCTGGCATCACGGGAGGAACTGGAGAAAACCCTGGACCGGCAGCGGACGATGATGCAGGTGCACCTGGACGATATGAAGGTACGGACGGCGGAGTTCCGGACGTCCATCGAGACGACGGGGACGAATTTGCAGACACAGGTTGGGAATGCGAGCGCCAGCTTTTCCGCCGCCATCTCGAAAGAGGAAACGTATATGAAATCCTGGAGCAAGAAGCTGCTCTGGATCTCGGCGATCCCTTCGGCGGCGCTGATCCTGCTGGAGCTGGTGCCCTGGATCTGGTCGGCAGTCTTTCCCGGATAAAGGGCGACTCCGATGACCCGGAGGAGCGGAAGCGGGAAATCGAAGCCCAAACCGCCGCCGACAACCTGGGCGTCGCCATCGGCCTGGCAATCGCCGCTGCGGAAGCGATCCTGGAACGGGAAAACGAAATGAAGGAACAGACTATGTAAACATAACGGGCGGGCAGCAACCCTGTCCGCCCCATCAAAAACCGAAAGGAGAAATGCCATGACAAAATATCCCCTGTGGATGTTACATCTGACCAATCCCAGTACGGAAATTGTATTGGATTCCACAATAGACTTGCGGAACCTTTTTCAGTATCCTGTGTACTGCCCCAACGAGGTGCATCAATGGAACTGAATAAACGCTACGCTGCGCTGATGCTGATGGAAATTCTCTATGAGCGGGGGCTTGTGAACCGGGAAACCTTGCAGGCCGCCAGGGAGACGCTGGAGGAAGACAGGCGGATCCTGTGGGCAGCGTAACGGACAAAAGAAACCGCAAGGAGGAAAATAAATGCTGAATATTCAAAATGGCTATGGCAAACCCTGGCTTGACCGCAACCGTTCCCGGAACATCGTGTTCTACGGTCGGGTATCCACGGAGCATGAGGCCCAGCTCTCCGCTCTGGAAAACCAGATGCAGTGGTACGATGACCAGCTGCGCTACCACCCCAACTGGACGCTGGTGGAGCGGTACATCGATGAAGGCATCACCGGCACCCAGGCGAAGAAGCGTCCCGCCTTTCTGCGGATGCTGGAGGATGCCCGTGCCGGGAAGTTCGACCTGATCGTGACCCGTGAGGTGTGCCGCTTCGCCCGGAACACGGTGGATACCCTGGTGACCACCAGAGAGCTGAAGAACATCGGCGTGGAGGTCTACTTCGTGGAGGACAATATCTGGACCATGGACGGCGATGGCGAGCTGCGGCTGACCATCATGGCGACCCTGGCCCAGGAGGAAAGCCGCAAGGTCTCCGAACGGGTCCGGGCAGGCCAGCATGTGAGCCGTGAAAAGGGAACCCTCTACGGCAACGGCAATATCCTGGGCTATGACCGCATCGGAGATACCTACGTCATCAACCCCGAACAGGCGGAAACTGTTCGGATGATCTATGACCTGTACCTGTATGAGGGGATGGGAACCGGAAAGATCGCCCAGCGGCTGACGGAACTGGGGCGGCTGAACGCCTCCGGCCTCAACAAGTGGAGCCACGGCGTCATCTCCCGAATTCTGAACAATCAGACCTACATGGGGATCATGGCCTACGGAAAATCCTTTAGCAACAACTACCTTGAACAGAAACGGGTCAACAATTTCGACAAGTCCTCTTATCTGTGCGTCAAGGGCGATTTCCCTCCCATCGTCACCGAGGAGGAGTGGCACCGGGTGCAGGCCATCAAGGAGAGCCGGGTGAAGCACAGCTTCAAAACCGATGCCAAGGTGCCCGTTCACGGAACGAAGGAAAACCATGACCTGTGGGGCAGCAGGATGCAGTGTTCCTGCGGCTGCTCCTTCCGCAAGAACCGCTGGCATAAGAATACCAACGCCCCCAACAGCTACGGCTACCAGTGCTACAACATCCTCAACAACGGCTCCGGCAAGCAGCGGCGGGAAGCCGGTGCGGATGACACGGGCTACTGCGACCAGCCCATGATCGCCGACTGGAAGCTGGAGCTGATGGGGCAGAAGATCCTGGAGCAGATTTTCGGGGAGCAGCGTGATCTGATCAGCTACACCATCGACCTGATCCGCCAGTGCTACCGCAGCCAGAAGCCCGCCGAAACCAGCCTGGTGGGCATCACCGCCCGGATGGAGCGCATCAAGCAGAAGAAGGAACGGCTGTTGGATATGCGTACCGACGGAGAAATCACCAAGGAGGAATTTCTTGCCCAGCGGCAGAAGCTGGACGCCGAGCTTCAGACCCTGACCACAGAATACGAAACCCTTTCCCATCCCAGCGCCATCACGCTGGATCAGCCCGAATGGGGCAGAATCCAGGATGCGTTGGAGGAAATCCTGGACCTCTCCCAGCCGAAACCCAGTCCCGACCTGATCCGCAAGTTCGTCACAAAGATCGTCCCCAACGGCAAGACCAACTTCCGCTGGTACATGAATCTGGACGGCACTAACTCTGCGGTTCAGGACATGACCGTGGAGGGACGGAAGAACAAAGCGGTGGTCACCCTCTGTCAGGCAGAGGACGAGGACGCCCCCGGTTCCAGGCGGGTGATCCACCTGCAAACCGTAACCGCTTTCACCTCCCCACTCGTCATGCAACACAGGCTGCTATCAAGGAATGAGGGATTTGAGCGTTTACCAAAAGTTCGGAACCTTCACTGTGACCACGGAAGATGCGAAAGAGTACCTCTACTCCTTCTCCACCCGCCGCAGAGTGTATAAGTTCCAGAATATCAAGGTAAATCTCTATATCTGACCTAAATACCAATCCCCAACTGCTTCGGCAGTTGGGGATTTTTTCGTCTACGAAAATGTGAACCCGATAGATTTTTGAACGGAGGACTGAATCTTTATCCCGACAATTATTCCGTCAATTGGCGGCAGAATGACGGAATAAAGTAGCAAACGATCTCCGTTTACAGCTTCGTTTTCAGCTTTATTTACAGCTTCATTTGAAGCTATAAATTCAGGATGAATCAAGAAGGAGGTCAAAAAGCAAGTCCGTTCTTCGTCGGTTTCAAAAATCAGCATTGGGGAGCCAACAGTAAAGCTGAAAGGCAGAGAAGCACCTTCCTGCGTAGCACAATACTAAAAAGCCAATTGGATACCATATGTTTATACCGACATTTATTCCGCCAACTGGCGGTAAAGTGATGGAACCAAGCAGCCTATGCAATAAGCGCTGAGTCCACGAATGGACCACCATTCGGGTAAACCTTTATCTCTAACATTGCTCCCCAACTGCGGTGAAGCAGTTGGTTTTTTCACTGCGCAAAGACCCTTGCATCAAGCGCAATTCGTGTTGTATAATGGAAGAACTGCGTACTGTAAACAACAAACACAGGATCATGATTCACAATGATAGATGGTAAAGAAAGAGGGTTAACGGTAGCATGTCTAAACTTAATGTTGATCAAAAAACAATCAAAAGTCTTCTTCAAGACAAAAAGGCCGATTTTCTGATTCCTGATTATCAGCGTCCCTACGCATGGGGCGAAAATGAGTGCCGCACTCTGTGGGATGATATTTTTTCTTTTGCCATCCCGGATGAGGGCAGAACTTCTTTTGACAGCAACAGCGAATACTTCCTCGGCCCTATCGTGACCTTCAAGAACGACGATGACAAGCTGGAGGTCATCGATGGCCAGCAGCGTTTGACCACCATTATGCTGCTTCTTCGTGCCTTCTACGCAAAGTTTTCCCATATGCAGGATAAGGCATCCGTTTCCACCCGGCAGAACATCGAAAAGTGCCTTTGGAAGACGGATGAATTCGGCGAACCCGATATGAACCAGCTCAAAATTGACTCCGAGGTTGCGTCTGACAACGACAAAGGCGAGTTCCTGAATATCCTCAGAACAGGCAACGTGGACAAAAAAGCCAAGAGCGCTTACGCCTGTAATTTCAGATTTTTCCAGGATTGTATCAGCGACTTCCTGTCCAAGTATCCTACATACTTTGCATACCTACCCACCCGCATTATGAACAACTGCATCCTGCTGCCTATCGAAGCCGAGTCCCAGGATACCGCCCTTCGGATCTTCTCCACGCTGAATGACAGAGGCAAGCCACTGTCTGATTCGGATATTTTCAAAGCTCAGTTCTACAAGTTCTTCTCTGCACTTGGCCAAAAAGATGCGTTGTGGTTATCGGCTTTAGTCAGCAAGGCACAAAATATAGTGTCAGCCAGCGATAGCGACTAAAAGCCTGTCGAATATGGCACCATTCAAGTGTCTGCGGTTAAATCTATAGCAGAACTCGCTGAGATACATTTGCAGAT
>JAFTVM010000021.1 GCA_017465745.1 Oscillospiraceae bacterium
AGGGGACGGGTTCCCCGTCCCGTGAACCTTCCGATTACGAATTCGCCGATACAAATGTCAATTCGCCAGGTTTTACCGCCGGGACGGGCGACCCGTCCCCTACAATTGAAAACGTTAAGTGTACGACAAACTACAATTTACAGTTTCAAATATATATTACTTTATCTCCCCACAAAATGCAAGGGGCGGGGTTTGTCTGTTCTGATTTTATGTTTACCGTCTCTGATTTTGTCTTGCTATTTTTCTGCCGGGACAGTATAATATAGGGTGAGAAAAAACACCATGCACCAAAGAAACGGGAGGACAGCCCCATGGAAAAGAAGAAGATCCTGCTGCTGACCACCGGCGGCACCATTGCCTCCATGCCCGGCGGCGAGGGCCTGGAGCCCCAGCGCAGCGAGGTCATGGAGCGCGAGATCGACCAGCTGCGCACCTATTATGATATTACCGTCCGGGACGTGATGTGCCTGGACTCCTCCAACATCACCCCCGGCGAATGGAAGACCATCGCCGCCGCCATTTTTGAGCAGCGCCAGGGCTTTGACGGCATCGTGGTGTCCCACGGCACCGATACCATGGCCTACACCACCTCCGCCATCACCTTCATGCTGCCCAATATCGACCTGCCGGTGGTCTTCACCGGCTCCCAGCTGCCCCTGGCAGACATGCTATCCGACGGCCCCGACAATCTGCGCACCGCCTTTGCCATGGCCGCCACCGGCCATCCCGGCGTGTTCCTGGCCTTTGACCGCCAGGTGATGCTGGGCTGCCGGGCCGTGAAGGTCCGGGCCTCCGGCTTCTCCGCCTTCGCCAGCATTAACGCCCGCTACGCGGGCCAGGTCAGCAATATGGGCCTGGTGGTGGACAAGGCCGTGCTGCCCCGCCCCCGGGGCGAGGCAAAGCTCTGCCCGGCGCTGAGCCAGGAGGTGTTCCTGCTGAAGCTGACCCCCGGCATCAACCCCGCCATTTTCGACATGCTGGCAGCCATGGGCTACAAGGGCATCGTCATCGAGGCCTTTGGTCTCGGAGGCTTCAATATGCTGGGCCGGGGCCTGCGGGGCATCCGCCGTGCCATCGAGGACGGCGTCAGCGTGGTCATCACCACCCAGTGCCTGTACGATTCGGCCGATCTTGGGGTCTACCAGGTGGGCAGCAAGCTGCTGCAGCTGGGCGTCATCCAGGGCCGTGACATGACCTCCGAGGCCGCCATGGCCAAGCTCATGTGGGCCATCGGCCAGGGAATGGATCAGGATCAGATCGCCAAGCTCTTCCGCCAGAATCTGGCGGGGGAAGTGACCATCAACGGTTGATCCGCCCATGAACATTGTGGATGTTTCTTTTGGTATCCTGTATCAAGAAGGAGGAAAAACTATGGATCCCATCTATGTCACCGGTCACCGCAATCCGGATACGGATTCCATCGTCGCCGCCATGGCCTACGCATCGCTGTGCAACGCCATGGGCTACCGGGAATATGAGGCCGCGTGCCTGGGCCATGTGTCCGACGAGACCCAGGCGGTGCTGGACCGGTTCGGCTTCAAGCCTCCCAGGCTCCTGACCGGCATGCACACCCAGATCAAGGATCTGGAATATGATACCCCTCCCGTCCTGAGCCAGGCCGTCACCGTCGGCAAGGCATGGGAGATCCTGCTGCAGCAGCAGTTCGTCCGGTCCGTTCCCGTTGCCAACGAGGACGGCACCCTCTTCGGCATCCTGTCCCGTGACGACGTGGCAAACTACAATATGAGCCAGGTGCTCTCCGGCACCCTGGATCAGGTGCCCCTGTTCAATGTCCTGTCCGTTCTGGAGGGCGAGATCCTCAACGCCGCCGGCGAGAATACCGACGTCATCTCTGGCGAGGTGTCCATCGCCCTGCCCCAGAGCCGGGAGAACCTGCTGTTCAACAAGCGCGAGTCCATCGTGCTCTGCGGCCACCAGCCGGATATGATCCGCCGGGCCCTGGAGATGAACGTCAACTGCCTGATCCTCTGCCAGACGGAGATCCCCAAGGAGCTGCGGGATATGCCCACCCAGACCTGCATCATCTCCACCCCCTACGACGCCTGCCGGGCAGCCCGGCTGATCTTCCAGTCTGCCCCCGTCTACCGCATGTGCCGGACGGAGAACATCATCCGTCTGCACCTGGAGGACCGGGTGGATGAGGTCAAGGAGCAGGTGCTGAAATTCCGTGACGCCATCTTCCCCATCCTGGATGAAAACGACAAGGTCGTGGGCGTGCTGACCCGGTATCATCTGCTGCGGCCCCGCCGCAAGCGCGTGGTGCTGGTTGACCACAACGAGGCGTCCCAGTCCGTGCCGGGCCTGGAGGAGGCCGAGATCCTGGCCATCATCGACCACCACCGTCTGGCGGACATCCAGACCAACAACCCCGTCTATGTCCGCAACGAGCCTGTGGGCTCCACCAATACCATCATCGCCAGCATGTTCCAGGAGCGGGGCCTGCTGCCCTCTGCCGGCATGGCGGGCATGATGGCGGCCGCCATCCTGTCCGATACCGTCATGTTCAAGTCCCCCACCTGCACCGACCGGGACCGCCGCATGGCCGAGCGCATGGCGCGCATCGCCAATGTGTCTCTTGACGAGCTGGGCAAGGCCATCTTCTCTTCCGCCATGGATTCCAAGTCCGCCCGGGACCTGCTGAACACCGACTACAAGGAGTTCCACATCGCCGGCCATGACCTGGCGGTGGCTCAGGTCACCTGCGTGGATTCCGGCGGCCTGGTGGAGCGCAAGGAAGAATTCCTGAAGCTGATGCGCAGCCGGGCGAAAGAGAAGGACTTCTCCGTGGTGATCCTGATGATCACCGATGTGCTGCTGGAAGGCTCCCACATCCTCTATGTGGGCAAGGATGAGATCATCCAGCAGGCCTTCAACGTTACCCCCAGGGACAATATGGCCTTCCTGCCCCGGGTCATGAGCCGTAAGAAGCAGATCATTCCCATGCTGTCGGCCCTGTGGGGCTGATGCGAAGCATCACTTATTTGCTTTTCACGCTTCATTTTTCACTTCGTAGGGTAAGAAGTAATAGTGAATAGACGTGGTGTCCCCTTCGGGGACGACTGAAACATTAACATTCCGGAGGAAACAATGGGCTTCGAAACCTTGCTGGGCAATGACCGGCTGAAGGAAAATTTAACAGTCAGCCTGGGGAAGGGCCGCGTGTCCCATTTTTACCTGATCTCCGGCCCCGCCGGGGCGGGAAAGCGCACCCTGGCCCGGCTGCTGGCTGCCGCGATCCTGTGCAAAGGGCGTGACAAGCCCTGCGGGGTCTGCGGCCCCTGCCGCAAGACGCTGAAAAATGAGCATCCGGACTTCATCACCCTGACAGATCCGGAGCACAAAAACATTGCCGTCCGCCTGGTCCGGGACATGCGGGACGATGTGTTCATCCGACCCAATGAGTCAGACTATAAGATCTACCTGATCGCCCAGGACCTGGGCCTGGAGGGTCAGAATGCCCTGCTGAAGATCCTGGAGGAGCCGCCGGGCTACGGCGTCTTCATCCTGCTCACCGACAATCCCGAGAAGCTGCTGCCCACTGTCCGCTCCCGGTGCACGGAGCTGGCGCTGACAGCCGTGCCCGAAAAGCAGCTGCGCCACTACCTGACCCTGAACTACCCCAAGGCCTCTGCCGAGGATATCGCCGCGGCGGTCCAGCGCAGCGGCGGCTGGCTGGGCCAGGCCAGGCAGATGCTGGAGGATGGTGAAACAGTGCCCCAGCAGACGGTGGATTTTGTCCGCAGCTACGCTGCCGGGGATACCATGGGGCTTGTGAACACCCTGGTGCCCATGGAAAAATGGAAGCGGGACCAGCTGGTGGAGATCCTGAATGCCTGGCTGGAGCTGCTGGAGGGGGCGCTGGCCTGCCGCGCGGGTCTTTCCGTGCCCACTCCCCTGGCCCGTCAGCTGAGCCGGGCCCGCAGCGCCCCGGAGCTGATGAATGCGCTGACGGCGGTGCGCAAGGCCGTACTCTACGCCCAGGGCAATGTCTCCCCCGCCGCCATCGTCGGATGGCTCAGCTGGGAACTGCGATAAAAAGGCTTCCCCCCGGGGGAAGGAATGAACGAAAGTGCAACGCAACGGCGATCCTGCCGTCTGATATAGAAGGAGTATACCAATGGAAGAAGAAATCCTGACCACCCCCGCAGTGGAAGAGGAAGTCCCTGCCGCCCCTGTTGAGGTGGTGGACATCCAGTTCCGCCAGGGGCAGAAGGTCTATTATTTTGATCCCGCCGGCATCACCGTCAAGACCGGCGACCATGTCATCATCGACACCGCCCGGGGCCCCGAATTCGGCATCTGCGCCGGCGGCAACCACCTGATCCCTGCCAAGGACGTGGTGGCCCCCCTGCGCAGCGTCCTGCGCCTGGCAACGCCCGAGGACGAGAAGATCGTTGCCCGCAACCGCCAGGAAGAGAAGCGGGCCTACGACATCTGCGTCCAGAAAATCGCCGACCACAAGCTGGACATGCAGCTGGTCAGCGCTGAATTTGCCTTCGACGGCAGCAAGATCCTGTTCTTTTTCACCGCTGACGAGCGTGTGGACTTCCGGGAACTGGTGAAGAACCTGGCCTCCATTTTCCACACCCGCATCGAGCTGCGTCAGATCGGCGTCCGGGACAAGGCCAAGATGGTGGGCGGCCTGGGCATCTGCGGCCGGCCCTTCTGCTGCTCCAGCTTCCTGGAGGATTTCCAGCCCGTGTCCATCAAGATGGCCAAGACCCAGAATCTGAGCCTGAACCCCACCAAGATCTCCGGCACCTGCGGCCGCCTCATGTGCTGCCTGAAGTACGAGCAGGAGGCCTACGAGGATCTGCTGCGCCGCAGTCCCAAGCAGGATTCCTTCGTGGATACCCCCGAGGGCCGGGGCACCGTCACCGAGGTGGACCTGCTGCGCAGCCGGGTGAAGGTGCGCATGGAGGACGCCCCCGAGACGATTTCCGTCTTCTCCAACGAGGAGATCGCCGTTTTCCGCAACGGCAAGGCCAAGAAGAACGATCCTCCTGTCCCCTCTGACTGGGCTCCCATCTCCGGCTCCGGCAAGCGGGTACGCCGGGAGGAGCCTGACGAGCCTGTCCGGCTGGATCCCATCCGCTTCCGCTACTCCACCGAGTCCGTGGTGGAGGAGTCCGAGACCGTGGAAGAGGAAGCCCAGGAGCGCAGGTCCCGCCGCAGCCGCCGTCCCCGCCCCGAGGGGCAGGAAAAGCCCGCGCCCAAGGCGGAGCAGCCCAAAAAGGAACGCCGGGAGCAGCCCAAGGCAGAGCCTGAGCTGGAAGAATCGCAGGAGGCCGCCGAGCGCAAGCCCCGCCGCCGTCCCCCCTACCGCCGCCACCGCCGCCCCAAGACCGGAAACGAGGGGTAAAGTGTAGTTTATCTCACTGACGTTGGAGTTGACAATGATGGTATTTCCGTCGGAAATAGATTAAATAGTCGCCAAAGGCGACACCTTAACTGTCAACTGGGCAATCATCGATTGCACGCCAAACTATAATTTGAAGAACCCAAAAACCGTCCCCTTGCCTTCCTGTGAGGGCGGGGGGCGTTTGTTTTTCAGAGAGAAAGAGGGAATACGATGGCAAACCAACAAAGAAGCACCGCTTCCCGGCGGGGAAATCCGCCGGCGGGAAGAAAATCCGCGCCGAAGCGCAGACACCTGCGGCTTTCCGGATGGATGTTTATTCTGGCCGTTATGGTCTATGACGAGCTGCTGCTGCACCTGTGGACCGTCCGTGAGGGCGGCTTTGCGCGGCTGGCGGTGGTGGTGCTGTTCGCTCTGAGCTGCGGTGGACTGCTGGGACTGCTGGTGAGCTTCCTGCCGCCCAGGCTCGGTAAATACACCGCCGTGGGGATCTCCCTGGTGATGGCGGTGCTGTACATGATGGAGTATTTTCTCCACGATTCCTTCCAGACATTTATGTCTCTGACGGTGGTGGCTGCCGGTGCCGGAGGCGTTGCCACGGATTTCGCCGGAACAGTGCTGCGCCTGATGGGCACCAACTGGTGGCGCATCGGCCTGATCCTGGCGCCCATCGGGTTTTACGCATTCTGTGTCCGCGCCAAGCGGCAAAAGAAGGCTGCCTCTGCCAGAGTCGCCCTGCTGACGGCGGTGCTCTATGCTCTGACCATGCTGGTGGTCTGGCTGATCCCTGGCTACCGGGACGGACTGACCACTGCCTTTTCCTTTGACGGGGCTGTCAGAGACTACGGCCTCAATGTGGCGCTGGCGCTGGATGTGACCAAGGACGCAGATGTGGGCTTCAACGATCTGGAAACCACCGAACCTCCCCTGCAGACCCCCACCGATGAAGCGACGGTTCCGCAGGAGCATGAGACCCAGGCCTCCGAAGCACCCACGGAGCCGCCCGTGGTGTATCTGCCCCAGACACTGCCCATCGATTTCGCTGCCCTGGCGGAAAGTGAATCCAATTCCGACGTGGCAAAGCTCCACAGCTATGTGGCGTCTCAGACACCTGCCATGACCAATGCATACACGGGCCTGTTCAAGGGGAAAAACCTGATCCTCATTACCGCCGAGGCCTTCACCGGGGCCTGGCTGGATCCCGAACTGACCCCCACCCTGTGGCGCATGGCCCATGAGGGCATCGAATTCACCGACTACTACCAGCCCCTCTGGGCGGCCGGCACCACCGGCGGTGAGTATTCCAACGTGGTGGGCCTGGTGCCCGGTTCCGGCCAGTGCATGAAGGAGTCCTATCAGCAGGATTTCTTCCTGACCATCGGCAACCAGCTGCAGAAGCTGGGCTACAGCTCCGCCGCCTACCACAATAATTCCTACACCTATTACGACCGCCACAAGACCCACACCCTGCTGGGCTATGACGAGTTCATCGGTATGGGCAACGGCATGGAGGAGGGCGTCCGGGATGTCTGGCCTCAGAGCGATCAGGAGATGATCGATTTCACCATCCCCAAACACCTGGACGCACAGCCCTTCAGCCTGTATTACATGAGCGTCAGCGGCCACTCGGAGTATTCCAGAGGCGGCAACGCACAGAGCAGCAAAAACTATGACGCTGTTTCCCATCTGGACTGCTCCGAGGCCATCAAGTGCTACATGGCGGCCAATCTGGATCTGGAATACGCCATGGCTTCCCTGGTGCGGCAGCTGGAGGAGGCGGGGATCGCCGATGATACCGTCATCGTCATCGGCTCCGACCACTATCCCTACGGCCTGGACCAGAGCGACACCTGGGGCACCTCGGAGTCCTACCTCAGCGAGCTGTTCGGGCAGGAATGCAATTCCCGCTTCGTCCGGGATCAGAATACCCTGATCATCTGGAGCGGCAGCATCGAGGATATGGACATCGTGGTGGACACCCCCACCTCCAGCCTGGATATCCTGCCCACCCTCAGCAACCTCTTCGGCGTGGCGTATGACTCCCGGCTGCTGATCGGACGGGATGTGTTCTCCGACGCCACTCCCCTGGTGTTCTGGCCCGACTACAGCTGGAAGACTGACAAGGGCACCTACGACAGCTCCACCCGGCGCTTCACCTCCGCCGACGGCCTGGGAATCAGCGACAGCTATGTCAGCAATATCTCCGCCCAGGTGGGCAACAAGCTGACCTACTCCAAGGCCGTGCAGACCACGGATTACTTTAATTACGTGGTGGCAGCGCTGGAGGAGTAAATTGTAGTTTATCGTACAGTTGAAAATCAAAATGTAGGGGGCGGCGCCCTCGCCTGCCCCTACAACAGGTTTCTGAAACAGAGCGATAGACCACAATTTGAATCACCGTAAACAGAAAACGCCCCCTGTTTTTTACAACAGGGGGCGTTTTGTCGTTGTGTCAACCCGTGATAGCGGAATCCATGGGGCGCAGGACGCCGAAGGCTTCGTAGCGGGTATCGAAGGAGTCCGTCAGGAACACGATGCCTGCGGCCGGGTCCTCCGGGGTATAGGCGCCGGCTGCGCCGGCTGCGTCGCTGGCTTCCACGCCGGTCAGGTACAGACGGCTGCGGCCGGCCACGGTCTTGACGGTGGAACCGGTGGCCAGGAAGGACACGGCGAAGCGGTCCGTGGCAGCTTCTGCCACCAGCTGGCTGGCAGCGGCCTGGATGGCGGTGACCTTATTGCCGGAGAATACGATCTCGGAAGTATCCGGGAAACAGAAATCCGTGAAGACCACCTCGTCAAAGCCCAGGTTCTTCAGCTCCTTGCTCAGGGTAGTCAGGTACTCAATGACCTTGTCGCTGGTGGGATCCAGCCAGTAGCAGTTGGAGCTGTCCACCCACAGCGCGCCGTTGCCCCCGACGAAGGGCAGGCCTGCGCCCACATTTTCCGCGCCGAAATTCCGGTCCCGGAAGGCGGGCACGCTGGCGATAAAGTAGAGGTTGCGGGCGGCGATATCGGCGATGAGGGCATCCACATCAGTCTGCTCAATGCCGCTGGAGGCGTAGGTGCCCTCGATATTGGAGGTGTAATAGTAGCTGCCGCGGATGCTCTTGACCTCCATCATGACGGCGGTGCCCACGGGCAGGGCGTCGATGGTGGCCCGGATGGTGTCCATATCATTCTGGAGCATCTCGAAGGTGATGTAATAGCCGCCGATCTGCCGCAGGGAGATATCCACATTTTCAAGTTCGGAGCCGTCGTTATAGTAGATGGAGACGGTCTCGCTTTCTTCCGGCGGAACGGCCAACTGGCCCTCGCCGGGATCCCTGTCTGCCAGTCCAAAATCGATGACAGCGCCGTCACGGGTGTAGACGATGTAGCGGTGCAGCCACACCAGCCAGCAGCCCCAGATGACCGTGGAGACCAGCGCCACCACCAGGGCGATGATGCCGATGCGCCGCAGGTTCCGGCGGGTACGGTAAGTCAGTTCCATAATGCTCTCCTTTTTGCGGTGACGCAGCGCCAGTCCTCTTTCTCCCGGACGGCGGTCACTTCCAGGCCCGCAGCGTCCAGAGCGGCCAGGACGTCGGGCAGCCGTACATCCAGGATACCGGAGCAGATCAGGGTGGAGTGTTCGGTCAGGAAATTGGGCAGGATGGGAGACAGGCCGATGATCACGTCGGCCACAATGTTGACGAGCACCAGATCATATTCCGTCCTGCTCAGGCTTTCCATCAGGGCCTTGTCCTCGGTGACGTTGCCGGTGAGGGCGGTGAAGGCGGGAGCGGCGAAGCCGTTGTAGGCGGCATTTTCCCGGGCGATATCCTCGGCCTTGGGGTCGATGTCGACACCCACGGCGGATTCCGCGCCCAGCCGCAGGGCGGCGATGGACAGGATGCCGCTGCCGCTGCCCAGGTCCACGCACTTCCAGCCGGGCTGCACCAGCTGCTCCATGGCCTCCATGACCATCTGGGTGGAGGGGTGGGCGCCGGTGCCGAAGGTCAGGCCGGGGTCCAGAATGATGGGGGCGCGGCCGTTGGTGTTATCGCTATCCCAGTAGGGCACCACGATGAGGTTTCTGCCCACCTCCACGGCGGGGTAATTGTCCTTCCAGCTTTCGGCCCAGTCGGTATCGGGCAGGGCGGCCACATGCATGGTCAGTTCCAGACCCTCCACGCAGGCTTTCAGCCGCTGCATACCGGCCTCGTCGGTGTCCTCCAGGTACAGCTTGATCCGGGACAGGCCCTGCAGGCGCTGCTGGAATTCCTCGTCAATGTAATCCCAGTAGTCCCGGTTGCCCTCCAGAAATGTTTCAAATTCCTCCTGATCCTCCATGACCAGGTCCGCAAAGCCCCGGGCGGTCAGCTGCGCCGCCACAAAATTGATGCGGTCGGATTTGGTATCAATGGTGATTTCCAGCCATGCCATTGGCTTTTCCTCCTTGTGTACATAATTCATCAGGATATATTGTAGCGCAACGGGCACGAATTGACAACCGGCAATTCCGTTAAATTTTTGTGAAAGGCTTCCTATTTGGGGGAAAGTAGTATATAATAATCTGGATTTTGATTTTTAGTAGTTCAAATTGTAGTTTATCGTTCCGTTAAACAACGCCAATGTAGGGCGGGGTCATGACCCCGCCGCCCCCGTATCGACGACGGATGTGTTGGATATTTTGTGATTGTAACGATATACCACAATATATACATAGGCTGTTGTC
>JAFTVM010000067.1 GCA_017465745.1 Oscillospiraceae bacterium
CTTGGACATTATCCTCCCCCGTTTCTGTAGGTTATTATCACTTGATTCTTTCATATGGTACAGAATCTGACAAGTATAGATATAGCTTAAAACAGCCCCTTTGTCAATGCGTCCGGGGACTTTTTCGGCATAATTTTTTGGCGGGATTGTATGGGGCAAATTGTTCAAATTGCAATTTATCGTACACCTTGCGATATAGGGCTGTAGGGGAGGGTCACTGACCCTCCCGGCAATTTTGTAAAGCAAAATTGCATCGCCGCAGGCGATAAATGATGATTTCCCTTCGGGAAATCCGAAAATTGTTCCAATTTTCGGCGGGAGGGTCATTGGCCCTCCCCTACAGTGGCGTATGTTAACGCAGCGCGAAACTACAATCTGAATTTTTTACCGCGATCTGGTTTAACTTCCGCAAACGCTGTCCATACTCAGCTTCGGAGGTGTTTCACACATGAGTGACAGCAAGAAAAACCGCGGTGTATTCGCCGGGAGGGGCTACTACATAGCCCTGATCCTGTGCGCCGCCGCCATCGGGATCTCGGGCTATCTGTACTACCGAAATCTGAATGAGACCCAGGAAGTCCTGGGCACCACGGAAGGAAATTCCGCCGCTGTATCCACCCAGCCGGGCAATTCCGCCACCGGCCCCGCCGGAACGGAAGCACCCATCCCCAGCCAGCCGCTGAAAACCGCCGCGCCCGTGGCCGGCCAGACCGTGGCCGAATTCGCCGTGGACTGCCTGGGCTACAATGAGACCACCCGGGACTGGCGTACCCACCACGGTGTGGATATCGCCGCCGAGGCCGGCACCGCAGTCTGTGCCGCAGCAGCGGGCACCGTGTACTCGGTCTACGACGACGAAGAACTGGGCACCACCGTGGTCATCACCCACGATGGCGGCTACACTACCAAGTATGCCAGCCTTGCCGAGGATGTATCCGTCACCCCCGGGGACTCCGTGACTCTGGGCCAGGCCATCGGCACCGTGGGTACCACAGCCCTGCTGGAAAACGCGCTGGCGCCCCATGTCCACTTCTCGGTCACCTGCAACGGAGAATCCATGGATCCCATGGAATTCATCAGCGCAGCACAGTAAGTGCTTTCTTTTCCTCTCAAAAGGGCCGCCCTTCCGGGCGGCCCGCTTCTTTTTTACATTGTAGTTTATTGCTTCGTTATGCACCGCACTCAAAGGCCCCCTTTACACATGGGAGGCATGAGGCGCTCCCGCGCCAGTGCGATAAACTACAATTTACCCCTGAAACATGGGCGTAGACAAATACCGGTCCCCCGTATCGGGCAGGAGCACCACGATGGTCCTGCCCGCGTTTTCTTCCTTTTTCGCATACACGATGGCGGTATGCAGCGCCGCACCGGCGGAGATGCCCACCAGGACGCCCTCGGTCCTGCCCAGCAGCCGGGCAGCTTCGTAGGCTTCGTCAGTGGTAACGCAGGAGATCCCGTCATAAATTCCGGTGTCCAGAACCCCGGGGACAAAATTCGCACCGATGCCCTGGAGACCGTGGGGCCCGGCCTTGCCGCCGGAAAGCAGGGGCGAATCCGCAGGCTCCACAGCGATGACTTTTACATCGGATTTCTTCTCTTTCAGATACCGGCCGGTGCCGGTGATGGTGCCGCCGGTGCCCACGCCGGCCACGAACACATCCACTTCCCCATCGGTGTCACGCCAGATCTCGGGGCCGGTGGTTTTGTAGTGGGCCATGGCGTTGGCGGGGTTGTTGAACTGGTCCGGAATAAAGCTGCCGGGGATGGACGCCGCCAGCTCCCGGGCCTTTGCAATGGCACCGCTCATGCCCTCCTTACCGGGGGTCAGCACCAGCTGCGCGCCGTAGGCGCTCATCAGCATCCGCCGCTCCATGCTCATGGAGTCGGGCATGACGATGATGGCCCGGTAACCTCTCGCCGCCGCCACCAGGGCCAGGCCGATGCCGGTGTTGCCGGAGGTGGGTTCGATGATGGTGGCGCCGGGCTGCAGAATACCCTTCTCCTCGGCGTCGTCGATCATAGCCAGGCCCACCCGGTCCTTGACGGAGCCGGCGGGATTGAAATATTCCAGCTTGGCCAGCACCTTTGCTTTCAGACCCAGCTTCTTTTCGATGTTGCACAGCTCCAGCAGCGGCGTGCCGCCGATAAGCTGCTGGGCAGATGTGTAGATCCGGGACATAAGATGACCTCCCCTTGTGATTTTCACTATATTATACGCCCGCGGCGGACAGCTGTCAATGTGCGATTGACTTTGCCCGCCCGCTGTGATATAAATTTCCCAAAAGGAGGGATTCCTATGAATCTGATCGAAGAAAAAATCGAGGGCATCGTCGAAACCATTCTCAGCGACTACAACGGCGACCGGGACATCGACAAGATCGACCTGTTCAGTCACCCCGACAAGGCCATCATCACCGACATGATCCACAAACTCCTGCGGATCGTCTACCCCGGCTTCTACCGGGACAAATCCTACCGCTTCTACAATGTCAAGCACAACCTGTCCATGCTCATTGAGGACGTCATGTACAATCTCAACCGTCAGACCACCCTGATGCTCCAGGCCCATGGGGCCGACGCCGCCTGGTCAGCGGAGCGGGCACAGCAGGTGTGCCTGGAATTCTTCGATGCCATCCCGAAGCTCCGGGCGCTGATCCAGACCGACGTTCAGGCCGCCTACGACGGCGATCCCGCCGCCACCAGCAAGGACGAGATCATCTTCTGCTACCCCGGCCTCTTTGCCATCACCGTCTACCGGCTGGCCCATGTGCTCTATGAGCTGAAGGTACCCATGCTGCCCCGGATCATGACCGAGCACGCCCATTCCATCACCGGCATCGACATCCATCCCGGCGCCACGGTGGGCGAATACTTCTTCATCGACCACGGCACCGGCATCGTCATCGGCGAGACCACCATCATCGGCAAATGTGTCAAGATCTACCAGGGCGTGACCCTGGGCGGCCTGACCACCCGCGGCGGCCAGAGCCTGCGGGGCTCCAAGCGCCATCCCACCATCGAGGATAACGTGACCATCTATGCCGGCGCTTCCGTCCTGGGCGGCAATACCGTCATCGGCCGGGATTCCGTCATCGGCGCCAACTCCTTCATCACGAAATCCATTCCGCCCTGCACCACGGTGAGCATCAAGAGCCAGGAGCTGCAGTTCAAGGCAAGAAACTGCGCCGGATGCCAGAAAGCCCAGGCAGAGCCCTTCTGGGAGAATCAGAAATAAAATGTATCACGATAAATGCTGCATGAATGTGCATTTACAGAGCAAAAGCACCGGCTGGTTCAGCCGGTGCTTTTTTAATCGAATCAGTCTTCAATTCTCTTGATGTCAGCGCCCAGGGCGGTCATCTTTTCGATCAGGTTCTGATAGCCTCTTTCAATAAAGTGAATATTGTCCACCCGGGTGATACCGTCGGCCGTCAGGCCGGCGATGACCAGAGCCGCGCCGGCGCGCAGGTCCTTGGCAGCCACGTCCGCGCCGTGGAGCCGCTGCACACCCTCAAAGACAGCCATCTTGCTCTCCTTGATGATGTTGATGTTGGCGCCCATCTTGGTCAGCTCGCTGGTGTAGCCGAAGAAGCGGGTCTCGTAAACCGTCTCGATCAGGCGGCTGGTGCCCTCAGCCAGGGACATACACACACCGATCTGGGCCTGCATATCCGTGGGGAAGCCGGGATAGGGACGGGTCTTCACCGCTGCGCCCCGGAGCTTGCCGTTGGAGATAACGCGGATGATGTCGTCGTACTCAACGACAGACGCGCCCATTTCCTGGAGCTTGGTGGTGATGCATTCCATGTGCTTGGGGATGACATTCTTCACCATCACATCGCCGCCCACGGCGGCAACTGCTGCCATGTAGGTGCCCGCCTCGATCTGGTCGGGGATGATGGTGTAAGTACCGCCATGCAGTTCCTCCACGCCGCGCACCTTCACGGTGTCAGTACCGGCGCCGGTGATGGAAGCGCCCATGGTGTTCAGGAAGTTTGCCAGGTCAACGATATGGGGCTCCTTGGCGGCGTTGGCGATGATGGTCATACCGGGAATCAGACAGGCCGCCAGCATCAGATTGATGGTAGCGCCGACGGACGCCATATCCAGGTGGATCCGGGCGCCATGGAGACCGTTGGGGCCGGGATTCAGGCAGACATAGGAATTGGTGTCCTCCACATCGGCGCCCAGCAGGCGGAAGCCCTTCAGGTGCTGGTCGATGGGGCGGGACGCGAAATTGCAGCCGCCGGGCAGGGCCACGTGGGCAGTGCCGAACCGGCTCAGCAGAGTGCCCATCAGATAGTAGCTGGCGCGCATTTTCTTCACCAGGGAATCCGTGGGACGGGTACAGGCCACATTGGTGGCATCGATCTCGACAATATTCAGTTCAGGCTGGACGACTTTCGCGCCCATGTCGCGCAGGATGTCCAGCAGGATGCGGACATCGGAAATATCGGGCACATTTTCAATGCGGCACTTTCCTCTGACGAGGATGGCAGCAGGCAAAATGGCCACTGCGGCATTTTTTGCGCCGCTGATGGTAACGGAACCTTTCAGCTGGTTTCCGCCTTTAATTTCATATCTGGCCAAGGAATATCCTCCCTTGCGAATAATTGATGTTCAAATTGGACGTAGATACGCAACGGTAGTATATCACACATTGCAGATTATGTAAAGTGTAAAATTATTGCGGAAATGTGTGGACCGGGGAATACAAATTACAATTTACCGCCGCAGACCCTTGGGATAGTGGTTCTTCAGCACCCGGCCGTCGCCCTTGCCCCAGCCGATGGAGTAACCGTCCGCCGTCACCAGGCACCAGCCCTTTTTGCCGGAGGGCACCACGTCGCCGTGAATGTATTTTGCCATTTCGTCGGATTCCGCGGGGAAATCCTCCACATTTTTGCACCCCCTCAGCCACAGTGCCAGGGCGTGGGCAGGCTCGAAGCGGTCTTTTTTGACGATGCCCAGTTCCAGACCGGGCCGCAGCACCTTCATCCGGTCGATCTTCGGCATACCCTCCGGGGCCCAGTAGAGGCTGGAACCGAACATAATTGCCTTGCCGGGCGGCAGGGTGATGCCCAGCTCCTTCGCGAAATTCTGCCATTCCCTGGGCAGCTTCACGCCCTGTGCAGGCTCGAATTCCCCCTCCCCGCCGCCTTTTCTGCGCAGCACGGCGGCAAAATGCCCCTCGCCCAGGAGCTTGTGGGGCCACATCCGGTGGCCGCCGTTCTCCACAGGGGTGAACCAGGGCGTCTCAATGACCTCCGGTTCAAAATCCGGGTGGCTCTCCAGGAACGCCGCCACCGCCGCTTCATCCTCTTCGGGTGCAAAGGTACAGGTGGAGTAAACCAGCCGTCCGCCGGGCCGCAGCAATTGCGCGCCGTTGTGCAGGATCTCCGCCTGCCGCCGGGCGCACATCTCCACCGTCTCCTGGCTCCAGTCGGTAATTGCAGCTTCCTCCTTGCGGAACATGCCCTCGCCGGAGCAGGGGGCGTCGATGAGCACCTTGTCAAAGCTCCCGGGAAACCGCTTCGCCAGAACAGCGGTATCCTCATTGGTCACCAGGCAGTTGGCAACGCCCATGCGCTCCATATTCCGGGAGAGGATCTTCGCGCGCTTGGGACTCCACTCATTGCACAGCAGGAACCCCTCCCCCAGCATCCGGCCGGCGATCTGGGTGGTCTTGCCGCCGGGGGCGGCGCACAGGTCGCAGATCCGCTCGCCGGGCTTGGGATCCAGCAGCGCCACAGGAGACATGGCGCTGGCCTCCTGCAGATAGTATACGCCGGCCTCGTGGAATACGTGCAGGCCGGGGCGGCTGTCGGGGTCATAGTAGAAGCCCTCCGGCTCCCAGGGCACCGGATCCATCACAAAGGGCAGCGCCGGGCGTCCGCCCTTGAGGGGGTTGAACCGCAGTGCCACCGCCCTGGGCCGCTCCAGGCTGCGCAGGAAATCCTCATATTCAGCGCCCAGCTGGGCTTTCATTCTATTCAAAAATGCTTCAGGCAGCATGATGTGCCTCCTTATTTTCAATGTATGTGGGCATTATACCACGGCGGGACATACTTTTCCACCGAAATCATAGAATAAATCGTCGCCAAAGGCGACACCTTAACTGTCAATTGTCAACCGGGCAATCATCGATTGCCCGATGAACTACAATTTTACCCCGAACGGAAAGGAGCGCACCTGCCGGTGCGCTCCTTCTGCTTATTCTTCGGTATTCTCTTCCGCGGGTTCGGGCAGCTTCTGCTTGTCGGCGTTGACGTAGGCCATCAGCTCCTCGCCGGTGATGGTCTCCTTCACCAGCAGGTACTCAGAGATCTCGTCCAGCAGCGCCCGGTTATCCACCAGGGTCTGCTTGGAGGCCTCATAGGCGTCCTGCATCAGCTTCCGGACGGCTGCATCCACCTTGGCGGCAGTCTCCTGGGAGCAGTCCATGTGGGCCTGTCCATCCAGATACTGGTTGTTGACGGAAGCAGTGGCCATCAGGCCCAGCTCGTCGCTCATACCCCAGAGGCTGACCATGTGGCGGGCCAGGGAGGTGGCCTGCTGGATATCGTTGGAGGCGCCGTTGGTGACGGTGCCGAATACGATCTGCTCGGCAGCCCGGCCGCCCAGCAGGCTGCGCAGCTGGGTCAGCAGCTCATCCCGGGTGGACAGGATCTTCTCCTCCTCGGGCAGGTACAGGGTATAGCCCAGAGCGCCGGTGGTATGGGGCACGATGGTGATCTTGCTGACGGGCTGCGCGCCCTTTTCCAGGGCGGACACCAGAGCGTGACCCACCTCGTGATAGGCCACCAGCCGCTTTTCCATGTCCGTCAGGACGGAATTCTTCTTCTCGGTGCCGGCGATGACGGTCTCGAAGGATACCAGCAGGTCCTCCTGATTGACCATCTTACGGCCCTTGCGGACGGCCCGGAGGGCTGCCTCGTTGACCAGGTTGGCCAGATCCGCACCCACCGCGCCGGCGGTGGCGGCGGCGATCTTGTTCAGATCCACGTCCTCGGCCAGCTTGATCTTGCGGGTATGGACCTTCAGGGTATCCAGACGACCCTGGAGGTTGGGACGGTCCACGATGATCCGGCGGTCGAAGCGGCCGGGACGCAGCAGGGCCTTGTCCAGGATCTCGGGCCGGTTGGTGGCGGCCAGGCACACGATGCCCTTGGTGGAATCAAAGCCGTCGATCTCGCTGAGCAGCTGGTTCAATGTCTGCTCCTGCTCGGAGTTGCCGCCGTAGCGGGTATCGCGGGAGCGGCCCACGGCGTCGATCTCGTCGATGAAGATGATGCAGGGCGCCACCTTGGCGGCTTCCTTGAACAGGTCACGGACGCGGCTGGCGCCCATGCCCACGAACATCTCCACGAAATCGGAGCCGGAGATGGAGAAGAAGGGCACGTCGGCTTCGCCTGCCACAGCCTTGGCGATGAGGGTCTTGCCGGTACCGGGAGAACCCACCAGCAGCGCGCCCTTGGGCAGCTTTGCGCCGATGTCGGTGTACTTCTGGGGATTGTGGAGGAAATCGATGATCTCCTGCAGGGATTCCTTGGCCTCATCCTGGCCCGCCACATCCTTGAAGGTGACGCCGGTCTGTTTTTCCATGTAGACCTTGGCCTTGGATTTACCCAGGCCGCCCATCATGCCCTCGCCGCTCATGCGGCGGGTGACCATGCTCATGAGGCCGAAGATCATCAGGCCCATGATCAGGTAATAGCCGATCATCAGCAGGCCGGAATTATCTTCCACGATGAGCCGGTGGACTGTGACGCCCATGGCGTCCAGTTCCACAGACAGGGCCATGGTATCACTGCCGGTGGGAAGGCCCGTGTAGCAGGCCTTCTGCAGGGATTTGTCCTTGGCGGCCTCCTCCTTGGTCAGATAGACGATGCGGTCGGCCCGGAACTGGACTTCCGCCAGTTCGCCGGCTTCCTTGGCATCCAGGAAATCAGAGAAGGTGGTCAGGGTATACTGGCTGGACGTGACGGAGTTGTAGATCATGCCGATGACCAGCACCGCGCCGATGGCAATGATGGCCGCCAGCAGCCAGTTGGGCCGTTTCTTATCATCGGGCTTATTTGGCCCGTTGTTGCGGGAAGGATCGTTGTGATTGGGATCCATATTGCTTATCGCCTCCTTGGGCTGAATTCATTTTGCCCATCATATCATATTTTATTGCCCGGTGCAACGCATCAATTGCGGCTTTGGGGTAAACTTTCTGTGAATGGCGGGAAAAACAGAGGAAAAATCCGCCGAAAAAGACGGAGATTTTTCAAAAATCAAGTTCCCAATTACCAATTTCTGTGTTATAGTATATAGGTTGCAATCGCAACAGGAGGAATGATACAAATGACGAACGAAACTTTTCTTATGATCAAGCGCCTGGCAGACGCCCCCGGTGCCTGTGCCTTTGAGGAGGAAGTGGCCGCCGTCGCACGCAGCTACGTCAGCCACCTGGGCACCATCGAGGAGGACTTCCTGCGCAATCTCTATATCCACCGCAAGGAAAATACCGGTGACCGTCCTGTGGTCATGCTGGACGCCCACATGGACGAGGTGGGCATGATGATCCATTCCATCAAGCCTAACGGTACCCTGCGTTTCCTGCCCCTGGGCAGCTGGAACAAGGGCAGCGTGGCCGGCATCAAGGTGCTGGTGCGCAATGCAGACGGCGAATACATCCCCGGCATCGTGGCCTCCAAGCCCGTCCATTTCCAGACCGCCGCCGAAAAGGCCGGCGGCGCCATGGAGCTGGACGATATGGTCATCGACGTGGGCGCTGTTTCCGCCCAGGACGCCGCTCAGAATTTCGGCATCCGCATCGGCGAGCCCGTGGTCCCCGCCGTCACCACCGAATACGACGGGAAGCGGGACATCATCATGGGCAAGGCCTTCGACGACCGCATCGGCTGCGCCGTGCTGCTGGAGGTCCTGCGCCGCCTGGAGGGCGAGCAGCTTCCCTGTGATGTGGTGGGCGTCCTGTCCACCCAGGAGGAGCTGGGCCTGCGCAGCGCCAAGGTCACCTGCAACCGGGTGCGTCCCGCCGCCGCTGTGGTCCTGGAGGGCTGCCCCGCCGACGACACCTTCACCGAGCCCTATGCCATCCAGACCGCCCTGAAGAAGGGCCCCATGTTCCGCCATATGGACAAGTCCCTGGTCTGCGCCCCCCGGTTCCAGCGCTATGTGCTGAACCTGGCCCGGAAAAAGGGTCTGCCCATCCAGGAATCCGTCCGCAAGGGCGGCGGCAACAACGCCGCAGCCGTCCAGACCGAGGGCTTCGGCGCCCCCGCCGTGGTGGCCGGCGTCCCCGTCCGCTACATCCACGCCCCCAACTGCATGGCCTCCGGCTTCGATTTTGAAGCCACCGTCCAGGTGGTCATGGCCATCCTGCGGGACCTGACCCCCGAAATGATCGCCGCATTTTAATGATTCCAAGAAAAGAGGAACCCCCTATGGAACTGGTACAAGGCCGCCCCGCCGACTGGGCACGGCGGCTTCCCAAGGAGATCCGGGTCTATGACCTGCTGGACTCGCTGAACATTTCCTATCAGTACGTCGACCACGAGGCCGCCATGACCATGGAGGCCTGCGCCGCCGTTGACGAGGCCATGGGCACCGCCATGTGCAAGAATCTGCTGCTGTGCAACCGGCAGAAAACCGCATTTTACCTGCTGCTCCTGCCCGGCGCCAAGGTCTTCAAGACCAGCGTCCTGTCCAAACAGATCGGCTCCTCCCGGCTGAGCTTCGCCGACGGAGAATTCATGGAGGAATTTCTGGACATCACGCCGGGTTCTCTCAGCGTCCTGGGCCTGATGAACGACCACGGCCACCGGGTGGAGCTGCTCATCGACGCCGATGTGCTGCAGGATGCATACATCGGCGTCCATCCGTGCATCAACACCTCATCCCTGCGGCTGCGGACTTCCGACCTGATGGAGAAGATCATCCCCGCCATGGATCATGCGCCCCGGATGGTAAATCTGTAAAACAGCAATGGGGTCAGTCCCTGCCGGACTGACCCCAATATATTTATTATACCAAAGTGCAAACTGGAAGTCAAGAAAAACTTGTCGATTCTGCATCGTTTCTGCGTTTTTTATAATCCCAAATTGTTCATTTTGTATAATTTCCCATCTTGCAAAATCCACTTCCCTGGTTTAATATATAGATACAAGGAAGTGATTCCAATGTACAGCTAAATCAACCAAGATGATACCTTTCGATCATAAGAATTTTCCTCCATATAAGAGCTTCCCGCTTAAAGGGATATGTAGTGAATGAAAATATGTTGATCGGAATACAGAAATGAATCGAAAGAATCGTCGATCTTAAGAAAGAGAGGTTAACCAATGATGTTAGATAATAAGAGTGAAGAGAAATGACCCTTGGCTCCCGATGTTTAATCAGACACGGAAGTCAAGGGTCATTTCTTTTTGCTTTTATTCGGATATTGATAATGTGGGGGACGGGGAAGCCGTCCCCCACATTACGGCTCTTCGCGGAACAATAAACAGGCGGGACGCATCTGCGTCCCGCTTCCAGTTTTACAGATTCAGCAGCACCAATGCCACCAGGATGGCCCCGATGCCGATGAGCTGCCGCTTTTTCAGCTGCTCCTTGAAGAACACCAGACCCACCATGGTCACCACCAGGATGATGGCCACGGAAACCGTGGGATATACCAGCACGGCGGGCAGATGCTCGATGCTCTTGAGCAGCAGCCGGGCGGAGAAGAAATTGGGCACGCCCAGGGCAAGACCGTAGCCGATCTCCTTCAGGGAGGGCTTCTCCTTGCCACGCAGCGCCAGCACGATGCAGGCCGCCAGATCCGTCAGGAAGGTGTAGACGAAGAACTGGCCGGAGTAGGCGGTATCGCCGAAGGTCTCGAACACCTTGGCCATGGAATCGCCGAAGCCCGCCACCACCAGCAGCACGATCAGCCACATCCTGCCGCCGGAAGTACCGGTATCGCTGCCCTTTTCATAGTTGATCAGAATAATCGCGCCCACAGCAATGACGAAGCCCACCCACTGGATGACGCCGGGCACCTCCCGGAAGAAGATGACGCTCACCGCCATGCTCACCAGCAGGCCCAGCTTCATGAAGGTGGAGGCCAGCACCACGCCGTTGCGCTTCATATTATAATGTAGCAGCAGGAACGAGAACAGGTACAGCACACCGTTGATGATGCCCATGCCCACGGTACCGGGCAGAGCTTCCGCCGGGGTCAGCAGATTGCCGCCGGCATTCACCACGGACAGCAGCGTGCACACCACATAGTTGCCCGCCAGCATGCTCATATTGTTTTTTACCTTGCCGGTGCTCAGGCGCATCACCACGGACACCATGGTGGAGGCCAGCACCGCCAGAATCAGATAGATCACAGACATTTTCCTCCATTTGTCATATTTTATTCATTCTATCATAACATTCTGTTTGTTGTAAAGACTCCAAAGCTATGGTAAA
Source organism: Oscillospiraceae bacterium (assembly GCA_017465745.1). Taxonomy (GTDB): domain Bacteria; phylum Bacillota; class Clostridia; order Oscillospirales; family Oscillospiraceae; genus Faecousia. The sequence goes on from JAFTVM010000067.1 coordinate 11,467, forward strand.
ATGATGGAAATTAAAATAGGGGAGGAATTGGATATGGATCATGTAAGTCGTGCCGCGCAGCTTTTCCAGGAGGGCTACAGCTGCTCCCAGGCTGTTGCGATGGCCTTCTGCGATGTGACGGGCCTGGAGGAAGCACTGACGGCCCGGCTGGCTTCTTCCTTCGGCGGCGGCATGGGCCGCATGCGGGAGGTCTGCGGCGCCGTCAGCGGCATGCTGCTGGTGCTGGGCGCCCTGTACGGCTACGACCGGGCGGCCGACGCCGCCGGCAAGCGGGATCTTTATGCCCGTGTCCAGGCCATGGCCGGGGAATTCCGGGAAGAAAACGGCTCCATCATCTGCCGCGACCTGCTGAATAATCCTGCCAGCGACCCCAATCCCACGCCCAGAACCGCGGAATTCTACAAAAAGCGTCCCTGCCGGGCCATGGTGGAATCCGCCGCGGAAATTATGGAAGAATTTATTCGAAACCATCCAATTGAGAAGTAAATTGTAGTTTATCGTTCCGATACGGTACACCAATGTAGGGGACGGGTTCCCCGTCCCCTACAATTGAAAACGTTAAGTGTACGCCAAACTGCAATTTGAAAGGATCATCTATGAACGACCTGATCTACAATCAGCGCCACATCCCCGCGGAGCAGTACCGCTACGGCTTCCGCACCAGCGCCGCCACGGGCTGCGGGTGGATCGCCACCTACAACGCCCTGCGGCTGCTGGGCTACCGGGTGGATATTGACGAGCTGATCCGCTGGTATGAGCGGATGCTGCCCCTGATCCACGGCAACGCCGGCACCAGCATCCCCGCCCCCGCCCTGCGATTTCATAAATGGGGCTTCCCGGTGAAGATGGTGGTGAATCCCAAACACTTTGACGAAGAAGCCAAAAACGCCCACGTGTGCATCCTCTTCTACCGCTGGCGCAGAAAATGGAAGCTGGGCGCCCATTTCGTGGCGCTGCACCACACGCCCGGGGGCTTCGTGGGCTATAATACCTTCAAGACCTCCGCAGGCCCCGACCCCTACGGCCCCAGCCTGCGGGACTTCCTGAAGAAGCACCGCTTTTTCGGCGCTGTCCTCATCTGTATCAAAGACAAGCGCCCAGCCTGACAGAAAGGAATTAACATGCATAGACTTGCAAAACGCCGCTCCCGGTTCCGTATCGGCATGCGTACCCTCAAGACCCTGGTGGCGGTCATCATCGCCATGATCGTTTCCTCCAGCAATATTTCCCCCTACTCCAACCTGTCCCTGGCCATGCTGGGCGCCGTGGCCGCCGTCCAGCCCAGCTTCAAGGAATCCATCGATTCCAGCTGGGCACAGATCCTGGGCACCATCACCGGCGGCATCGTGGGCAATCTGCTGCTGCTGACGCCCCTGCCCACCATCGTCATCACCGCCATCGCCGTGGTGGTGGTCATCACGGTGTACAATCTGTTCCATATCAATTACGCCCCCAGCCTGCCCATCCTGGTGGTGGTCATCCTCTGCACCACCCCCGACGTCAACCACGTGACTTACGCCCTGGGCCGGCTCTGGGATACCTGTATCGGCCTGGGTGTGGGCCTGGTCATCAATACCGTGGTCTTCCCCTATGACAACAGCCGCCAGATCCGCTTCGCCATCGAGAGTCTGGACAAGATGCTGCTCCGCTTCCTGGAGGATATGTTCGACGGCGACGACATCCTGCCCGATGCCGACGATATGACCGACCAGATCGACGCCATGGAGCGAATGCTGAAGATCTTCTCCCAGCAGCGGCTGTTCCGCCACCTGAAGACCCAGCGCCGGGAGGTCACCATGTTCCGCATCTGTGAGAACAAAGCCAAGGCCCTGGTGGCCCGCACCCAGCTGCTGGCCCGAATGGACGCCCCCGGCCACCTGAGCCAGGACACCTACGACCGGCTCATCGAAGCCGGTGCCGACATCCGGGAGCTTCCCTACATCGGACAGTTTGACGAGCGCGACATCGTCATCAACTACCATGTCAAGCAGATCCTGACCCTGCGCCGGGAGCTGCTGGACGCCCTGCGCCGGGAAAAACGGCTGGAAAATCAGAAATAAGACACCCCCGCAGGCCGCCCCGGCCTGCGGGTTTTTTCACCGTACTTCCAATGGTAGTTTATCGGTCCGTTTCGACCAGCACAACCACGGACCGACACCCAGTGTCATTGCGAGGCGGTCTGAAAGACCGACGTGGCAATGACATGCTTGGTTCGCAGCACATCTCTCATCGCAGCGGGAAACCACAATTTGCCCTCCGCAGAACCTGACAAAAAGTTTGTTTTCAATTCGCTGACACCTGTCTTTCCATCGTGTAAACGTTTACAACCACTGGAATCCGGGGACGTTCTCTGGATAATTGTCATTTTGCCAATGGACGGGGACCAAACTTTTTGTTTTTTATGCACCTTTTTCGCCCGTTTTGTGAAAATGTAAAAATAATGATTGAAATTTATTTGGCTTTCGTGTATAATGGCACCATTACGGTGTCAAAACCGCATTGATAGGAAGCAACGGAGGTTCCGTCCTCCTGAAAGGAGCAACACACACTATGTACACTGCAAACGCCATTCGCAACATCGTCCTGCTGGGCCATTCCGGCAGCGGCAAGACCGCTCTTGCTGAGAGCCTGCTTTACATGACCGGTGCCATCGACCGTATGGGCAAGAACGCCGACGGCAACACCGTTTGTGACTATGATCCCGAGGAGATCCGCCGCAATATCTCCATCAACACCGCTGTGGTTCCTCTGGAATACAAGAACATCAAGATCAACCTGCTGGACGCACCCGGCGGTTTCGATTTCTCCGGCGCCGCTATGGAAGCCCTGCGCGCCGCTGACGCAGCCATCCTGGTCTGCGCCTCCAAGGACGGCGTCACCGTCGGCCTGGAAAAGGCATGGAAGTACTGCGAAGAGCGCAACATGCCCCGCTTCATCTACATCTCCAAGGTCGACGAGGACAACGCCGACTACAACGCCACCTTCGAAGCCCTGCGTGAGAAGTACGGCAACAAGATCGCGCCTGTCGTCGCTCCCATCTGGGGCGCTGACAAGAAGGTCACCGGCATCATCGACGTGCTGAACAAGCGTGCCTACGAGATGCAGAAGATGAAGCGCGTGGAGGTCGAGATCCCCGAGGATAAGGTGGACGTCATCGAAGAGCTGAACGACGCTCTGAAGGAGTCCGTCGCTGAGACCAGCGAAGAGCTGATGGACAAGTTCTTCGGCGGTGAGGACTTCACCTACGCCGAGATGATCCACGGCATGCACCAGGGTGTCCTGGACCACACCATGTACCCCGTGCTGTGCGGCTCCGCCAACACCTGCCTGGGCTCCCTGATGCTGATGGACTACATCGCTGACCTGCTGCCCAACCCCGTGGAAGGCAACTACCACAAGGCTACCACCGCTGACGGCACCGTCGAAGAGTTCGTCGTGTCCCCCGGCGGCGTGCCCTCCGCATTCGTCTGGAAGACGGTTTCCGACCAGTTCGGCAAGTACTCCTACGTGAAGGTCCTGTCCGGTGAGATCAACTCCGACACCACTCTGGTCAACGCCCGCACCGGCGAGACCGAGAAGCTGGGCCGCCTGTACGCCGTCTGCGGCAAGAAGTATTCCGAAGTCAAGGTCCTGTCCTGCGGCGACATCGGCTGCATCGGCAAGATGGACAAGGTCAAGACCGGCGATACCCTGTGCGATCCCAGAAAGGTCGTCTCCCTGAAGGGCATCCCCTACGCCCCCGCCTGCTACTCCATGGCCATCGCCCCCAAGACCCGCGGCCAGGAAGAGAAGGTCGGCACCGGCCTGAACCGTCTGAACGAGGAAGATCCCTCCTTCACCGTGGTCAACAACGCCGAGACCAAGCAGCTGGTCATCTCCGGCGCCGGCGACCAGCAGCTGGACGTCATCGTCTCCAAGCTGAAGAGCCGCTTCGGTGTTGACGCAGTTCTGAGCCCCGCAAAGGTCGCTTACCGCGAGAAGATCAAGAAGAAGGTCGAAGCTCACGGCCGTCACAAGAAGCAGACCGGCGGCAGCGGCCAGTTCGGCGACGTCTGGGTCCGTTTTGAGCCCCAGGAAGAGCAGGACGATCTGATCTTCGACGTGGCCGTCGTCGGCGGCGCCGTCCCCAAGAACTTCAACCCCGCTGTTGAAAAGGGTCTGCAGGAAGCAGTCCAGCGCGGCCCCCTGGCCGGTTATCCCATGGTCGGCCTGAAGGCTACCCTGTACGACGGCTCCTACCATCCCGTTGACTCCAACGAAATGGCATTCAAGCTGGCTGCCATCCTGTCCTTCAAGGAAGCCATGCCCAAGGCTATGCCCACCCTGCTGGAGCCCGTGGGTTCTCTGATGGTCACCATTCCCGACAGCTACATGGGCGATGTCATCGGCGATCTGAACAAGCGCCGCGGCCGCGTCATGGGCATGAACCCCGACAAGGACGGCAACACCGTCGTTGAGGCTGAGGTTCCCATGGCTGAGCTGAGCTCCTACGCCATCGACCTGCGCGCCATGACCCAGGCCCGTGGTTCCTTCACTCTGGAATTTGCCCGCTATGAGGAAGTTCCCAAGCAGTATCAGGACAAGATCATTGCCGAGGCCAAGGCTGACGAGTAATTGAATTTTCCAGCGGCACGGAGCGATCCGTGCCGCTTTTCCCATCCGGCAAACTACGGTTTGACTTTTCCCCTCATTCACGGTAGAATGGAACCGTAAAAGAAGAATATAGGAGGCTGTACCCATGACCCCCAAGGTTTATTTCACCGATTTCTGCACCGGCACTTCCGAGACCCTGCCCCAGAAGCTGTCCCGGCTCATCATGACCGCCGGCCTGGACCAGATCGATTTCCAGGATAAGTTCGTGGCCATCAAGATCCACTTCGGCGAGCTGGGCAACATGGCCCACCTGCGCCCCGGCTACGCCCGTGTTCTCGTCGACCTCATCAAGGATCTGGGCGGCAAGCCCTTCCTCACCGACGCCAACACCCTGTATGTGGGTTCCCGCAAGAACGCCCTGGATCACATCGAAACCGCATACCTCAACGGCTTCAGCCCCTTCTCCACCGGCTGCCATGTGCTCATTGCCGACGGCCTGAAGGGTACCGACGAGGTCGCCGTTCCTGTGGAGGGCGGCGAATACGTCAAGGAAGCCCTCATCGGCCGTGCCATTATGGACGCCGATATCGTCATCTCCATGAACCACTTCAAGGGCCATGAGGAAGCCGGCTTCGGCGGCGCCCTGAAGAATCTGGGCATGGGCTCCGGCTCCCGGGCCGGCAAGAAGGACATGCACGACGCCTGCCGCCCCGTGGTGGACAAGGAAAAGTGTGTCGCCTGCGGCGCCTGCGCCAATATCTGCGCCCACGGCGCCCCCAATCTCACCGATGAAGGCATCATGCACATCGACTGGAACAAGTGCTTCGGCTGCGGCCGCTGCCTGCATGTGTGCCCCGTGGAGGCCATCGAGGCCGACGACCACGACGCCGCCCTGTACCTGAACTACAAGATCGCCGAGTACGCCAAGGCAGTCGTCGACGGCCGTCCCCATTTCCACATCAGCCTGGTCCGGGATGTCAGCCCCTACTGTGACTGCCACGCCGAGAATGACATCCCCATCGTCCCCGATGTGGGTATGTTTGCCTCCTTCGATCCCGTGGCTCTGGACCTGGCCTGCGCCGAGGCTGTGCTGAAGCAGCCCGCCATGCCCGGCTCCAAGCTGGCCAGGGCCAACCGCCCCGACCTGGACAATCTGACCGCCTCCTTCCCCCACACCTGCTGGCGCAGCCAGATCGACCACGCCAAGAAGATCGGCCTGGGCGAGGATTCCTACGAGCTTATCACCATCTGATCCCTCACCACGAAAGGCTCCGCCATGAGGGGCGGTCCAATAAAACAGTATATTGTTTTGGGAAACGGCATGATTTCGGTCATGCTGTTTTTCCGTTTCGTAAGTCATAGAGTAATGCGGTGGGAAGTATACCGATGTAGTTGTAGCTGATCTCCACATCCTGCAC
>JAFTVM010000022.1 GCA_017465745.1 Oscillospiraceae bacterium
GACGGGTCGCCCGTCCCGGCGGTAAAACCTGGCGAATTGACATTTGTATCGGCGAATTCGTAATCGGAAGGTTCACGGGACGGGGAACCCGTCCCCTACATTGGTGTACCATATCGGAACGATAAACTACAATTTGAAATACCAGACCATAAGAAAACGGCCACCCTGAAGGGTGGCCGTTGATTCAGTTATAAGGGATTACACCCAGGAGGTCATTTCCTTGAACAGCTCCATGTAGCGGCCAGCGGGGACGTCCCAGCTGAAGTCCTGGCTCATGTCGGTCTTGACCAGGGCGTTGAAGCCGTCGCGGTTGTCGTTGTACAGCTTCAGGCAGCGCTTCAGGGCAGCCAGGAAGTCGTCGGCGTTGTAGCTCTGGAAGGTGAAGCCCAGGCCGCCCTCGCCGTTCTCGTCGGCGGGAGGCACGGTATCCTTCAGGCCGCCAGTGGCGTGGACCACGGGCACGGTGCCGTAACGCATGGCGTTCATCTGGCTCAGGCCGCAGGGCTCGCTCTTGGAGGGCATCAGGTAGATGTCGCCGCCGGCGTAGATGCGGGCAGCCAGACCCAGGTTGAAGGTGATCTTGGCAGCGCACTGCTCGGGATACTCAGCAGCCAGATCCTTGAAGAAGGTCTCGTACTGTGCCTCGCCGGTGCCCAGGATCAGCAGCTGGCAGTCCTCCTCCCACAGGAGGCGTCTTGCGATGTAGCACAGCAGATCCAGGCCCTTGTGGCCGGCCAGGCGGGTGACCATGACCATCAGAGGCACATCGGGCTTGACGGGCAGGCCGACTTCCTTCTGCAGCTCCGCCTTGCACACGGGCTTGCCAACCAGGAAGGTGTCCTTGTTGAAATGCGCGGGCAGTGCAGGATCCTTCTCAGGATTGAAGGTATTGGTGTCGATGCCGTTGGTGATGCCGGTCAGCTTCCAGGAGGCGTTGGCCAGGACACTGTCCAGACCATGGGCATAGTAGGGGTACATCAGTTCCCGGGCGTAGGTCTCGGAAACGGTGGTGACCAGATCGGCAGTCTCGATGGCGCCCTTCATGACGTTGACGGAGCCGCCCATATCCAGAACGGAGCGGTACTCCCAGGGCAGATCCAGGCAGTCATCGAAGAAGCTGGAGCCGGCCCAGCCCTGGTACTCGATGTTGTGGATGGTGTACATGCAGCGGGTGTTGGGGAACATCTCGCGGTACACGCTCTTGAGGTAGGTGGGGATCAGAGCGGTCTGCCAGTCGTTGCACTGGATCACATCGGGGATGTAATTGGCAATGGCCATGGCGTCCAGACATGCTCTGGAGAAGAAGGCGAAGCGCTCGCCGTCGTCCACGTCGCCGTAGATGGCGCCGGGGCGGCCTGCGAAGTAGTACTCATTGTCGATGAAGTAGACGGTGACACCATCGGTGCGGTTCGTCAGCTTCAGCAGACCTGCGTACTGCTGGCGCCAGCCCAGACCCACGCGGTACTGGGCCACCAGCTCCACGGGATACTTGTCGGCAGCGTCCTTGATCTTCTTGTAGTAGGGGAGGAACAGCGCGACCTCATTGCCCTCGATGCGGGCCAATGCGGCGGGCAGGGCCTCCATGACGTCGCCCAGACCGCCGGACTTGGCGTAGGGTGCGCCCTCGGAAGCGACTACTGCGATTCTCATACGGTCTCACCCCGCTTGACAATGATGGGATGGTTCTTGTCGCCGCGCAGCTTGGTGCCGGGCTTAACGGTGACGTTCTTGTCCAGGATGACATACTTCAGGTCAGCGCCTTCGCCGACGACGGTGTCGTTCATGATGATGCAGTGCTCGATCTCAGCGTCCTCGCAGACGGTGACCTGACGGAACAGGACGCAGTCTTCCACCTTGCCGTCGAGCATGCAGCCGTCAGCGATCAGGCTGTTCTCAACCTCACAGTTCTCGCCGTAGTATGCGGGAACGCGGTCGCGGACCTTGGTGTAGACGTCGTGATGGCCGTGGAAGATACCGTAGCGGGTATCCTTGTCCAGCAGAGCCATGGAATTGGCGAAGTACTCAGCGGTGGACTCGTTGTACAGGGCAACACCGGTGTACTCGTAGACATTGATGGAGATGGTGCCGTTCTTCCACTGACCCAGAACCAGGTCGCGGTCCATGTGGTACTTGTCGCGGGCCACGCAGGACTCCACCTTCTCGATCAGCCACTCGCGGCCGACGACGAAGATATCCATGGAAGCCAGGTACTCGGAAGTGGCGGGGTAGCTGACGACCATGTCGGCGATCTCGCCGTTTTCCATCTTCACAGCCAGATCCAGAACCTTCTCGCCGTTGCCCACGCCGGGCTTTGCGACCATGGTCAGGTCCTTGCCGCTGGCGACATGGGAGGCAATGATGGCCTTCAGATCCAGGTTGGTCAGGATGGAGGAATCGGTCAGGACGACGTACTCTTCCTCAGCATACTTCAGGAAGTCCAGAACGGCATGCAGGTTCTCCAGCTTGCCGCGGTAACGGTCGTCGTTGCCCAGGGCATAGGGAGTCAGGAACTCCAGGCCGCCCTGGCCCAGCTCCAGGCCCCACTCCTCACCGGAACCCACGTGGTTCATCAGGGACTGGTAGTTGCTGCGGGAAACGATGCCCAGGTGGCGGATGCCGCCTGCGGTCAGGTTTGCCAGATGGAAGTCCACCTGACGGTAACGGCCGCCAAAGGGCAGGCTGGCCATGGTACGCTTGGTGGTCAGATCATCGATCGCCACGTCGTTGGCAAAAATAATACCCATTACGCTCATAGTATGGTTTCCTCCCTAACTTATGCCTGCATCTCGCCGGGCAGCAGGACGGTCTCGACCACTGCGTCCTTGGCGGTGACGCTGATTTTCTTCTGCTCACCCTCGGCGAAGGCACCGCCCACGACGGCGTTCTTCAGAACCTTGGAGTTCTCACCCAGGATGGCGTGACGGACGATGGCGCCGGACTCGATGACGACGCCGGGCATGACGACGGAGTCTTCCACGACAGCGTCCTTGCCGATGGTGCAGCCTACAGAGACGATGGAATGCTTGACAGTGCCGTAGACCTCGCAGCCCTCAGCGACGAATGCGTTGACGATCTTGGCGTCCTCGTCGATGTAGGAAGAGGGATATGCGTCGTTACGGGTGTAGATGGTTTCACGGGCGCTGCCGCGCAGGTTGAAGTCGGGGTTCTTGCCCAGCAGCTCCATGTTGGCCTCCCACAGGGAGTCGATGGTGCCCACGTCCTTCCAGTAGCCTGCGAAGTTGTAAGCCATCATCTTGTGGCCGGCGTTGAGCAGGTTGGGGATGATGTTCTTACCGAAGTCCTTATCGGAGTTGGGATCCTCTTCGTCAGCGATCAGAGCATCCTTCAGGACCTTCCAGTTGAAGCAGTAGATGCCCATGGAGGCGTTGGTGGACTTGGGCTGCTTGGGCTTCTCTTCGAACTCGTAGATGGAGTTGTCGGGGTTGGTGTTCAGGATACCGAAACGGGAAGCTTCAGCCAGAGGAACGGTACGGACAGCGATGGTGCAGGAAGCCTCGTTGGCAACGTGGTACTCGACCATTGCGTTGTAGTCCATCTTGTAGATGTGGTCGCCGGACAGAATGACAACGTAGTCAGGATCGTAGCGGTCGATGAAGTCGATGTTCTTGTAGATGGCGTTGGCGGTGCCTTCGAACCAGCCGGACTTCTTGTCGTTGCGCTCGTAGGGGGGCAGAACCTGGGCGCAGCTATGGGTCTTGTTCAGGCCCCAGGGCTGGCCGTTGCCGATGTACTCATTCAGCTCCAGAGGCTGATACTGGGTCAGGATACCGACGGTGTCGATATGGGAGTTGACGCAGTTGGACAGGGGGAAGTCGATGATACGGTACTTGCCACCGAAGGGAACCGCAGGCTTGGCGGTCTTCCGGGTCAAGACATGCAGGCGGCTGCCCTGGCCGCCGGCCAGCAGCATGGCGATTACACGTTTTTTCTGAAAGTTCATGGTCACAGCTCCTTATGAATAAGTGTTTGGGGAACAGTTGCTTATGGCTCTACAACAGCGCGGTGCGGCTGAAAATAGACAAAAGCGGGAATCCTGTCTGCACAGGAAACGGGAAGTTTTTCTTCGTTTGCGCCCCCGGTAAAGGTAAAAATCGGAGAAACAAGACATACTTCCCCACGCATAACATAACATATTTTTGGGATTATTGAAAGGGACAATTTATCTAAGAATCTCGGAAATCTTTTGGTAATCCTGACGGAGTACCGGCCAGTCTACTGGAAAATCACTGGGAAAATAAACAAAATTCAGTGTTTTTTCTACCCACGTCACCCCCAGCCAGCGGCCGAACTTCCAGCCGCAGCCGGGAAGCTCCGCCGTAACGGTGTAGCCCATTTTCCGGTGGAAGGCCAGGGAAGCGCTGTTATCGGAGGTGATGATGGCGTAGCAAAGCCGGTGGCCCTGGGCGGCCAGCAGCTTTTCCAGGGCGGTGCAGAGCTTTTTGCCGATGCCCCGTCCCCGGGCGTCGGGGCGCAGATAGACGGAGGCCTCGCAGCTCCAGCGGAAAGCCGCCCGCTCAAAGGGGGCTGAGCCGTGGGCGTAGCCCAGGATCTCACCATCCGCCTCCCACACCAGCCAGGGGTAGCGGGCGGTGATGGCGCGGAAGCGGGCGAGAAATTCCGCCTGGGTGGGGACCTCATATTCAAATGTAATGGTGGTGTCCAGAATATAGGGGGCGTAGACGGCCAGAATGGCGGGGACGTCGGCTTCAGTGGCAATGCGGATCATAGAGTGTCCTCCAGGGGGATTCAAATTGTAGTTTGTCGTACACTTAACGTTTTCAATTGTAGGGGACGGGTCGCCCGTCCCGGCGGTAAAACCTGGCGAATTGACATTTGTATCGGCGAATTCGTAATCGGAAGGTTCACGGGACGGGGAACCCGTCCCC
>JAFTVM010000068.1 GCA_017465745.1 Oscillospiraceae bacterium
CATCAAGGGTCGGGGTTTCCCCGGCCCTTTTTTCAATCAGACTGGAGGGATAATATGGACACGCTGGAAGGCGCATCCACTGCGGAGCGGGCGCTGATGGCGAAGGCGGAACAACGCCTGATTCCCCTGACCGGCAGCATGGAGCTGCTGCCCCTGTGCAACATGAATTGCGATATGTGCTATGTCCGCCTGAGCCGGGCGGAAATGGAAGCCCGGGGGCGTATGCGCACCGGGGCGGAGTGGCTGGCGCTGGGACGGCAGATGTCCCAGGCGGGCACCCTGTTCCTGCTGCTCACCGGCGGAGAGCCGCTGCTGCATCCGGACTTCAAAGAAATCTATCTGGGTCTGAAAAAGCTGGGCATGATCCTGACCCTCAATACCAACGCCACCCTCATTGACGAGGAATGGGCGGATTTCTTCGGAAAATACAAGCCCCGCCGCATCAATATCACCCTCTACGGTGCCGGCGGCGACGCATACGAAAAGCTTTGCCACTACCGGGGCGGCTTTGAGCGGGTGGTCAACGCCGTGCGGCTGCTGCGGCAGCGGGGCGTGGATGTGAAGCTGGCCAGCAGTATTACGCCCGCCAATGTGGACGATCTTCCCCAGATGCTGCGGATCGCGGCGGAATTGGACGTGCCCATGCGGATGGACACCTACATGATGCCCGGCACACGGGAGCGAAGCAAGCCCTTCAATGCCCAGTACCGCCTTCGCCCGGAACTGGCAGCCGCCGCCCGGATCACCGCGCTGCGGGAGGAAATGGGGCAGGAGCTGTTTGCCCAGTACCGCGCTATGGTACTGGAGCAGATCGACCAGTTCCAGCCCCGGGAGCCGGAACCTTCTCCCATCTCCTGCCATGCGGGAAAATGCTCCTTTACCGTCAACTGGCAGGGGCAGCTGCGTCCCTGTGTGGTGATGACGGAGCCTGCGGTGGATGTATTCGAAACAGGCTTCGACGCGGGCTGGCAGCAGGTCAGCCGGGCGTTTCTGGGCGTCCACTACTGTGCCAAATGCTCCGCCTGCCGCCTGCGCCCAGTGTGCCGTACCTGCGCCGCCGCTTCGCTGCTGGAGACGGGAGACTATCTGGGAACGCCGGAATACCTGTGCCGCTATGCGGCGGAATCCGAGCGGCTGCTGCGGGAGGATCGCGAATGAACGACATTTTTACCATCGGTGATTTCTGTTTTCGGCTGACCTGCCCGGATTCGGTGCAGATCCCTGAGAATTTTCTGAAATTCCGGGGCGGAGATGCCCCCTGTTACAGCTATACTCTTTCCCTGACGGATGCGTTTCCCACCGTTGCCGGAAACGAGATCGCCCGGCGGCCGGATCTTCTGGTGCTGCGGACGGAGGCGGGAGAATGCCGCTTCATCGGCGTCAAGGGTATTCCCGCGCCCTACGCCTGCTATCTGGAAACTGCCTCCGACGCAGCCCGGGTGATGGTGGACGGGGATCAGCTTCGCCAGATCAATTGTGATCCCGCCTTCGTGTCCCTGCTGGCGCTGGAACGGCGGCAGATCGATTTGGACGCCCTGATTCTCCACTGTGCCTATGTGGAATATCGGGGGGAGGCGATCCTGTTCTCGGCCCCCTCCGAGACGGGAAAGACCACCCAGGCAAACCTCTGGGAGCGCTGCCGGGGCGCCTGCACCGTCAACGGCGACCGGGGGCTGCTGCAAAAAATCGACGGACGCTGGTTCGCCCGGGGCTGGCCGGTCTGCGGCAGCAGCGGCGTGTGCGAAAACCGGGACGTCCCCATCCGGGCGGTGGTGATGCTGTCCCAGGCAAAGGAGGACCGTGCGGAGCGGCTGAGCCCCATGAGGGCCTTCTCCCAGATCTACAGCCAGATCACCGTCAACCGCTGGAACCGGGCGGCCAACCTGCGGGTCATGGAGCTGGTGGAGGAGCTGGTGGCCGAGGTGCCGGTGTACCATCTGGCCTGCACCATGAACGAAACCGCCGTTGAAGCCCTGGAAGAAGCCCTGAATTGAAATCTGCCCCGAAGGCGCTGCTTTCGGGGCTTTTTCTGTTGAAACAATGGGGAAAATCTGGTATGATTGGGCAAAAGGAGGAAGGAAATATGGTTTACGTCATTGCAAAACTTGATAAATCTGCCCGGGCACGGCTGAGCTGGATCCAAAGCTTTGCCGCCAGCTTCGGCATCGTGCCGAAGCCCATTTACGGCCACATCACCCTGGCGGAACTGCCCGGCAGGGCAGATATTGCTGCCTGCAGGGCCGCTCTGGCGGATCAGGAGGCCTTTACGGTGGATTTTACTGCCGTGGAAGTGCTGCCCCAGGAAAAGACCGTCGCCGCGCTGGCAGCCCGGGAGGGGGCGCTGGAAGCGGTGCACGAGAGGATCGCCCCCGGCATGAACTGGCTGCCCCACACGGCGCTGCTGCGGGACAGTGTGATGAATCTGAACTGGGTGCGCATGGCCATGGGGGAGATGTTCCAGCCCTTCACCGCCAGGGTGGAGCGGATCGAGTTCATGGACGGCGATGAAATCATCGACGGCATCCACCTGAAAGGAGAAACGGCATGATCTTTCGTGAACGGGTCGCTCCCGTGCAGCAGCACGCGAAAGCATTTCTGAAATGGAGTTTGCTGGGCATCCTCATGGGCTGTCTGGGCGGCCCCATCGGCGCGGTGTTCCACCATGTGCTCCATTTCGTCACCCATCTGCGGGGCGAAAATACCTGGCTGGTCTGGCTGCTGCCGGTGGGCGGCCTGCTGAGCGTGGGCGTGTATTTCATTTTCGGAATGATGAAAAACCGGGGCACCAATCAGCTTATCGATGCGGTGCTCCACGAGGATTCCGTCAGCCCCAGGGTTGCTCCCGTCATCTTCATCGTCACCGCCATCACCCATCTTTTCGGCGGCTCCGCAGGCAGGGAGGGCGCGGCGCTGCAGCTGGGCGGCAGCGTTGGCTCCACGCTGGCAAAGCTTCTGAAGCTGGATAAGGACGAGCGGACGGTGCTGACCATGAGCGGTATGAGCGCGGTCTTTGCCGGCCTCTTCGGCACGCCCCTGACGGCCTGTGTGTTCGTGCTGGAATTTACGTCCGTTGGCCGGATCTTTACCCCCGCCCTGGTGCCCTGCTTCCTGTCGGCGCTGACCGCCTGGGAAGCAGCCCAGAAGATGGGCGTCCATGCGGAGACGTATCTTCTGACCACTGCGCTGCCCATCGATCTGACCACTGCCTGGCAGCTGACGGTGCTGGCTGTGCTGGTGGCCATTCTGGGCGTCATCATGTGCCGCACCTTCCACGGGGCGGAGCATCTGGCGGCGAAACAGATCCGCAATCCCTGGCTGCGTATCACCCTGGGCGGCGCAATCGTGGCGGCGATGACCTGGATCGCCGGTGACCACCGCTTCAACGGCGCGGGCATGGATATGGCTCTGAAGGCCGTGGCGGGGGAGGCCGACTGGTATTCCTTTGCCGTGAAGCTGCTCTTCACCACGGTGACCCTGGCGGCGGGCTTCAAGGGCGGCGAGATCGTGCCCACTTTCTGCATCGGCGCCACCTTCGGCTGCGTGGTGGGCGGATGGCTCGGCATGGATCCCGGCGTGGCGGCGGCCCTTGGCATGGTGGGCCTCTTCTGCAGCGGCACCAACGCCACCCTGGCTTCCATCATTCTGAGCATCGAGCTTTTCGGCACAGCCAATCTGTATCTGTTTGCCTTTATGTGCGTGGTGACCTACCTTCTGGCGGGGCAGAGCAGCCTCTACGGCAGCCAGATCATGAAGTACGACAATGTTTCCATGCGCCGGGTGGGTCCCCGTCTGTAAAAAACCTGCCCCAATGTGCACTGTGCACATTGGGGCTTCTTCTTTTTTGTGGAATTTGGCGGGATTGCATCTGGCGATTTTTTGAATTCCCTGCTATAATTCTGGAAAAATAAGGAGGATATCAATATGGTTCATTTTCTGCTGGCTGTGACCTATCTGGCCTTTATCAGCCTGGGTCTGCCGGATTCTCTGCTGGGCGCTGCCTGGCCTTCCATGTGTCTGGAGTTTGACGTGCCCGTGTCCTATGCGGGCGTGGTTTCCTTTATCATCGCCGCGGGCACCATTGTGTCCAGCCTGGTCAGCGACCGGCTGACCTACGCTCTGGGTCCCGGCAAGGTCACCGCCATCAGCGTGGCAGTGTCCGCCATCTCCCTGCTGGGCTTCTCCGTCAGCGGGGCTTACTGGATGCTGCTGGTGTGGGCGGTGCCCTACGGTCTGGCGGCGGGCAGTGTGGATGCGGCGCTGAACAATTACGTGGCCCTGCACTACAGCAGCCGGCACATGAGCTGGCTGCACTGCATGTGGGGCGTGGGCGCCAGCGTCGGTCCTTCCATCATGGGCTATGCCCTCACCGGTGGACAGGGCTGGAACATGGGCTACCGCTATATCGCCCTGATCCAGATCGCCCTGACGGCGCTGCTCCTGCTGAGCCTGCCCCTGTGGAAGCGGACGGAGCAGAAAAGCGAGGGGGAGGACCACCACATTCTGAGCTTGCGGGAGATCCTGGCCATCTCCGGCGCGAAGGAGATCATGGTGGCGTTCTTCTGCTACTGTGCTGTGGAGCAGACCGCGGGCCTGTGGGCTGCCACCTATCTGGTGCGCCGGATGGGGCTGGGGGAGGACCAGGCGGCGGGGCTGGCGTGCCTGTTCTTTGTGGGCATGACCGTGGGACGGGCCATGAGCGGTTTCGTGTCCATGAAGCTCAATGACGTCAGTATGATCCGCCTGGGGCAGGGCATCGTGGTGCTGGGCATTGTGGTGATGGTGCTGCCCCTGGGGCTGGGCGGCGCTATGACGGGCCTGATCCTCATCGGTCTGGGCTGTGCCCCCATCTATCCCTGCGTCATCCATTCCACCCCGGATCACTTCGGCCCGGAGCGTTCCCAGGCCCTTATCGGTGTGCAGATGGCCTCGGCCTACACCGGTGTGCTGGTGATGCCGCCCCTGTTCGGCCTCATTGCCAATCACCTGACCGTTGCGCTGCTGCCCGGGTATCTGGCTGTGATCACGGCTCTGATGATCTTCATGTGCGAGCGGCTGAATGCGAAGCAATAAAGTACTTGCGAAAACAGGGAAAAGCGAGTATACTGGTGGGAGTACATATTTTGGAGGTTCATCCACATGAGCGAAAAGTTTGCAAACAACAAGTTTTCCGTCATGGTAGGCGGCAAGGAGATCGTCTGCGACATTCTGTTTACCCACCACAGTGAGCAGACCGGCAAGGACTACATGGCATTTACCGATCATTCCAAGGCTCCCGACGGCAGTGCCAGCGTCTTCTACGCCACCTACGATCCCAACGCCGAGAGCATCGACCTGGTTCCCATTCAGACCCAGAGTGAGTGGGTCATGATGCGCGAGATGTTCGAGCAGATCCAGGAGGATGCTGCAAGGGAAATGATCCAGCAGTTCCGCCAGGCCATGGGCGCAGGCGAGGAACCCAAGGCCGAGGAAGAGAAGGCCGAGTAAGTTGATCCTCAAAAGGGCGCACGGAGTGCGCCCTTTTTTCATAAGAAAGGAGAACCGTATGGTTGACCTGATGACAAAAGAGGGCGCGGCCCTGCTGGAAAGCGGCGCGCAGCCCTGGAATATCTACCCCCGGCCCCAGATGCGGCGGGGCAATTGGGTGAATCTCAACGGAATGTGGGATTTTACTGTGACGCAATGGGAGCATCTGCCCGAAAGCTATGACCGCACCATCCGGGTGCCCTTCTGCACGGAGTCGGCGCTGTCCGGCATCGGGGCGCATTTCCCCGAGGACAGCGGTCTGACCTACCGGAAGCGGGTGAGCCTGCCCGCCGGCTTCAACCGGGGGCGGGTGCTGCTGCACATCGGCGCGGCGGACCAGATTTCGGCGGTTTATGTCAACCGGATCTTTCTGGGCGGTACCGGGGGCGGCTATCAGGCCTCCTGCTACGATATCACCGAAGCCCTGGCGGATGAAAATGAGATCATCATTCAGGTCCGGGACGACCTGACCAAAACCGATCTGCCCTACGGCAAGCAGACGTTGAAGCGGGGCGGCATGTGGTACACCCCTGTGTCCGGCATCTGGCAGAGCGTGTGGCTGGAGAGCGTGCCGGAGACCTATATCGAGAAGCTGAACATCGAAAACCGGGGCGCGTCGGTCATCATCTCCGTGGAGCCTGCATTGGATGGTACCGTGTCCGTCAAGGACCTGGGCGAGTTCTCCCTGAAAAACGGCAGCGTCACCATCACCCCGGAGAAGCCCCATTTCTGGAGCCCCGAGGATCCGTACCTTTACGATTTCACCCTCACGGCGGGGGCGGACCGGATCGAATCCTACTTCGCCATCCGCACCCTGGAAATCAAAAAGGTGGGCAAGTACCAGCGGCTGTGCCTCAACGGAAAACCCTATTTCTTCCACGGCCTGCTGGACCAGGGCTACTGGCCCGAGGGCCTGCTGACGCCCCCCAGCCCCCAGAGCTACATCGACGATATTCTGAATATGAAGAAGCTGGGCTTCAATATGCTGCGCAAGCACATCAAGGTGGAGATGGAGGAGTTCTACTACCAGTGCGATCGTCTGGGTATGATCGTCTTCCAGGACATGGTCAACAACGGTGAATACAGTTACATCCGGGACACCGTGCTGCCCACCATTTCCCTGACTTATCAGAAGCGGGGCGACCGCAGCCTGCACCGGGATGAGTTGACCCAGGAGATGTTCCTGCTGGGCATGGAAGCCATGGTAAAGCAGCTGCGCAATCACCCCTGTATCTGCTGCTGGACCATCTTCAACGAAGGCTGGGGCCAGTTCGACGCCGACCGGGTCTATGAGCAGTTCCGCGCCCTGGACGATACCCGCTTCATTGACACCACCTCCGGCTGGTTTCGGCGGAAAAAGACCGATCTGGACAGCCGCCATGTGTACTTCCGCAAGGTCAACCTGAAGGCCGGGGACAAACCCCTGTTCCTGTCGGAATTCGGCGGCTATTCCTACAAGGTGGCGGGGCATTCCTTCAATCCCGATGAGACCTACGGCTACGGAAAATTCACCGAACGGGAGCCCTTCGTAAAGGCATTCACCTCCCTTTATATGGACCAGGTGGTGCCCAATGTCCGCAAGGGCCTGTGCGCCGCCGTCTACACCCAGGTCAGCGACGTGGAGGACGAGACCAACGGCCTTGTGACCTACGACCGGGCGGTGGAGAAGCTGACGCCGGAGGAAATGCTGCCCATTGCCCAGGCGCTGAAAGATGCCATGGAGAAAAGTGGTTGCAAAACCGCCGGTTTTGCGGTAAAATAAGAGAAATGTCAAGGAGGTGAAGCCCTGTGAGCATCCCCGAAAAGAATACCATGGACCATATCGCGGACCTCTTCAAGGGCTTCGCGGATCCCACCCGGGTCCATATCCTCTATCTTCTGGCAGAGCGGGAGCTGTGTGTGGGTGACATCGCCGAGGCGGTGCAGATCTCCCAGAGCGCCATTTCCCACCAGCTGCGCCTGCTCAAGCAGATGCACCTGATCAAATTCCGCCGGGAGGGCAAGAACATCCTCTACTCCCTGGCAGACGACCATGTCAAGACCATCCTGGAGATGGGCCTGGAGCACGTTTTGGAGTAAAATAAACATCCCAGTCCGTGAGGACTGGGATGTTTTGCTATTCTTCCGGCTCGTAGGGGGCCTCGATCTCGTTTGGACGGATGGACAGCTGGGTCTGGCGGGTACGGTAACCCTGGTCGTTCAGGCTGTAGCTGCCGACCACAAAGTCATGACCCGGCAGCTGGGGATAGGCAGGAAATTCCTGGTAGGAATAGTTGCACCAGCTGCTGATGAGCCAGCCCTCCTCCACCATCTCCATGTCATAGCACACATAGCCGCGGCATTTTTTTCCGCGGTAGGGCAGGGAGAAGGATGCCAGAATATCCGTACATTCATAGGCACCGAAGAAGGTTGTGCTGGTGTAGGTCAGCTCTTCCAGATCGTAATAGGCAGCGGCGTAGGTCAGACCGTCCCGGTCGTACAGCACACGGCCGGACAGGCGGGAGCCTTTGTCCCAGCCGTCATTTCTGGCATAGGCTGGCCAGACCTGGACGGTATCCGTGCCCCGGTAGCCAGGGTTCTGCTGCCACAGGAAATGCTCGAAGATGATCCAGTTGCCGCCATCTGCCGGTTCCACCAGCACATGGGTCACCAGCAGCTCCCGAACGGGATATTCCGTATGGGTGTGGTAGTAGGAGCCATAGTAGGCATCCCCTTCGATTACAATCTGCCCGTCATTGAATGCTTCTTCGGATGACTCCGCATAGACATTTTTTGCATTGGCGCAGGCGAGGATCTCATCCTCGGTCAGATCTTCCAGCACATAGGATGGGAAGTCCATGGAAAGCAGCTTTCGCTTGACGGCTTCAGCTTCAGCGCTGACGGTATCCTTTTCTGCCCATTCCATGGGATACTGACCACAGAATAAATACCCGCAGAGGATGCCGACGGCGGTGATGACTGCCAGAACGATGGTAAGTGCCCGGTCGGACAGGCGGACGGGGCTTGCCTGGACGGCGTAGCCGGCATCGTCCAGGAGGCCTGCGTATTTCCAGAGGCTGCGCAGCAGCAGGATGTAGAGCACCAGAAGAATCAGGATCACCAGGGAGTTCTGGAACCCGGCGACGCCCAGGACGGTGATGATCACAAAGAAGATCACCAGCCAGAAGCCTTTGCTGCTTTGCTCTGCGTCCGCCTTGATCTGTACGGCCCGGAAGCTGCCCCAGATGCACAGGGCGTGGAGGATGGACAGGGATACGCCGATGACCGTCATCCACCCGGTCGCTTCCCGGTACGGTTCACCCCAGATGGTGGCGCTGAGGATGAGATTGAAGATGCACTGGATCATGCGCGCCGCGGCGACGGCGTAGCCCGCCCGGAACCAGCGGTTTTCCCGCCGCAGGCTTCGGAAGCCCAGCAGGATCAGCCCCAGCCCGATGGCAGGGAGGAGGTAGTTCAGCAGCAGGAAATTCAGCGTGATGCTGCAAAGGGCGGTGCCCAGCAGGATCCGGTTGGCGGCACGCCGCCAGGGGGTGATCTCCGCCACGAGATCGTCATTGGGGGGCAGGTCGGTCAGCTGCTCCTCCAGCAGAAGGTCGAATTCCCGGTCAGTCATGTCCATCACCTCCCAGCAGCTTTTTGAGGTGCTTTTTGATGCGGTACAGCCGCCCTTCCACGGCCCGGACGGAAAGGCCCGTCTCTGCGGCGATCTGGGCGGTGGACTGGCGGTAGTAATATTTCCGGAAGAACAGGGCCATGTCCCGGTGGGGCAGGGTGTTCAGGGCCCGGATCAGCTCCTCCCGATTCTCCTTTTTGATCACCTGGATCTCCGGGTTGGCGTCCGGGGCTTCCTGGTTTTCCGGGATGGGCTGTGTGGGGCGGATGCCCCTTGCCCGGTTCAATGCCGCGTTGCGGGTCAGCACCGTCAGCCAGGTGGTGAAGCTGCCCTTGTTGGGATCGTATGTATCCAGGGAATTCCAGGCCCGCATGGCGGCATCTGCCAGACATTCCTCCCGGTCCCGGGGATCGGACAGGATGGGGGCGATGATGTAGCGCATCAAAGGGCTATATTTGCGCAGAAGCGTTTCATAATTCATGGCTGTCTCACCCATGTGCATCCCATCCTTTCTTTTTCTTTCTACTATATCATACACAGGAGAATGAGAAAACCCACGAAAAAATCCCGGTCCGTCAGGACCGGGATTTTGCTTATCCAATGGTGGGAACGATATCCTTGCTGATGGGACAGTCGTAGCCTTCGGCGGTGGTGAGCCTGAACTCTTCCCGGGCCTCTTTCAGAATGGCAGGATCCTCCATCAGGTCGGCAACGCTGCCTGCCAGCACCTTTGCTGCGTACAGCAGACCCTTGTGGGCAAGGGTGGTCTTGCCGGTGGATACGGTCTGCCAGGAGTGGCCGGGGCAGCCGGAGGGCCAGGTGACGGCGTCGAACTGGGCGGTGGGGGTCAGCCAGCTGACGTCGCCCACGTCGGAGGAACCGGCACCAAAATGGGTACTGGGGTAGTAGGGGAAGACGAAATTGTTGATGGCGCTCTTGCCGTGATTGGTCTTCTCTGCGACATAGGCCCGAAGCTTCCGGTTCTCGTCCGTCAGCTTGCCGGGAAGCCCGTCCACCTGGTAGGTGGTGCGAAGACCGGCGGCAAAGGTGATCTCCTCTTCGGAGTAATGGGGCAGGGGGGCCTCCGTCAGATTCTTATGCAGCAGCGCCTCCAGAACCTCGTTGGATACGGTGGAGGAGGTGCCGTCGATCTGCCGCCAGCTGACCTCGGTATCGGTCATCAGAGCAGCGCCCTTTGCAATGTTGTTGACCCGCTTCAGCAGGCTCTTTGCCTTGCGGACGCTTTCGCCGCGAACCATGTAGATGAGCTTGGCGGTGGGCTGCACCACGTTGGGGCTCAGGCCACCGGCGTCAGCGAAGGAATAGTGGACGGAGCACTTGGACTCCATATGCTCCCGCAGGAACTGGACGCCAACATTCATCAGCTCGGCGGCGTCCAGGGCGGAGCGGCCGTGCTCGGGATTGCCCGCGGCGTGGGCGGCAATGCCGGTGAAGGAATACTCCACCTGGATGCTGGCGGCGTTGGAGCCGGTGGTGACTTCATTGGTGTCGCCGGGATGCCAGGTCAGGGCGGCATCCAGGTCGCGGAACTGACCGTCCCGGGCCATGAAGGTCTTGCCGGCACAGCCCTCCTCACCGGGACAGCCGTAGAAGACCACGGTGCCCTTCAGGTGGCCTGCCTTGATGGCCTCTTTAACGGCGATGGCAGCGCCCAGGGAGGCGGCGCCCAGCAGATTGTGCCCGCAGCCCTGCCCGCAGCCACCCTCCACGGCAGGCTCCTTGCAGGTGCTGCCTGCTACCTGGGACAGGCCTGACAGGGCGTCATATTCGCCCAGGATACCGATGACCGGGCGGCCGGTGCCGTAGGAACCGGAAAAGGCGGTGGCAATGCCGCACAGGTATTCCCGGACGGAGAAGCCCTCGGCCTTGAGAATATCCAGATAGGCGGCGGTGGATTTGACTTCCATCATAGAAAGTTCAGCGTATTCCCAGATACGGTCGCTGAGGGCGGTGAGCAGGGACGACTTATCGTCGACAGTGGCGTAAATGAGTTTTTTATCCATAATTAAAGTACCTTGGAGAGGAAGTCCTGCAGGCGGTGATGCTTGGGGTGGTCAAAAATCTCGTCGGGGGTGCCCTGCTCCAGCAGTTGGCCGTCGGCCATGAACAGGACCCGGTTGCCCACCTCGCGGGCGAAGCCCATCTCGTGGGTGACCACAACCATGGTCATGCCGCCCTGGGCAAGCTCCTTCATAACTTCCAGAACCTCGCCCACCATCTCGGGGTCCAGGGCGGAGGTGGGCTCGTCGAAGAGCATGACCTCGGGCTCCATCATCAGGGCGCGGACGATGGCGATACGCTGCTTCTGACCGCCGGACAGCTGGATGGGGTAGGCGTTTGCACGGTCGCCCAGGCCCACACGCTCCAGCAGGGCCTGGGCCTTGGTTTCGGCCGCGGCCTTGTCCATGCCCAGCACCTTCACGGGGGCCAGGGTCATGTTGTCCAGGATGGTCATATGGGGGAAGAGGTTGAAGTGCTGGAAGACCATGCCCATCTTCTGGCGGTGGAGGTTAATGTCCACCTTTTCGGTCTTGCCTTCCTTATTGGTGAATTTCTTCTTGGTGATGTCGATGCCGTGGAAAATGATCTCACCGTCGGTGGGGACCTCCAGCAGGTTCAGGCTGCGCAGGAAGGTGGACTTACCGGAGCCGGAGGGCCCGATGACCACCATCACGTCGCCCTTGTTGATGTCCACGGACACATCGTCCAGGGCGTGGAGAGCGCCTTTATTATAGTATTTCTTCAGATTTCTAACCTGGATCAGCTTATCGTTTGTCGCCACGGCTCATCTTCCTTTCAAAGTGTTCAATGATCTTGGAGGTGGGGAAGGTCAGGCAGAAGTACAGGCAGGCTGCCACGATCAGAGGCTCGCCGGCCAGATATGTTGCTGCCGTGACGGATTGGACGGCTGCCATGATCTCCACGGTACCGATGGTCCAGCAGATGGAGGACTCCTTGATGATGGTCACGAATTCGTTGGCGATGGCGGGCAGGATGTTTTTGATCGCCTGGGGCAGAATGATATTGTACATCGTCTGACCGTGCGTCATGCCCAGACTGCGGGCAGCTTCGGTCTGACCGCCGTCAATGGACTGGATGCCGGAACGGATGATCTCGGACAGATACGCGGCAGAATTCAGGGACAGGGCAAAGACGCCGGGCATCATGCGTTCAAAACGGATGATGCCGAAGAGCTTGAAGGCGGGCAGTTCCACACCGGCAAGCACAATGTAGTAGATGATGAACAGCTGCACCATCAGAGGGGTAGCGCGGAAGACCTCCACATAGGCGGAAGCAAGGAAGCTCAGAGGCTTCATCCGGGACATCCGGATCAGCGCCAGACACAGGGCAAGTATAAAACCCAGCACAACTGTCAGCGCGGACATGGTGACGGTGCTGACCAGACCTTCCAGGAACATCTGGGAATACTCAAGACAGGCTTCAAAGCCTTTGACAGATAACAAGAAAAGCGCTCCTTTCAACGCAACTTCCCCGGAAGACGGGCTTCCGGGGGAGTTTCTGATTTTGATATGTTATTCGGCAGTGGTTTCGGTGGGAATCTCGCCTTCCTCAGTCAGCAGACCCTCGTACTTCTCGCCGGTGGACAGCTCCACGGCGTCAACAACATACTGGGCGAAGGAGCCGTCTTCGATGGCGGCTTCCAGAGCCAGGTTCACGGCAGCCAGCAGAACGGGATTGTTCTTATTGACGCCGACGACGGTACCTGCGGTGTCATAGGGAACGTCGAACAGCACTTCCAGGTTGTCATAGTTCTTGGCATAGGTCTCGGCCACGACGGTCTCGACGAAGGCACCATCCAGCTTGCCGCCGACGACCTCGGCGATAATGTTGGTGACCTTGCCCAGCTCAACGATGTCTGCATCGGGGGTGTGCTCCTTGGCAAGCTTTGCCTGGATGGAGCCGATCTGCGCGCCGATCTGATAGTCGGCGTTGTTGGCAGATGCCAGGTCGGTGAACAGACCCATGGTCTCGGTGCTTGCGACGAAGGACTGACCGGAGGTGTAGTAGATCATGGAGAAGCTCATGGCGTTCTCGCGGGCGGGATCGGGGGAGTAGCCAGCCATGCCGATGTCAGCCTTGCCTGCACCCAGTTCGGTGATGGTGCCGTTGAAGTCCAGGGTGACGATCTCCAGCTCCAGGCCCAGGTAGTCGGCAATGTAGTTTGCCAGAGCGATGTCAAAGCCTGCCAGGGTGGGGTTATCATCTTCGTCCAGCGCGTAGAACTCGTAGGGGGCGAAGTCGGGAGAGGTGACCATGGTCAGCTTGCCTTCCGTGATGGTGGTCAGCAGAGGCTTCAGCTCGTCGATGGTCATGGCGGAATAGTCGGTGGTGTCAACGTCTGCGTTTGCTGCGCCGCAGCCTGCGAACAGGCAGAGGGTCAACGCCAGCGCCAGCAGCATTGCGATGTACTTTTTCATAAGAATAGCTCCTTTCAATGATATCGGTATATTGCTTTTTGCTGTGAGCATTATATCTCGAATAATATTCATTGTCAATTGTGTGTTTATACAACATTGGATGAAAAGATCCGCAATTCTATCGTCAGAATTCTCCTATATTACATAAAGCAAACGTTTTAATCCAATTATTCAATATTTTTATGCGGTATGAATATACGCAATATACGAATTTATGCGAATAAAGATATAAAAATGAACAATTCTTGACGAAAGTATGAACATCGGATATACTATACAGGTTAATACAGATACCCCCCGCACGGAATGAGAGGAGTATATCTTATGAAGACAACCATCAAGAAAATGGACTACGACGCCGTCATGGCCCTGCCCCGGCCGCGGCATCAGGCGCCGAAAAAGCCCGGCCTGTTCTGGCGGTGCCTGATCCGCTTTTTGTGCTTCTTCGGCCTGATGGGCTCCGGCTTTCAATATGAGTCTGAGCTGGACAGGATCCCGAAGGATCAGCCCTGCCTGATCCTGATGAACCACACCTGCTTCCTGGACATGGAGATCGCCTACCGGATCCTGTTCCCCCGGGCCATCAATATCGTGGCCTCCAATGACGGCTTCATCGGCTTCTGGGGGCTGATGGGCTGGCTCATGCGTACCATCGGCTGCATCCCCACCCAGAAATTCGTTTCGGATTTCGGTCTGATCCAGGATATGGAGTACTGCTTCAAGACCCTGAAGACCTCCGTCCTCATGTATCCCGAGGCGGGCTACTCCTTCGACGGCACTGCTACCACCCTGCCCCGGAAGATGGGCATCCTGCTGAAGAAATTCGACGTGCCCGTGGTGATGATCGAGACCTTCGGCCTTTTCGGCCGGAATCCCCTCTACAATGAACTGCAGATCCGCCGGGATCAGAAGGTCAGCGCAAAGGCCCGGATCCTGTTCACCCGGGAGGATATCCATAACATGACCGTCAGGGAGCTTAGCGACGGCATCGATGCCGCCTTCGGTTTTGACCATTTCAGATGGCAGAAAGAAAACAATGTCCGCATCACCCAGGATTTCCGGGCCGACGGCCTGCACCGCATCCTCTATAAATGCACCTGCTGCGGCGCCGAGGGACAGATGAAGGGCAGGGGCACCACCCTGACCTGCAATGCCTGCGGCAAGCAGTGGACTTTGACGGAGCTGGGCCAGCTGGAGGCCCTGACGGGCGGCACCGAAATCCCCCACATCCCCGACTGGTACCGCTGGGAGCGGCAGCAGGTGGCGGCGGATATTGAAAGCGGCGCCTACCGGCTGGACACCGACGTGACGATAGCCATGCAGGTGGATTTCAAGGCGGTATACATGGTGGGGGAGGGGCACCTGACCCACGACCACACCGGCTTCCATCTGACCGGCTGCGGCGGCCGCCTGGATTACACCCAGAAGCCCCAGGCCTGTTTTGGCCTGTATGCAGATTACTACTGGTATGAGATCGACGACTGTATCTGCATCGGCGACAATGAGGTCCACTATTTCCTCTTCCCCAAGGACAAGACCGTTTCCGTGGCCAAAATCCGCCTGGCGGCGGAGGAAATGTACAAGCTGCGCAGGGCCAGGAAGCTGAGAGCGGAATAGACCAAAACGATAATTGAAGAAATGTCCGCACCCAAAAGACGGAAAGTTCCAGAAAATCCCATTTTCTGAGTGCTTTCCGTCTTTCTGCACAAAAGGAATATAAATATCCATCTCTTTTAAGATGAAGTCATAAAAAATGTAAAACCCCCAAAAAACATTTGACATTCACTGACGGACACGTTAAAATATGATAAGAATTTATTCGTATGCTTATGACCGAACATAGGCCAATGAGTAAATCAATGTTAAAAGGAGGAAACACAAATGAAGAAGTTTCTGGCACTGCTTCTGGCCCTGACCATGGTCCTGTCCCTGGCCGCCTGTGGCGAGAAGCCCGTAGAAACCCAGCCCAACGAGACTCAGGGCGAGCAGACTCAGGTTACTGATCCTGTCGACGTCGTTGAGGTCGCTGAGCTGAAGTCCCTGAACAACAAGGAGTACGGCGTTGACTACGTCTCCCTGTACAGCGAGTTCGGTAAGGACGTCACCATTGACCAGGTCATTGAGGACACCGCTACCGGCAATGCTTACATCGAGATCGACGGCGTTCAGTACATGCTGGGCATGGACTTCCTGTCCCGTGCAATGGTCTACAACTGTGCTGTCCCTGAGGGCGGTATGTGGGAGACCGAAGAAGATGTTTACAACACCTGGTGGAAGCTGTACATCCAGCGCTGGAACAACCTGCTGCCCGAGATTCCCCTGTACTCCAACGAGTACTACGATGTGTACAACACTCAGATTAAGGGCGTCGAGGAGCATCCCACCAACCCCTACTGGAGCCCCGCTTCCGCTCTGATCGACTGGACTTCCGAGAAGAATGACACCATCATTCTGGGCAACACCACTGCTCTGTCCGGCAAGTTCCGTTACGCCACCTTCGGTGCCAACAGCCCCGGCGCTGCTGACCTGGACGTTCAGGATCTGATCCTGGGTCTGGCAACTGTCACTGTCACCAAGGAAGGCACCTATACTGTCAACGATACTGTCGTTAAGGAACTGGTTGAGACCGAGAACGAGGATGGTTCCAAGACCTACACCATCACCATCTACGACGACCTGAAGTTCTCCGACGGCTCCGCTGTCACCGCTAAGAACTACGTGGTCTTCCCTATGGTTTTCTCTAGCCCCGTTGCCGCTCAGGCTGCCGGTAAGGACCACATGTCCGCTATGACCATGGTCGGCTTCGAGTCCTACAACGCATACGACGGCACCAACGCCGGCGAGGGCGTCACCAAGGAACTGTCTGGTCTGCGTCTGATCGACGACTACACCTTCTCCGTCACCATCTCCGCTGACTATCTGCCCTACTACTACGATCTGACCTACGCATCCTTCTCTGCACATCCCACCGCTCTGTGGATCGGCGATGCTGACATCAAGGACGATGGCAACGGTGTCTACTTCACCGATGACTTCTACGCCAAGGATGGCGACAGCTACGTTCTGGCTGACCACATCTACAACAGCGCCATGACCCCCGTTTCCGATTACCCCTGCTCCGGTCCCTATGTCATCGAGTCCTACGACGAGGCTGACAAGTCTGCTGTCCTGAAGGTCAACGAGTACTTCAAGGGCAACTACGAGGGCACCAAGCCCAGCATCGGCACTGTTGTCTACAAGCTGATGGTTAGCAAGACTCAGATCGCTGACCTGACCTCCGGTAACCTGGATTTCTGCGCTAAGATCTCTGGCGGCGATGAGACCAACGAGGCCATCGCTATGGTTGAGAAGTCCAATGGCGCATACGCTTACACCCACTACTCCCGCGCCGGCTACGGCAAGCTGGGCTTCCGTGCCGACTTCGGTCCCGTCCAGTACGTCGAGGTTCGCCAGGCTATCGCCTACTGCATGGACCGCGCTCAGTTCGCTAAGGACTTCACCGGTGGTTTTGGCGGTGTCGCTGACGGCCCCTACTACACCGGTTCCACCATGTACCAGGGTGCAGTCGAGCAGGGTATGCAGCTGAATGCTTACGCTACCTCCGTTGACTCCGCTATCGCTGTCCTGGAAGCAGGCGGCTGGGTCTACAACGCTGAGGGCGGCGAGTACACCGAGGGTGTCCGCTACAAGAAGATCGCTGCTGAGGATATGCTGGAGGCTGACAAGACCTTCCAGTCCAAGGACGGCGCTTACGTTGTCACTCAGGATGCTGAGGGCAACTACTACATGCCTCTGGTTCTGAACTGGTACGGCACCACCGACAACCCCTTCACCGACCTGCTGATGACCGGCTTCATGAGCAATGAGAACATCATCGCTGCTGGCTTCAACGTTCAGAACACCATTGGCGACTTTGCTCCCATGCTGGACGAGCTGTACCAGGCTCCCATCTACGGCTACTACGCTGGTACTCCTCTGTACACCTGCTTCAACTTCGCTACCGGCTTCACCTCCGCTGTTTACGACTACTCCTACAACTGGACCATCGATCCTGCTGAGTACGACAGCTACTCCATCTGCTACGTCAAGGATATGGCCGACGCTTACTGGCTGCAGTAATCTGTAACCGCGAAAGCGAAGGATAAAGTCACTTAATTAACGCAAACCCACAGGGCAGGGGCGCAAGCCCCTGCACCTGTGGAGTTTGTCTATTTAGGGGGGAACGTTGCGACCGCATCAAATCCCTGAAAAATGAAGGTTGGATCATTCATTATGGATCATTCTACCGGGAAGAATATGTTTGACTGCGTCTGAGACAGGGCGAGGGCTTGCTCCTGCTGGTCTTCACCCGCAGTGGCGAGCCCTCGCTCTGCCCAGACCCCCGAGCCGTGCGATCCACGGCTCCACCTCAGCGGCCTTGGCCGCGAAAAACCAAAGAGACTGGCGGCAACAAAGCCGTCGTTTCGAAAAACGAAACGAGGAATCTTTTATGGGAAAATACGTATTAAAGAGAATTGCATACATGTTGGTGGTTCTTCTGATCCTGTCCATCATCATGTATATGATCTACAGCCTTGTTCCCAGCAACCGTGCCTATACTGACGCCTTCAACGAAGTCAAGGCTCTGAAGAATGTTCTGGATCCCGCTGAGACGGATGCCAAATTCGATGAGCTGTACCTTCAGTATCAGCGCAAGTACGGTACCGATACCGACAATATGTTTGTCCGTTATCTGCGCTGGATGGGCATCGCTCCCCTGTACGACGGCTCCTTCAACGGCCTGCTGCAGGGTAACTTCGGCTTCTCCTACGAGTACAACAAGCCCGTTGTGGAAGTCATTCAAGCACCCATGATCAACACCATCAAGATCAATATCTGGGCTACCATCCTCGCCCTGGGTATCACCATCCCCCTGGGCATTCATACCGCCGTCAAGAAGGGCACAAAGCTGGACCAGGGTGTGCAGATCTTCACCATCCTGGGTTACTCCATGCCCACCTTCCTGATCGCCATCCTGTTCATCTGGGTGTTCTGCTCCAAGCTGGGCTTGTTCCCCCCCAGCGGCATGAAGACCCCCGGCTCCAACTTCACCGGCATGCAGAAGACCCTGGACGAGCTGTACTACATGGCACTTCCCCTGATCGTCATGACCTTCTCCTCCCTGGGTTCCATGACCCGTTACGTCCGCGCTTCCATGGCTGACGCCCTGAGCATGGACTGCATCCGTACCGCCCGCGCCAAGGGTGTCCGTGAGAAGGTCGTCATCTACTCCCACGCATTCCGCAACGCGCTGATCCCCATCGTCTCCCTGGTCGTTGGCTGGTTCCTGGGCATTTTCGGCGGTTCTCTGGTCATCGAGGATATGTTCGCCATCAATGGCATGGGCAAGCTGATGATCACCTCTCTGCGTACCGCTGACTATGAAGTCGTTCTGCTGATGCAGATGTTCTACGTCTTCATCTCCCTGTTCGGCAACCTGGTCATCGACATTGTCTACGGCCTGGTCGATCCCCGCGTCCGCGTCAATAACTGATAGAAGGAGGAAGAAATAAAATGGCAAATTATAATAAGAATTCCTCCGGCAGGCGGCCTGTTCTGGGCACCTGGATGGCTCGTCTGACTAAGACCAAGTCCAGTCTGTACGCTGACGAGATGGATGAGAAGATGAAGAACATGGCTGTCGAGGAAATCGTCAGCCCCCTGCAGCAGGTTATCCGCAACTTCTTTGAGCGCAAGCTGGCTGTCACCGCCCTGTGCGTGCTGATCGGCATGTTCATCACCGTTTTTGTCGGTCCCCTGTTCATGCCTACCTACTATGATGCCTACACCGAGGTCACTCAGAAGAGCATCGCTCCCACCATGTCCATGATGTCCGTTCCTTCCGAGCTGAAGGACGACATTAAGATGATCGATGGCTACGGCTCCTTCACCGTGGGCCTGTCCAATGCCGGCAAGGTCTATGTCTGGGGCTCCACCCAGATCGGCACCACCGGTTTTGACGTCGCCGATATCCCCGAGGATGTCCAGAACGCCAACATCGTTATGGTCGCCGCCGGCATCGACCACATCATCGCCATCGACGATCAGGGTATCGTCCACGCCTGGGGCAACAACCGCCTGGGCCAGTACGGCACCCAGGCCGAGGCTGAGGCCAAGGGCGAAGCCATCAACCCCAACATCGCCTACATGCCCGAAGAACTGGTCACCACCGGTATCGACGTCAGCAACATCAAGAAGCTGACCTGCGGTTACCAGACCAGCGCTATCATCATGAATGACGGCTCCTTCTACCTGTGGGGCAACAAGCTGACCTATGCCAACATGGACCTGTTCCTGAACGCCGGCTCCATGTACGACATGGACTTCACCCTGAACTATATCGTTGGCATCAACGGTATGCGCAACAGTATTTATACCGGCTCCCGCGGCCTGTACGATGTGGTCCGTGAGACCATCGGCGGTGAGGCTACCCCCATTGCCCAGTATCTGGCCGGCCGTAAGATCGAGACCATCACCGCAGCAAACAACAATATGTGTCTGCTGCTGGACGACGGCTCCGTCTGTTTCGCAGGTGACTTCACCGGCAAGCAGACTCCCGTCCCCACCCTGGCTGCTGACGAGGACTTCGTTCAGATCGTTGCAGGCTCCTATCACTACTCCGGCCTGACCAACAAGGGCAATATCTACTCCTGGGGCAGCAATACCCTGAACCAGACCAATGTTGCTTCCGGTTATGCGGGCGCCACCAAGCTGTACTCCGGCGGTTTCCAGACCTATGCTGTCAACGACAGCGACGATCTGACTGCCAAGTGGGGCCTGAAGGGCTACCTGTTCGGCACCGATACCTCCGGCGCTGACATCTTCCAGCGTATCATCAACGGCGGTAAGATGACCATGACCATCGGCGCTGTTGCTGTTATCATCTCCTCCGTCATCGGTATCATCATCGGCTGCCTGTCCGGCTACTTCGGCGGCAAGGTCGATATCCTGCTGATGCGTATCGCCGAGATCTTCAACGCGATCCCCTTCCTGCCCTTCGCTATGATCCTGTCCGCTGTTATGGGCCGTATGACCCTCAGCGAGAACACCAGAATTTTCATTATCATGTGCATCCTGGGTGTGCTGACCTGGCCCGGTCTGGCAAGACTGGTTCGCGGTCAGGTGCTGGTTGCCCGTGAGTCCGAGTACGTCACCGCTGCCAAGGCCATGGGCGTTAAGGAAGGCGCCATCGCTTTCAAGCACATCCTGCCCAACGTTATGTCCGTCATTCTGGTCAACCTGATCCTGAATTTCGGTACCTGCATGCTGACCGAGTCCAGCCTGTCCTACCTGGGCTTCGGTGTTACCTACCCCCGTCCCACCTGGGGCAACATGCTCAACGGTGCGAATAACGCCACCATCATCAACGCATACTGGTGGCAGTGGCTGTTCACCGCCATCTTCCTGGCGCTGACCTGTATCTGCATCAACATTGTCGGCGACGCTCTGCGCGACGCCATGGACCCCAAGTCCAATTCTCGCTAAAAGGAGGAAGAAGTAATGGCACTACTTGAACTTCGAGATCTGCATACCTTCTTCCAGACGAAGAAAGGTACTGTTAAGGCTGTCAACGGTGTTTCCTACACCGTTGGCGAAGGCCGTACCCTGGGCGTTGTCGGCGAATCCGGTTCCGGCAAGTCCGTTTCTGCAATGAGTATCCTGAAGCTGCTGGACGGCAACGGCTACGTTGCCGGCGGCGAGATCTGGTTCGAGGGCAAGGACCTGAGCAAGATCACCATGAACGAGCTGTACGAGCTCCGCGGCAACAAGATCTCCGTCATTTTCCAGGAGCCCATGACCTCCCTGAACCCCGTCTTCACCGTGGAGCGTCAGCTGTCCGAGCCCTTCATCATTCACCGCGGTATGAACAAGAAGGAAGCTTCCGAGGCAGCCCTGCGTATGCTGGCAGACGTCAAGATCCCCAACCCCGAGGTGGTTCTGAAGCAGTATCCCCATCAGCTGTCCGGCGGTATGCGCCAGAGAGTCATGATCGCCATGGCGCTGGCCTGCGAGCCCAAGCTGCTGATCGCTGACGAGCCCACCACCGCTCTGGACGTTACCATCCAGGCACAGATCCTGCACCTGATGAACAACCTGAAGAAGGAGCATGGCACTGCCATCATGTTCATCACCCATGACCTGGGCGTTATCAACCAGATGGCTGATGACGTTGCCGTTATGTACTGCGGCCAGGTCGTTGAGCGCGTTTCCGCAGACAAGCTGTTTGCACACGATGTGAAGTACTCTCACCCCTATACTGAGGGTCTGCTGGCTTCCATCCCCAGACTGGACACCACCGCAAAACGTCTGGACGCGATCCCCGGTGCAGTGCCCCATCCTCTGGACCTGCCTAAGGGCTGTAAGTTCGCACCTCGCTGCAAGTACTGCACCCAGAGATGTATCGACGAGGAGCCCGGCCTGGTTCAGTGCGGTGAGGACCAGGAAGTCCGCTGCTTCTATCCTGACAAGGAGGCACGTCGCAATGGAAAATAAAGAGAAGAAGCTTCTGCTGCAGATTCGCAACCTGAAGCAGTATTTCCCCGTGGGTAAGGGCAGATTCGTCCGCGCCAACGACGGTATTACCCTGGATATTTATGAAGGTGAGACTTTCGGCCTGGTCGGCGAGTCCGGCTGCGGCAAGTCCACCCTGGGCCGTTCCATTCTGCAGCTGTACAAGCAGACCGACGGCCGTACCATGTACTTTGGCCGTCCCATTGATGAGATCGCACCCAAGTACGCCTATGAGACCTTCCGCACCCTGTCCAAGCGCCGCGAGAAGATGCATGCCGCCAAGGCAAAGTACGATGCATTCCGTGCAGAGTACGACAAGCTGGAGGGCCAGGCCCGTTACGCCAAGCACGCCGAGATGGTTCACCTGCGCAAGGAGGCCAATGACGCCCGCCTGGACGTGACCACGCTGATCGGCGGTCTGATCGTCCATCCCAACCTGCCCGCCCTGGAGCAGCTGTTCTGTGAGCAGTACAAGTACTCCAAGGAGCTGTCCGTTGCCGTTGAAAAGCGGGGCGACCTGCAGCTGGATGTGGACGACCTGACCTTCGCTCTGGAGAAGGCCAACAAGGAAAGCAAGCCCACGGAGAAGATCGTTGCAAAGCTGGCAAAGGCCAAGTCCAGACTGGACGAGGATAACAAGGCCATCGCTGAGATCCATGCCAAGATCGACGGCGTTTCCGCCAAGATCAAGGCCATGCGCGACGAGTGCGTCAACCTGCCCAACTACGATGAGTACGAGGCAGAGCACTCCGAAGGCATCGACCTGGCCCGTCTGCGTTACTCCGAAGTCCGTAAGCTGCGCAGCGATCTGCAGCTGATCTTCCAGGATCCCTACTCCTCCCTGAACCCCCGTATGACCGTCGGTCAGATCATCGGTGAGGGCATGGTTGCGCATAAGTTCTTCCGCAAGAACGACGAGCGCATGCAGGAAGGCGTTATCAAGGTCATGGAAGAGTGCGGTCTGGCACCCTACTTCCTGCACCGCTATCCCCACCAGTTCTCCGGTGGCCAGCGTCAGCGTATCGGCATTGCCCGTTCCCTGGCTCTGCGTCCCAAGTTTGTGGTCTGTGACGAAGCCGTCTCTGCTCTGGACGTTTCCATCCAGGCTCAGATCATCAATCTGCTGCAGGACCTGAAGGAAAAGCAGCACCTGACCTATCTGTTCATCACCCATGACCTGTCCGTCGTCAAGTACATCTCCGACCGCATCGGCGTCATGTACCTGGGCAACATGGTTGAGTTGGGCGATTCCGACGAGATCTTTGCGCATCCCCTGCATCCTTACACCGAGGCGCTGCTGAATGCCATCCCCACCACCGACGAGAACGCCAACAAGAATCCCGAGATTCTGGAAGGCGACATTCCCAGCCCCGTCAATCCTCCCAAGGGCTGCAAGTTCCATACCCGCTGCAAGTACTGCACCGAGATCTGCACCCAGGTTCAGCCTGAGTGGGAAGAGATCCGTCCCAACCACTTCGTGGCCTGCCACCACATGCTGGAGAAGGCTGAGTAAGCATGTTCAAGCGGTACCATCGGGCCCAGAAATGGCTGCAGGAACAGAACCCTGACCGCCGCAGGGAGCAACAGGCGGAATCCGAAAGCGAAAACGGCCTGCCCTCCATGGAGGAGCTGCGCCGGGAAATGCTGGAGGAGGAAACCAAGCTGGATAAGAGCGACTGGTTTGCATTGATGGTTGCGGCATTCGGCACCATTCTGATTCCCTGTGCATTGTTCCTGCTGTTCATTGTCGGCGTTGCTATGTGGATATTCTAAGATGAAAGACCGTGACGGTTTCGTCACGGTCTTTTGGTTCTATGTCAATAGTTGGGGTAGAGCCAAAATGAAATAACTGTAGATCGTGTCGGAGCGAAAGCTCCGGCACGATTTTTATGTATTACAGAAGAGGATTCTTTTTCTGAAATTGGAAAAATTACGCATACCAAAGCAAA
>JAFTVM010000023.1 GCA_017465745.1 Oscillospiraceae bacterium
CCGCCGCAGGCGGCTCGGAGGGAGTGTCCTTCTGACGATGCGACACTCCCCCAGTCACGGCTTACGCCGTGCCAGCCCCCTCAGAGAGGGGGCCAAGACTTTCGTCGATAACTTTGCTTATTAAACCCGATAACCTAAATTTTAGTTTATCGGGCTGTTGAATGTTACTTTCTTGCTCCGGCAGGAACATAACCAAAGAAGCCGGCATAGGGGGAGGCGGAAGGATGCCGTGCGGAATAAGATGTGTGGCGATTGCAGTCCACCTGGGCACGCATTGCCTGCGGAGGCATCCCCGCTACACTACAATTTGCACAACGCCCCGTGGTTTTACCGCCTCCCCCCTGGGTGAAAAATATTTTATATTTGAGAATAATTCTTATTGACAAACTTCATTTTATATGTTACTATCTAGTTGTAAATAAGAACCACTTGCAAATACAGGAAGGGAGGGCGCCATGGAAGCCACAAGCAAGCACTTCTGGAAACGGGACGCGATTTATAACTGTCTGCGGCACACGGACACCCACCCCTCGGCCGAGTCGGTACACCAGATGCTCCAGGAGGAATACCCGGACATCTCGCTGGCCACCGTCTACCGGAACCTGGCCCTCTTTAAGCGCCAGGGCCTGATCCAAAGCCTTGGGACCGTGGGCGGCGTGGAACGCTTCGACGCCAACACCGATCCCCATGTCCACTTCATCTGTACCGGCTGCGACGCCGTGGTGGATCTGCCCCAGATGGCGGTCCCCCAGTCCCTGAGCCAGGAAGCAGAACTTCACGGCGGCTGCCACGTGGAAAGCTGCCAGCTGACCTTCACCGGCCGCTGCGCCCGGTGCGGGGCATAACACGAAGTCAAAGAGACGAGCACCTCTTGACGATATAAATTCAAAAACTCAAATTCAAAACATATGGAGGAAAATATTATGAAGAAGTTTGTTTGTTCCGTTTGCGGTTACGTCCACACTGCCGAAGAGCTGGCCGCTGATTTCCGCTGCCCCGTCTGCCGTGTCCCCGCCTCCAAGTTCGTGGAGCAGAAGGGCGAGATGAAGCTGGCCGCTGAGCATGAGTACGGCGTCTACGCAAAGACCGTCAAGAACAACCCCGATATCTCCGACGCTGACAAGAAGTACATCTTCGAGCAGCTGATGGCCAACTTCCAGGGCGAGTGCTCTGAGGTCGGCATGTACCTGTGCATGGCCCGCATCGCTCACCGCGAGGGTTACCCCGAGATCGGCCTGTACTGGGAGAAGGCAGCCTACGAAGAGGCTGAGCACGCTGCCAAGTTCGCAGAGCTGCTGGGCGAGGATCTGGAGCCCAACATGAAGGCCACCACCAAGGACAACCTGGCATGGCGCGTTGACTGCGAGTACGGCGCAACCCAGGGCAAGTTCGATCTGGCCGCCTGCGCCAAGAAGAACAACCTGGACGCCATCCACGACACCGTCCACGAGATGGCCCGCGACGAGGCTCGCCACGGCCGCGGTCTGGAAGGCCTGCTGAAGCGTTACTTCAAGTAAGCGGCGAGCCGCCGCTGGCAATGCGTGACGAATGCAGTCGGTAAGTCAAGGGATACCGCTCGATTCGTTACATGATCCCGCAATCAATTCAACCGCCGTTCCCCAAATCAGGGAACGGCGGTTTTCTAAATTATAGTTTATCGCGCTAACGCTTGAATTCATGGCGGTTTTTGTGTTACACTGTGATCATCACATCAGGAGGGAATTGCCATGGTTCCTCGCAAATGTCCCCGGTGCGGCAGCAGGGCGCAATGGGAGCAGGCGGAGATATACACCCCCGAAAAGACGTCCACCGAGCTGGCACGGCTCAGTCTGGGCCTGGGTTCCGGTCTGCTGAACCATCTGCTGCGGCGGCACTTCGGCACCCGGGATGTAACCTACCGCTGCTATAACTGCGGCTACGAAATGCGATTCCACAAATAACACCCCAAAAAACAAAGAGCGGCTTGCGTCTGCAAGCCGCTCAGAACGTTTTCGGATACTTTCTCTCACCGCACAGCGCTCCTGCCGCGATCTGAAACAAAAGGAATCTCCCACAAAGCATTATGAAAAAAGAGCGGCTTGCGCATGCAAGTCGCTCTTTTTTCATGGTGACCCGTACGGGAATCGAACCCATGTTACCGCCGTGAAAGGGCGGTGTCTTAACCGCTTGACCAACGGGCCTGGTAGCGGCAATCTGATTCGAACAGATGACATACCGGGTATGAACCGGCTACTCTACC
>JAFTVM010000069.1 GCA_017465745.1 Oscillospiraceae bacterium
CACCCTGTGCTTGCTCGTGCTGTTTTCCATAAGTAACACCGCCAGAGAAAGCATGATAACAAACGGCAATGCCACAGGAGAAAATGTATCTTGGTATAAAAGTGTCCAGGCGTTATCGGTGAGGGGAGGAAGTTCCGCCCCCTGTGTGTCTACCCGCACAAAATTACCCGGCGCAAAGATCAACACAGCCAAACCTAGAAGGGACAGGACATACGCCACCCCATCACAGTTGGAAATTCTGCGTTTTTTAATCAGATCGAAGCAGTGGTGTAATGTCATCATTCCTACGAACATCAACGCATATTGTTCCACGCTGGAAGCGACGAAAAAGCACAGTAGATAAAACGCGATTTTCGATCTTCCGTTAAGCTCTCCTGACCGGGATTTTTGGAACATCAGGTATGCCCATAGAAACAGAACTGCCGGAAACAGGTAGTTTAGCATTCCGGTGATCCAAAAGACGGTTTCTCTGAGGCACAAGATATCCAGACAGCAAAACAGAACCATTCCTACGCGAACAAGTTCTTTTTCCTTGATCGAATCAGAATACCCCGCCATGATTCGTTGGATATTTTTTGATAATAATACAATAAACGCCAGAACAATCCACGGCAAAACCATGATGAACCCGAAACGATCAAAATAAAGCAAAACAGAATCCAGAATATTGATCCAGAATCGACCGTTTCCGGAGAAATAGTAGCTTGATACATTATTGAGAATACCAGTGCGGGCAAATGCGCCATACATAAAATCGTCACCATTAAGGTAAACGCAAGAGGAAACTCCGTACAAAACAAGTACAAAGAGGGCAATTTCAGCGGCAAAACGATGGTCGATCTTACGCTGTTTACTCATAACATTACTATTTCCTTTATCTTTTCAAGCGTAACTGTATTCTTTGAATATTCCGGCATATGTGCCATCAGATGTGCACGGATGGTTTCTTCATGTTCTTTCAGCCAGATGAATGCATCCGTCAGTTGTTTAGGGGTAGTCAGCTTCTGTACAGGCAGGACATAGTTCCCCTCCGTGCCGAACAGATCCCGGGCGATGCCCCTGGCCTTGACGGAGTAGCCCACCACCAGGGTGGGGACGCAGCTGGAATAAGCGGCGATGGTGGCATGGGTACGGGCGCCGATGAACATCCGGCAATGGGAAATGATATATTTCAGCTCCGGCGCGCTGTGATCTTCCACCAGAATCAGCCGGGGATCCCGGTCAAAATCCTCGTAAAGCCGCCGCAGGACCGTCCGGTCGTCGTTGGAGGCCCACACCACATGGGGGATCAAGGCCACACAGGCATCGGTGGTCTGCAGGATATGGGCGATCAGGCTCCTGTAATTTTCGTAGGCCATACCTGCCGCCTTTTCGGCGGAAATGATCATGGGACTGATATTGATACCGATGACATTTCCCGTTTTCAGGCGATCGTCGAGGGGGCATTCCTGAGGTTCCATAAAAAATGCGGGATCGGGAGCAAGTACGGTGTTTTTCTGTACCTTGCGGATCGCCTCATAGGAAATACTCTCCCGGGTGACGATCATGTCATAACTTGCCAGATCCTTCGCGACCTGGGGTTTCGCCACAATCTCCGGCTCAATAGAACATCCCCATAACACGGTCTTTACACCGTGCTTCCGGTATTCCCGGTTCAGCCAGCCATAAATTTCCGTTCCGGGATAGCAATAATTATCTCCGCCCACAGAGAGGGCGAGTTTGTGCGCCTGGGCGGCACGCCGGATCCCGGGCACATAATTCAGGCCATCCATGTCAGTATAGGCACCCAGTATTTTCATCTTCAGATATGCTGCCACAAAGCGGAGATCGTGTTTTGCGGTACAGGTCGCGGTCCTGATTTCTGCCAGGTTATCCAGTCCGTAGCGGATATCATCCGCGGGCTGTACACTTTGAATGGTGTATTTATGGTCACTGCCCAGCACCGCAACGGTTCCTCTGGTAATGGCCTCACATCCGTGATTTCCGGAAGAGCCGTTTCCGTACAGCAGAATATTCATAGTAATCACTTCTTTTCGTTAATATGGAAGTTCCATAATATTTTATCAAGCTTCAGCCGCTTGAAAATTTCAATCACAAGCCAGGTCAGCACAAAGTCCAGAATCAGCCAGCACAGCGCGAAGGTAATTTCGCCCAGGGGCAGGTGCGACAATACTTTACCGGCCATTTTCCCGATCACCGGTTCATGCAGCAGGAAAAGAGGATACGAGATCGCGCCCATCCATTGCAGGAACCGATTTGCCTTCCACTGAATGCTGACCGCGAAAAACACAGCCGTACCGGCGAAGTAATATACGATATACTTGGTCAATCCGTCCGCGGCAATTGCGGGCAGTTTCCAGGCCAGCAGGATGACTGCCAGGATGTACGCGGCCCCTGCAGCAGCGCTTGCCGTACCTGAAATCCTGTTTCTCCAGTTTGTCTCACAAGCCAGTACACCCATCTCAAAGAATACCGGATAGGAGATAAATCGGATCGGATATGCGGCCAATACAGGAATACCCGCTTCCAGCACACGCTGTGTAATGCCGACAACCGCATACAGGAGAAAACGCAGTCCGGCGGAAGGGATGATACGCCGTACCAGAGGGCAGAGAATCAGCACAAAGCAATACATGGGAACATACCATAGCTGATACGCCACAGAATATCCCATCCAACTGTGCAGATAGGTTTTAAGAAGCAGCACCGGATCAAGGGATTCCATGTACTTTATAGAATCCAGAAGCCAGAAAAACGTATTGATAACAGCAAAAGATATGATTACACGGAGAAGTCTTTTCTTTAGGAATGTAGGATAGTGGGTATCTGCATCATTCAGTGCGTATTTGTATCCTGAAACGAACAAAAACATCGGAACCGCAGGTGCCACCAGATTGCTGAATGCACGCAGCCAAATTCCTGTCTGCGCATAACCTGTAGTTCCCGGGTAGAATCTGGCCAATGCGCTGGAACAGCCATGAATTCCAAGCACGAACAGAATGGCGATTCCACTCATGACCGTCAATGCACTGCACAATTGCTTTTGTTTCATATCCTTGCCTCCAGCAAGTCATCGATTTTCTTCATAACCGCCTCCGGACAGAACTGCTCCGGGCAGCGCGCATTGTCTTTGAGATGACTGCATAGTTCCGTATTCTGCAGAACCATCAGAACTTTCTCGGTCAGATCCTCCGGGCATTGCTCCGTCAGGACGGCATTCTCGCCGTCAGAAAGAAAATCCATGACTCCAGAGGATCTTGTGATGACGCAGGGAACCCCCAGTGCCAGGGCCTCCGTCACCACGATGCCGAAGGACTCCACATAGGACGGATGCACAAACAGGTCGGCATGCTTCATATAGGGATAGGGATTGACCTGATTGCCCTCAAAAATGAAGCAGTCCGTCACATCCAGCTCCACCGCCTTCCTCCGTAGGTCGTCACGCAGCACACCGTCGCCCACCAGATGCCACCGGAACCGGAAGCCCCGGTCCTTCAGCTGCCGCGCGGCATAAATGGCATTGTCGAAATGCTTTTCGGGCACCAGACCACCCACAGACACAACATGGAGGATACTTTTATCAGGGTACGGATCGAAAGCATTTGCTTTGTCCCACACGCGGTTGGCATCCAGCATGTTGTGGATGGTGACCAACCGGTCCTCCAGG
Source organism: Oscillospiraceae bacterium (assembly GCA_017465745.1). GTDB lineage: Bacteria > Bacillota > Clostridia > Oscillospirales > Oscillospiraceae > Faecousia. Next base: position 3,668 of record JAFTVM010000069.1, read on the forward strand.
GTGGGCATGACCTCAGCAAGCATACGTCGGCAGCCCTCGGAAACCGCCACGATCTGATGGCAATTGCTGACTTCTTCCAGATAGGCGGCGGGCTCCACGTTTACACAGCCGTGATGCCACCAGGTGATGCGGTAATCAGCCTTGACCGCATGAGCTGCAATCTGTGTGCAAAATCCCCGACGGAAGCCGATGACACAATCATAAACCTTTCCGTCTGTCAGCATCTTCCCGGCCAGGGCAATCTTGTTATTGCCGAACCAGCGCATGAGTAGGAATATCAGCCGCATCTTCAGGCTGAACCAGTCGCGGTTACGGATGCTTTTCAGGATGACTTTGGGGAGGAAACCATAGGTGCCTTCAATGCTTCGAAGCAGCACATGGACCTGTCCGGGGAGCTGCGGGGTGTAGTCACCCAGCTTTTCCATCAGAAGCAGATCCACCTCGTATTTTTCGTAATCCAAATGGTTCAGAAAGTCCAGCAGCGCTTTTTCCACACCGCCGGTATTCAGATGGCCATTGATAAAAAGAAGCTTCTTCTTTTTCATTCCTTCTCCAGAATATCCGCAATCCGCTTGCAAGCGAAACCATCGCCGTAGGGATTGCTGGCGCTGCTCATCTTCGCGTACGCATCAGTATCTTCCAGCAACAGCTTGAAGTTCTGATAAATCACTTTCTCGTCGGTACCCACCAGCTTCAGGGTGCCGGCGGCGATGCCTTCGGGACGCTCCGTCGTATCGCGCATCACCAGAACGGGCTTGCCCAGAGAAGGGGCCTCCTCCTGGATGCCGCCGGAGTCGGTGAGGATCATGTAGCTACGGGCCAGGAAATTATGGAAATCCAGGACTTCCAGAGGCTCGATGATTCGGATCCGTTCCTCACCGCCCAGGATCTCATCAGCAGTCCGACGCACCACAGGATTCATGTGAATCGGATAAATTGCCTTCACATCGGGATGCTCAGCCATCACACGGCGAATGGCCCGGAACATATTCTTCATGGGCTCGCCCAGATTCTCCCGGCGGTGGGCCGTGATCATGATCAGGCGGCTGCCCTTCGCCCATTCCAGTTCCGGGTGGGTGTAATCCCCCCGGACGGTGGTTTTCAAAGCATCGATGGCAGTGTTGCCAGTGATATGAATGGTATCAGCTTTCTTGCCCTCGTTCAGCAGATTCTGCCTGGACAGCTCCGTGGGAGCAAAATTATACCGACTGATGATACCCACAGCCTGACGGTTGAACTCCTCGGGATAGGGGCTGCAAATATTGTAGGTCCGCAGACCAGCCTCCACATGCCCCACCGGGATCTGCAGATAGAAGCAGGCGAGGGCTGTCACAAATGTGGTGGAAGTGTCACCGTGAACCAGTACAACATCCGGCTTTGCCTGTTCCAGCACTTCCTTGATCCGGTTCAGGATATTGGTGGTAATGTCGAACAGGGTCTGTTTATCCTTCATAATGGACAGATCATAATCCGGTACCACCTGGAACGCATGAAGTACCTGGTCCAGCATCTGGCGGTGCTGACCGGTGACACATACGATGGTTTCGATATTGTCTCTGGTCTTCAGTTCGTTGACCAGGGGGCACATTTTGATTGCTTCGGGTCTTGTGCCAAAGACCAGCATGATTCTTTTCACGATTTTCTGCTCTCCTCACGGTTGAATTAGCGATCTGTCAGAACAGTTGCGCCACAACTTCTTTAGGAGAAAACTCCGCAACAGGACTCCAGGTCTTACCCGAACAAATATCTGACTGAATGTTTCGAATCGCAGATAGAATAGACTCTTCTCTGTTTTCACAAAAATAATAGCGGTTAAACTGTCCAAAATAAGATCGCAGAATATCCTGTTCTTCCTGGGTGCCGTCCAGAATAAAGAGGATTGGCTTGCCAGTGGCCGAATAATGATAGATTTTCCCCGGGATCTGACCGCCCTTTAGATTACTTAAATGTATCAGTACTTCTGTTTTCGCCTGAACCTGTGCAAGGACATCTAGAGTGACACGACCGCTGACCACAATCTGTTCAGTTGAAGCCAAATTCAAGTTGGAGTTTCCGTAAATGTAGCCTTGCATACCAGATTTCTTCAATGCATCATAAAATGGCTCTAAGTTTCTGGTTTGACTGTAATAATCACCGAAATATCCGAAACTACCACTTTTTTTTGCAGAACCTGGATCATTTTTTACAAAATTCAGGAAAGGAAGCGGAACATGTTTCATCTTGTGCGCGCAATCCGGATAGAATTGTTTCTGATAATCTAATGTCAACGGACTGACATAATAGACCTCATGGGCTGCACGCAGCAAAGAATGCTCTTCCTCTCCAACGATGTCAGGATACTCCGCGTATAAGTCAAGAAACCAGGGATCTTCCCAGATCTGGATCCAGCGATCACATTTTATTTGCCTCTTTTCCAACAGCAGTCCCACCATCTTATGACTAGCAGCCGGTGAAGAATTTGATATTACCAGGTCATATTTCGTTATATTCCGAAAATTGGCTGCTTTTTTCAGCCAGGTGTGCTCCAGAGAATACAGCGGATCAGTAGGAAAACAATAATAAAATAACTTCTTTGCAGCAGCGCGCAGATTGCTTTTAACGTTGCCCTTTGCAGCAGCAACGCCGATATTCCCGCCGGACTGCATAGATACTGTAGATGTGGAACCAAAACACCCGCGAAGCTTTTTCTGCAATCTATCTTGAAGTGATGTGGATTCGTACGAAAAATAGTTTGCCTGAGGCCAGATTGGCAGCCCTGCGTCTTCCTGGCCCCAACTATCTTTTGCCATTAGGATATCTACATGACACCCATTTTCCAGCAGGCCTTGAACATAGCCATTATGACTCATGTTGGCCGAAGTATTTTTTGTCAGGCAAGCTCCGGTTACGTATAGTACATTCATTGATTTACCTCACGATATTGTATTCTCCTGCGATACGACAGAAGCCATCCGGGAATCAATGTCAATAACGACATGAGTAAAGCATTACTTTGGAAAATATACTGTGGGTAGCCTCCCACGAAGCACAACGCATTGCACTGCATCGCAGCTTTCATCCGTTGCTTTATGCCTCGCAGATACTTTAACTTTTGATTATACATCATGGCATACCCCATTGGATTCTGCTTCTCTAATTTACTGGCACCCAAAGTCAAGCCGCCTTCCTGGTACTCGCATATTAACATGGCAACCGGGAACCAGCGGATTTTCCAGCCTTCCAGGGCAATATCAAAAAAAACAATTTGCTCCGGTGCAAATTTTTCTCCGTCCCACACAGGGAATGGATGCTGCCGAAGTACGTCGGTTCTCCACGATTCACACATATCCGCATCCAAATTGTATGCAGCTCGTTCCAAATCTGTGGCATCTACATAATCCGAATCATCAGGCATTTGGGGCCAACTCCCCTTCAAAGGAATACCTTCGGGGGATACACGAACACCTGATACACCATACACTTTTTCCTCATTTCTGATTTGATTGATCCAGGTAATCATTTTTTCAGAAAAATCATCCACAACATAATCGTCAGAATCAATTTTTGCAAAGTACTCGCCCTGTGCCAATTCAATGCCCAGATTCAGTGCACGGATTAATCCTTGATTAGGCTGATAATAGTACCGTATTGTAAACGGGTTATCGGCATTGAGCCATTCTGAAAACAATTCTTTAGTATTATCTTCAGAACCGTCGTCAATAACCAACCATTCGAAATCAAAACAGGATTGACGAAGCAATGACCGGTACAGCCGCTCAATCAAATGACCCCTGTTATATGTAGCTGTGAAAACAGTAAGTGTTTTCTTTCTTTCGGGCATTTTTTCACCGTCCTCACGAATGCATGATTGTTTATAGAACTATTTCACTTTTACAGCTGGAACACCGGCAATGGTAATACCGGCTTCCGAAAAGGATTTGGTAACTACCGCATTTGCACCGACACGGATTCCATCGGCGAGCGTAATCCCACCGATCACTTTAGCACCTATACCAAGTTCCACATTTTTCCCCAAAACCGGGCATCTATTATCCATGCCATTGTTTCCAACGCAATTATCACCATGGAACAGGCATCCATCACCAATCTGGCTGTTTGAATTAATGATGATTCCGCCTCTGTGATAAAGACGCACACCTTTTCCCAACACACCAGGTGCAATGAAATAACCCAAGCGGTTTCCACAAATGTTACTTTTGCGAAGATAATATGTATATATCAGTTTGCTTTTCGATTTATAAAACTCCGCCTTGCGCAGCGCGCGGATAAAGCGATATATTTCATACTCCTCGCTGTGTGTATACATGGCCATAATTTTGTTTTTCAGAGTTTTGATATGGGGAATATACAAGACTCTTTCGGCATGCAGAATCTCTTTCAACGCTTGATTCATCGTGCTCAACTCCATTTATTAGAAGGATCCGGAGGAAGAAGGTTCTTCAACTCACGAGCAGCTGCACCATTGCTGTAGTTATGCAAACTGCAGTTTTTTGAAATCCTCAGCATGCATTCAACATCTTCCAGCAGTACCGCCATTGCCTCGGCACATCCAACATTATCCATTGGCACAACAATACCATCTACGCCATCTTCCAACTGGCTGGAGGCGGTGGCATAATCCGTAATCACAACAGGTTTTCCAAGCATCTGCGCTTCCCGGACGGTGACCGCTTTTCCCTCGTAGCGGCTGGGCTGTGCATACAGGTCACAGGCTTTAATATAGGGATAGGGATTCTCCTTTTTACCCAACAGGATCACACGTTTCTCCATGCCAGCCTCTATGATTTTCCGGCGGATGAGGTTCTCATCAGGACCGAAGCCAATCAGATACCAGTACACATCCAGCCCCTTTTCCAGCAAACGGGCACAAATATCCGGCACATTATCAAAATTCTTCTGGTAGCAGAATCTTCCGATCGACAGGATTCGAATACCCTTGGCAGGCATTTCATCTTCCACAGAAAACAATTCTGCCTGTCTTTTCACAAAGCGCTCCGGCAGAATATTCTCAATCAGAATGATCTTGTCTTCCAGACCCGGAAAGATTTTCAAAAAGCTCTCTGTCACGGCATCAGAAATGGACGCAATGTGATCATAGGCACTCCACATAGCCGTTTCAGACGAGATGTTTACCTGGATACGGGTATAGTCCGTGTGGATCCACGCAATTTTCTTTTTTGCCCGAACTTTTTTCGCCACAAAATAGTGGGGTGTCAAAAAGCTGATTGCCAGATCATATTCCTTTTCAGGTTGTATCTTCGGCATCAATGGGCAGGTAAATTTATGGCTGTATTCCAATCCCACTGCGCTTTCAATATGCTTGTGTTTTTTTGCATATCTTCCAGCGGTAATTTTTCCCACAAGTCTTGCGGCAGTCAACAAAAAATGACCTTCCCGCAGCGTATTCTTCATCGGTCTGCCCAGCACCGTATATGCCGAAATCTGCGGCAGAAGGTTCACGTATGCAGGAACGGCATCCATCAGTTCACCTTCATGGCGCAGCAAAAACAGATCGATATTCCAGATCTCGGGATCAAGTGCATCCAGCAATCCAACCAGGCTGCGTTCTGCGCCGCCAAGCTCCAGTGCATGGGATACAATCAGCAGGGACTTTTTCATCTTCTTAACCTCTTGAATGCATCGACTCCAAAAATCCTGTGGAGCGGCTTTGTTAATATGCTTCTGATGATTTTGCCTTTGCTCATCCAACTCTTGGAATACCAGTGGACAGAAACCGAATTATTCGTCTTGTTCAGCCGGCCGGTGGGATCATCATAAGGGTTAAGCCAGTCAGCAGGAAGAATTTCAGCACCGGCAATATTCTGCCGTGTTCCGTCCAACCTCAAGCCAAAGGGCATCAGCGCTTCGGTGTTCAAGGCTGGACAGACAATCATGGGGTAGCTTCCATCAGCATTTGGCACGATCGCTTCATATTTTCCCTTCATGGCCATAATGGTGGGATGCTTTGCTTCCGCGCCAAACCCCAGTCCAGTGGCAATATTATGGTCATTTTCAAAGCCATAAAACGCTTCATATTGCAGCAGTTCGTCCGGCCTTTTCAGCAGTTCCACATCAGTATCAAAATAGACGCCGCCATGCTCCGCTACCACAAGCAGTCGGGCAAAATCACTCAGAAATGCCCACTTCCTGTTGTCATAGCAGTAACGGGTAAAGCTGTTGTAGTCCAGATCAAAATTATCCTCGTTCCACTCGATGATCTCGTAGTCAGGACAATACTTTTTCCAGCTGGCTATGCACTTTTTAGCCAGTTTGGGCTTTTCGCCGCAGCCAAACCAGCAATAATGAATTTTCTTGGGAATCATACTCGGCCCTCCGAATCGTATAGGGTTATACTTTGCGCTGCTGTTTCCGCATCCATTGTCTCAGTCTTGCAGGAACCAAACCGTTGATCATAGGGCTGCAGGCTTTCAGATAACTCTTCGGTCCCAGCTTCAGCATCCTGCAGCCCTGCATGCGGACATAAACGGAATTAACCCGGTAGATATACTTCCGCCGATTCAATGCATTCTGGTCGTTTCTCATCCGGTAGAGCGGTTCCTGGATGTTATAGCCCCTATATCCGGCGGCATAGAGCTTGATCCAGAGATTGACATCTTCAACGCGAAGCATTCTTGGATCTTCTGTATAGCCGCCAACCGCATCCATGCATTCCTTTTTCATCAACACAGCGGCATGACAGAATGCAGTACCACCAACGGTATCCTCCGGTTGGGGGTATTCCGGACAGACAGCGCGTCCCCATTCACCGCTTTCATCAAACAATGTCATGGCGCTGCTGACAATCTGAAATTCCGGGTGGCTTTCAAGAAAATGCAGTTGCTTTTCAAAGCGGTCCGGCATGCAATCGTCATCGCCATCCATCCGGGCAATGAATTCACCGGAGGCAACACGGAAGCAGCGGTTCAACGTTGCGTTCAGGCCCAGATTTTTCTCGTTGCGCAGCAGTACAATTCTGCTATCCTTAGATGCCAGCGTCTGTGCGACTTCGTATGTATTGTCCGAAGAACCGTCCTCGCAGAGGATCAGTTCCCAGTTCGAATAGGTTTGATTCTGAATGGATAAAACTGCCTGCTCAAGGGTGTCGGCGCAGTTGTAGATGCCCATCAGAATGGAGATTTTGCCACTCATTTCTGAAGATTCAGCTCCTCATAATTATGCTCAAAATCAATGAGAATCGGATGATGCTTCCATACGCGCTCTTCCTCGGGCGGAAGCTGCATATAGTCGCCATATTCAGTTTTCAGGAAGGCATCATAGTCGGCAATACACCAATACTGTTTTCCGCAGTATCGAATCTGCTTCCTTTCTTCAAACATGGTGGCAGCATGATATCTTCCGGCTGCAATGATCGTACTAGGAAAAAACCACTGCAAATCCTTCCTACCGTTCCATCTGCGGATAAACTTCTCACTGGCAGTACGTATTGTGGAACGAATTTCCTTGGGCATTGCCAGTAGAACTCGCTCTGCCATGCCGATCATACCTGTTGATCCGCTGGAGTACCCTCTGGTATACAGCAGATTTACTGCGCAGGCAATATACTGTATCATCCGAGACAGCTTTCCGGGTGCAACACGATCCCCCGGGAAAATATCCACAAAAACACCTTTATGGTATCCCTTCTCCCGCTCAGCCTCATCCTGAAGGAAAGTCGTATGATTCTTGCGAATCTTGGTGAATGTATTGGTATAGTCGGAATTTGTACGAATATTCTGAAGGATATACCCCTCCGGAGCAACATCATTCCAGATAGACAGCAGCTTTTCATAGTCCTCACGGGGCATCACAAGGTCGATATCATCATCCCAAGGAATGAACCCGCCGTGACGTACCGCGCCGATTAGTGTTCCATAGGCAAGGGAGTAACGAAGACCATGCTCAGTGCAGACACAATGGATTACATCAAAAATTTCCTGCTCGACTTTCCAAACCTGTTCAATCTTTTGCTGGATATTTGACAAAATCAAAACCTCACTTTGTGATGAATTGCCCCCAAACGGAGCACCTATGTAGAAAATGGAACGACAAGCAAAACAATGATGATTCATCGCATTATAACCTGTCACCACTTCAATCTCAACCAAGATCCCACACGCATCCCGCAGGCTGCGCGGGCAGTCTATGCACCTTATTTCTTACAACACGAACAAGAATTAACCAAACAGGCTCTGAATAAACTGCCACATGGTAATTGCAGCATAGTCATTGTTAAAGTTCTTGGATACAGTGAATTCGAACATAAAGTATGCAAAATATAGAATAACCGCAAGTGTTGTGATCATTTGCGCAGACTGTTTCGTAAACAGTTTTTTGATCATCCACGGCAGTGCAACTGCAGTTGCGATCTCAAAGTACGCTGCCATTCGTGCATACAGATTGGCACCCTGTACCAGTCCAATGGTCAGGATAAATGCACTGACCAGGCTCATATTCACAAACAAATTCTCGGTTCGTGTAGAGTCAGTGAACAATCTGCGGTGTAGCACCAATGCCACTATGGCAGGAACCCAATATACAAGCACTCTCAGTATATTGATCTGATGGTCATCAAATACCTCAATTTCCGCCACCAGTGCGCCAATAGACTGGGCATACTCCATGAAGGCACCCAATGTAGCATCATAGGTTGCCATGGCGAACAGCGTTGCTCCCAGCAAAATCCAGGTAACCTTTCCCCAGGGCTTTTCCAAAAGCAACGGCACGATCGCAAACATAAACGCATGGGTATGAAACATGATTGCCACGAAAACCAGAAGATAGAACTGCACATATTTCCTGTCAATTGCATAAGGCAGCGCCAGCAGTAGGAAAAACATTGCAAGACACTGTTTCAGTGCCGCAACATACATGACATAAGTTCCTATGGAAAAGAAAATCAGCAAGCTGAACGCCGGATTAACAGAATATCTTTTGCATAACTTTACAACAGCAAAGCTGCTTAAAACAGCCGGAAATAAAAAATAAATATGATAATTTTCCGTTAGGTCGTGTATCAGGCTCCGGTAAAACATGGACCATGGATTGCCTGTCCAATCGGTAAATGTTCCGTTTGCAAGTCCCTCCGCAACCGACTCAGCTTCTTGAAAGGTTGTTATATATGTGTATGTGTCATTATACGAAACTCTCAAAAAACTGAATGCAGAAAGCCAGAAAATAACAATCATTGTGAAAAAGTCAGTTTTCTTCCGCATAAAATGGTATCTACCGCTCTGACTTCCCTGAATTTGGCTTCTAACAGGATAATACACCTGAGACAGGTACATCAGAAAAACTGTACCCCAATATAGCATAATGAGTTTCTGCATTACAACGTCCTCTTACATAATAATCTCAAGCAATCGAAAGCGCACAACTTCCCTTTTAACTTTATTATATATTGCTTCAAACGAATTGTAAACCCGGAAATCAAAGAAATGGACGAAGGACGATGCTATTATAATGCGACTCATTGCCAAAAGGCCCACAGGAGTCATGACAAAGGCACCTTCGTAATGGCAACGGCATGCAATTTCAGCTTTTGCGCCAATCGCGCCGCCATTTCCAAAACTACACGCTCATTAAATTATGCCTTGCTCTCCCAATAAACCCGACAGCTCGGAAATACTCCATTCTATCCAATATCTTTGCAATTTCTCTTGGACAGAAATTCTCCATTTCATCACACAAAACAACATCCGCTTCAAACGGGAATTCTCTCTGTTTTCTTCTGTATTTTCCTGCAATTGCGGGATCCGATCGTGCAGTTTGCGCACAATTTATCTGCATTGCATCTGCACATCCAGGGCGGGTTCCGTTTGTTTACAGCAAGCCCAGTCAGAAAACGGATAAAGACCATGCTTTTTTCTTGGCGTACCCGTTTTTCTCGCAACAAACGGTCCGATCCCCAATCTGGATAACATATCGTCTGGGTAAAATACTCCGGACTGCGTTCGGAAAGCACAGGACTCTCCCACGGACTAAAAAAGTGTCCACCGGACTGGTGACGCCCTTTACAATCCTCTATTCCGCCAATAAGAAAGCCACCCCGTTGGGGTGGCTTTCTTATTGGCCTTTTTTGATCACTTTAGATGCAGCCGCGTAAGTTCCCCGCAAAAGTTTCGATTATTCTTCTCCGCGTCATGAACTTATACAGTTGAGAACTATGCTTTCTTACGAAATGCCACCGCAAGAGCAAACATGGATGCAACAAGCAGTACCGGCGTAATCACCAGGGCGGGCACATAGGTGCCGAACATGTCGTAGACCATGCCCCAGGCGGGGGTCGCCACGAAGGACGTCACGGAGCTGCAGCTGAGAACCACCGACCAGATGGCGGTGTAGTCCCGTCCGCCGAAGATCTCACGGATGACGATGGGCATCAGCGTGCTGACAGCGCCGAAGCCCATGGTCAGGCAGATCAGCGCAGGATACACCCACACCCCCAGCGCCAGCATACAGTAGCCCGCGGCGTAGAGAACGAGGATGACGAGCATGGTCTTTCGGATGCCCAGCTTGCTGCACACCAGACCCTCGATGACGGTTGCCGCGGCACCGAGGGCGGTCATGACGGAGATCATCAGGCTGATCTGCTCCGTGCCGTGCCCCATGCCACCCAGCAGGGAGGGCAGATGCTGGGAAACACAGCTGGCAGTGATCATGATGCACATGGTCAGCGCCACCAGGATAAAGGGCAGGCTGCGGAAGGCTTCCTTCTTGGAAGTGCCTTCAACCTCGGCTTTTGCATCACTGCTGGCGGCGGAGATTTTCTGCCTGCCCAGGATCAGTGCAGCAAGAATTGCCAGCACCAGCCAGCACAGACCCAGCAGCCGGTAGCCGAACCGCCAGCCCAGATTTTCGATGAGCTTGGGGAACGCCATGCTCCAGATCACGCCGCCGATGCCGGAGCCGGTCATGACCAGACCCAGGATCGCCGCCGCGTCGCTGCTGCGGTAGGAGTGCTGGACGATGACATTGGCAGCCAGATACACGCAGGTGGATCCGAAGAAGCCCATGGCGGCGCCCGTCAGATAGAACATCCACAGGGAAGTGGAGAAGGACAGCCCCAGCGCACCGGCTGCGACCCAGAAGGCACTGACCAGGATCACGCCCCGGACACCGTGCTTATTCATGTAGCTGCCGAGAATGGAAGTGCTGATGGCTCCGGCAGCCACCATCAGACTGTAATACAGCGTGAAACTGCCCCGGCCGAAGCCCAGATCCGAGCAGACAGGCTCCACGAAGAATGCCAGCGCCGTGGACTGCAGGCTCATGGTGATCATCAGAAAAAAGGCGGCCACCGCCGGACGAAGATTGCGTTTTGACATAGGATTTCCTCCACTTTACTTCACTTATGACATTATAAGGAAATCCATAAATGATGTCAATGAGCCATGAAGCATAACTGTATTTCGGATTTTATGCTTGACAAAAAGTTGACAAGCTTCTTGTCGAAACTTGTCAACTTATCTTGTCTTGTATGTACACTATAGATATTTTCTATTCAGAAAATTTGAAAAATAAATATTTTCGAAAAAAGTATCGTTTTTGTACCCAGGAAAGTTCGAGGAAATTTTTGGTATTTTTTGCTTTTGAGATACCTTTTTAGACACTTGAATTCGCAATCGAAGGCACTCAAACTCAACAATATCTCCTCTTCTATTGATAATATTCTAACATATCTTCCAACCGAATGCAAGCCAATTTCTTGATTGGCATCTCATAACCGCAGCCACAGTCGATATCGATGAAGCCTGGACCGTGATAGATCTTCAGGTGATCTCCTCTGTTCTCCAAATCCGTGGCGAAGGCGATTCTTTCTTTCTCCGGCTTGATCAGGCTCAGCACCTTGGTATGGCCGACGATTACCTGAAATCCGGGCTTCGGGTTGGGAGCATCCATGCTTGGTCGGAGCCATACTTCGTCATGGACATTCTCAGCCGGGAATCCATGCACAAGGTAGAAGTTCCGTCCATTGATCGTCAGCTCCAGGTGAGTAGGGAGCGTCTGCAGGTATTCCAGAATTGCCCGCTGCTCTCTGGCCTTGCGTTTCAGATACGATGCCTTGGTTGGTGCGTTGCCGTTTCGGTTCCAGCGGCGGATTTCCTCGCCGGAGGCATCCGGGCTGAAATACTGCAGCATCATATACTCATGGTTGCCCAGAAGCATCACCATGTTCGGAGTCTGCATGATTTCCTGGAGGAGCGTGATTCCATCCGGACCACGGTCAACAACGTCACCCAATATGTACATCGTATCGTCTGCACAGAAGCGGATCTTCTCTAACATCGCATGGAAGCGATCTGCTTCGCCATGGACATCGGCCACCACATAGTGCGCCATGGTACTCCTCCCCTCTTTGGTCTTCCCCGGCATTGTCGCAACAGCAGCACACGCTGTTCGACGTGCTGGTTAAAATATGCAACAGCGTTCCGGATGGAACCGCTGATTGTTTCTGCTTCATTGGTGCCATTATCGCATACTTCCTGCTCAATATCCAGAACAATTTCCAGATGAGCCAGCTCTGCGATTCTGGCAGTCAGCTCGGTCTTGGACCAGCCGAACTGCCGGGCAGCCCGGAGATACCATTCCCGGAGCTCCATCGTCAGATCGGCTTCCATGATCACAACGTTCTGCGTCCAACTGAGATTCATAGCCAGGGACAGCAGAACAGGATGATTTTCATAGGTGCGGCAGAAATCCCGCATCCGGCGCAGATTTCTGGGAGAGAACCCCTGAACATCCGAGTAGCGCTTACGCAGATACTCCGCGGCAGCAACGGCGGCACCCTTTTCGGTTCGCCGGCACACAGCCTGACCGATCAGAGTATACAGTTCCATCTGCTCCTTGCCGGTTGCCATGGCAGCATCGAGTGCCGCATACATTTCGCTGTAGTCGATGTTCTTTCGGATGTTCATTTCATTGCCTCCTTCTGCATTTTTATGCACCGTATATGAAAAGCCGCCCTACTGTCATTAGAACAGCAGGGCGGTCTCTTCTGAGAATTAATTAGTACTTTTCAAGCCTCTCATTTGCTTATTAAACCAAACTTGTCTTTTTAAGGATCTGGCAGCTGATAGCACCTAAGCCAATGCTAAGCACCACACCGCCAGCAAGGCAGCCCAGGACATGGACGATTCCTGCGTCCAGGGGCGTCAGCATGGGGATCATCATAAACAGGAACATCCCTGTCATCATGGAACCCACCAGGCTCAGCCACAGCTTCTGCTTGGCACCCACGCTCCACAGCAGATACAGGGGCACGAATACCAGCGCCAGCAGCAGCTTGGATGCCATACACAGCATCAGGTTGGCATCCTCCCGCAGGTCGAAGGGCAGGCCGGAGATTGCACCGCCCAGCATGGTGCCCAGGAAGAAGGCCAGAAGCATCAGCACGCTGCCCGCAAAGCAGACCAGTGTTTTGGAAATCACATAATCCGCCTTCTTCGCCCGGACGGTGAACAGATTCTTGGCGTAGCCGCTGCGGAAATCCGCCGCTACGAAGCAGCCCACCAGCACCGCCGCGAAGAAGTACAAAAGGTTGATATTGCACATGGTGGTCATATCCATGGCCATAGGATTGTAATCGGCGCTGCCCACCGCGATGATCTGCCAGGCGCTGTCGAAGGCCTCCATGACCGTCTCCACGCCGGTCTGGGGATTGATGGAAACACTGCCGTCCATCATGGTGGTCATCACCAGGATCAGAATTGGGATCACCAGGCAGGAACCAGCCATGATGTAAAGCAGGGGCTGGGTGAACATCCGGCGGAAATCCACATGGAGCATGGTTCTCAGCCGCTTGCCGAAACCGATATGTTCAAATTTCATATTACCGTCCCTCCTTCATCAGGTCGATGTAGTATTCTTCCAGACCGACCTTTTCCGTCATGACTTCGCTGACGAGAATGCCGTTTTCGTACAGATAAGAGACGATTTCTTCTGCCCCAACGGCGTCGTAGACCCGGATGCGGTCCTGGTCGTCTTCCTCCACCCGGCTGTATTTGCAGGCCAGCAATGCTTTTGCCCGGCTCTGCTCTCTGGCTTTCAGCGCCACGAAGGTGCGGCAGTCCGCATCCAGTTCGGCGGCGGTCATCTCCCGGATCATTCTGCCGCCCCGGACAATGCCGTAGTGGGTGGCGACCTTTTCCAGCTCCCCCAGCACATGGGAGGAGATGACCACGGTGCAGCCCAGATTCTTCGTAATATCCACCAGGACTTCCCGCATGATCCGCATACCGTCCACGTCCAAACCGTTGATGGGCTCGTCCAGGATCAGCAGCCTGGGATCACCCAGCAGGGCAAAGGCGATGCCGATACGCTGCTTCATGCCCAAAGAGCAATTTTTGAATTTATTGGATGCCGCACCCTCCATGCGGACCAGCTTCAGCACCTTCCGCACTTCCGTTTCCGCGTTTTGGATGCCCAGATTCGCCGCCTGCAGCAGCATATTGTTCCACACCGTATCATTGGGGAAGCAGCCGGGGGCTTCGATCAGAACACCCATCTTTGCACGGACGTCCGCATCGGTATGGGGACGGTCAAACAGCCTGATGCTGCCGCTGTCTGCGTGGATCAAGCCGCAGATCAGCTTTTCCGTGGTGGACTTGCCGGAGCCGTTCTCACCGATCAGACCATAGATGGCGCCCACGGGAACGGTCATATTCAGCCCCGCAAGGGCCTGCTTTTCCTTGTAGCTTTTGGTCAGGCCTTTGATTTCAATCGCATTCATCTCGCCGCCTCCTTAATAGACATCGCAGGTATTCAGCACCCGGGTACCTGCCGCATTGTATACAACTGCCCAGAAAACAGAGCAAACCAGACATACCAGCACCGTCGCCAGGTTACTGCTCAGGCAGGCATAGACGGAGGAACCGTACAGGAAGATGTTCAGGATGCTGCTGTTGCCCAGGATTGCTGCCGCACCGATGATCAGAATGCCGGTGCCGAAAAAGAAAGAGGAAACGATGGACACGCCGAAGAACTTCCGGAAAATCACATTCAGGAAGGTGTACAGGCTGGCCCAGCCAAGGCTCATGACCAGTTTGCCAAGAATGGCGCAGATCAGGCTGCCCGCATTCACGGAGAAATCCAGCCCTACCAGCGCACCGGCGGCCACGCTTCCCATCAGATAGGTCATGCACATACATGCCATGGCAAACGCACAGGTCACGGTCTTGGAGAGCATATAATCCTGCTTCTTTGCGTGGGTGGTGAAGAGCTGCTTGACGTAGCCGCTGCGGTAGTCGTTGCCGATGAAGACGGAAACCATGATGCCGCCGAAGATGAAGACCATGTTCATATTGGCGTACTCACCGATGTCGGACACCACATACAGCGGCGTATCCGCGGCAACAGCGTTCCACACATTGGTGTAGAGCATGGCGCCGACTTCTCCGGTCTGGGGATTGGTCATGCCGCCGGTGCCCAGGATCAGGGCAGGGATCATGGCGGCGATAGCGAGGAAGATGTAATACATGGGGGTATGGAACAGGCGGTAGAAGTCCACGCCAAGCATACCCTTCAGGCGTCTTCCAAAGCTGGGGGATTCAAATTTCAGTTCGTGTGCCATGATTTACGCCTCCTTCTTGCTCATCAGCTCGATGTAGTATTCTTCCAGACCGATCTTGTTCTTTTTGATTTCGCTGACCACATGACCGTTCCGGATCAGATGCTCTACGATGCTTTCCACATCCTCCACATCGTAGACCCGGAGATGCTCCCCATCCAGCCGGACATCCGAAAACTTCTTCTGCAAAACTGCCTTTGCGCCCTGCATATCCTTTGTTTTCAGGGAAACGAACACCTGGGCCCGGCCCTCCAGTTCGGCGGCAGACAGCTCCACGATCATCTTCCCCTGACGGATGATACCGTAATGGGTAGCGATCTTCTCCAGCTCGCCCAGCAGGTGGGAGGAGATCAGCACCGTACATCCATAGTTCTTCGTAATATCCACCAGAATCTCCCGCATGAGCCGCATACCGTCGGCATCCAGGCCGTTGATGGGCTCGTCCAGGATCAGCAGAGCGGGATCACCCAGCAGCGCCATGGCGATGCCCACACGCTGCTTCATGCCCAGGGAACACTTCTTGAATTTCAGCTGGGCATTTTCCTCCATACGGACGATCTTCAGTACCCGGTTGATCTCGTCGTCAGGGTTCTCCAGATTCAGATTGATGGCCTGCATCCGCAGATTGTGGTACACAGAGGAGCCGGGGAAGCAGCCTGCATTCTCAATCAGCGCTCCCACCCGGACCCGGACGCCGGGATCGGTATATTCCTTATCAAAGAGTTTCATCTCTCCGCCATCTGCCACCAGATGACCGCACAGCAGCTTCATGGTGGTGGACTTGCCGGAGCCGTTTTCGCCGATGAAGCCGTAAATGGCCCCCACGGGCACGGTCATGTTCAGGTCATCCAGAGCATACAGGCCCCGGAAGCTTTTGGATAGATTGCGGATCTCAATTGCGTTCATTGCGATATCTCCTTTTCCGCATGATATGTGTGCATTATAACGGGGATTTGTTTACGCAACGATTCCCTTATGTTAGAGAAATGTTAAAGTCAGAAAAAATTCGAAATTAATATTTCTCTAACATAATATAAGCAACTCCCAAACACGTCCCTGCTAGGATAGCACCAGAAAATGAAAAACCATACAGAGGTGAATCCACATGAAACACAATGACCAGATATTCTGCTACACTTATTCAGCAACGCGAAATGATGAAGTAAAAAAGATCCGGGAGAAATATATGCCCAAGCCGGAAAGCAAGATAGAGCAGCTTCGCCGCCTGGACGAGAGCTCCACGAAGAAAGGGCTTGCCTGCTCCCTGACCCTTGGTATCATCAGCAGTCTGATCCTCGGGATCGGCATGTGCTGTACGATGCTGTGGGGCAATGCACTGTTTATTCCGGGCGTTATCGTTGGACTCGCAGGCATTGCCGGTATTGCCCTCGCCTATCCGCTGAATCACTATCTCACGAAGAAGGAAAGGGAGCGGCTTGCCCCGGAGATCCTGAAGCTGACCAGCGAGCTGCTGAACGGCGCCGCATAAAAAAGATCGCATGAGCAACTGCGCCCATGCGATCTTTTTATTTTACAACATTGGGGTAAACACCCGCAGCACGGCCCGGACAAATCGCTGGGGCAGCGTCCATTTGATCTTAGCTTCATCCATGCGGGTGCACCGTTCCAGGGTAGCTTCAAAATCGGTCTTGATATCCTTCAGGCAATCGCATTTGTACATCCACACACCGTTCTCAAAGTGATGGACCAGGCTGCGGTAGTCCAGGTTGATGGTACCCACCATGGCATATTCATCATCGGCCAGGTACACCTTGGCATGGACAAAGCCCGGTTCATACTCGTAAACTTCCACGCCGGAGTCGATCAGCCGCTGATAATAGCTCCTTGCCATTTCCAGAATGATCTTCTTATCAGGCACATGAGGCAGGATCAGCTTGACCGATACGCCCCGGAGGGCGGCATTCTCGATGGTCTGGAACAGCTCATTATCCACGATCAGATACGGGGACATGATGTACATATAGCGGTCTGCCTGATTGAGCATATTTTCGATGACGCTCTTGCCCACTCGGCGCTTGTAGATCGGCGCGGGGCCGTCGCCGAAGGGGATCATGAAGCCGCCCTCCGGCACGGTATATTCCGGGAAATAGTTCTGCTCTGCTTTGGGCATTTTGCGGACATTGATGCCGTAATCGATGAGGAACAAATTGGTCAGTTCCTTGACGGCATCACCCTCCAGCCGCAGGCCCACATCCTTCCAGTGTCCGAATTTCACCATTTCGTTGATGTACTCGTCGGCAATATTCACGCCGCCGGTGTACCCGATTTTGCCGTCAATGACCGTGATCTTCCGGTGGGAGCGGTTATTGAATTCCGAATCCGCATTGCCTTTCAGGGCTGAGAAGGGCGTTGCATCGATGCCGAAGCTCCGCAGGGTTCGGTAATAGTCGCCGGGGAGGGTCATCATGCAGCCGATGTCATCATAGACCACCTTCACTTCCACCCCGGCAGCGGCCTTTTCCTTCAGGATCTCCAGAATGGAATTCCAGAAGTGGCCTTCCTCAATGATAAAATACTCCATAAAGATGAAATGCTCGGCGCCGCGCAGATCCTCCAGCAGCCGCCGGAACATATCCTCACCCAGCGGAAAGTATTCCTGCTTCGTGCCCGAATAGAGGTGAGATTCGCTGATATTACAGATCATCTTCGCCTGATTATGGGCTTCCAGGGATTCTGCCGCCAGAGCAGAGAACAAATGCAGATCATTCGGCTTGTGTCCAACGGACTTCATGGCCTTCAGGCGTTTGACGTAACGTTTATGCAGCTTCCGGTCATAGAACAGGAAATACATCATAAATCCGGCCACCGGGATCAGCAGGACTACCATCAGCCAGGGGATCTTATAATCCGGGTTATCATCGGAGGAGATGATCTTGATGACCACAGCGATCTCCGTCGCCCAGACCAGCAGATAAAAATAGGGTATGTAGTAGCTGCAAACCATAACAGCCGCGATCACCGCCGCCGTTTCCAGCACCGCCAGGATAATCGCCAGAATAAATCGTACCGGGATATAGTCGACCTCTTTTTCAACCATGCGCCCTTCCGCCTGATAGCGAAGTTTTCTTTTCATGGAAGTCTCCTTTCCTGACCCAAAACCCGTGAGAGCACTGCTCCCACGGGTTCGTTTTACTTGTTGATCTTCCCTGCGTTTCTGGAACCTTCCAGGCTGGCTTCGATCATGGCCTTCTGATCGGCGGTACGCTTTGCGGCGTCAGCCTTCATCTGCTCGTCACGAGCAGCCTGTTCGGCAGCCATACGGGCCTTGGCATCCTCGACGGACTCGCCTTCCTTGGCCATGAAGGTATTCACGAAGGCGTTCTCCACCTTCTGATAAGCACCGACAACAGCATCGCCGATCTTGCCGGTCTTCAGGGAACCTTCCTCGTTCAGCATCGCGCCGGAGCAGGCATCGGTGATCTTGCCGAAGCCTTCCACAACGCCACTCTCGATCTTCTTGTAACCACCGACAACGCCGTCCTCGATCTTCTGATAACCTTCGGTAACGCCCTGGGCGATCTTATCCATGTGGTCCGCAAACTTAGCCATAACAAATTTCTCCTTTAAGTCGTGTTGTTTGATTTGATGGCCTTATTCTACAGTCCAAATAATTATGAATTGCTTATTTTATGTTTGCGAAATGTTAATTGTTACATTGAAAACTGCGAATGAACTGTCCATAACCGAAACTTAATTGCATAATTCACCTTTCTGCCTGCATAATCTGCAGGCTTTCCTCCTGCTTCTGTTCGGGCTGGATGCCCATAAGCTGTCTTACATCCCAAACCTCCACCTTTGAAAAGCGAAGGTCTCCCCGGTAGCCGATCTTCAGCTCAGAGAATTCTCTTGCCTGATCTTTGACTTCCGGGGACGCATTTGCTGGAACCTCCTGGTTCCATTGGTACCACTTGTCCTCCCATTTACTGGGGGTCAGCTTCAGAAGCACATAATCCTCCGGGACGAACTTCGGATACCGCTGGATCCGTCCCCCCGTGGCGATGTAGGGCTTCCCCTCACACAGAACCGTGTACTCCATATACCGCAGCATATCCTCCGGGGACCGGCAGAACCAGCACTCGGTATCACCGAAGCGCCGAATACGTTTATCTGCCAAGATGCTTTCCAGGTTCTCCCGCTTCGTCAGGTGATAAACCTCTGTCGGGATCCGTACCTTTGAATATGCCATTATTTCACCCGGCGGGGATTGTCCAGCAGGATCACGCTGCGGACACACAGGGTTCCTGCGTTATTGAGGCGATACCCGATCCGGATCCGGGAGCCGACCATCATATCCGCCAATCCCTCGTATCGGCTTCTTGGCCAGGTCGGTGCCACGATTCTGCGGCCGTCCTCGAAGGTCATGTAGGTAATCAGCTTCTTCCGCTTCCCCCACCGCTTGCAGTCGATGACTGCCACGAATTCGCCGGGCTGTTCATTGAATACATACCCGTCGGGATCGAAGCTGGATGCGGCAAACTGCCGCCTGGATAGTCCTCTTTGCTCTGTCATTGTTGTACCTCCAAATTATTCAAGAAAAATTAGGGCGGGTGTTGCCAGCCGCCCGGCTGGTCCTTCCCACCCGATATGTGGACCGCCCGGAAAGGAAGAAAGAGGCGGTATCGTTCATAATTAATTTGGCCGGAGAACATTGCGTTCTCCGGCCTTGCTTTATTCGCAGATCTTCAAGCTGCCCACTGGTACACGGTCATGTTCCAGTGTCGCCTCCTTCTGCGGTTTTCAGCTTCCGATCTGAGGACCAGCGCGATGCCGTGCATCACATGCTCCACGCAGGGGATGGCCACACTGTTCCCCAGGGCTTTGTAACGGGCCGAATCAGACGCCCCCTCTATGTTTGTCCACCCGTCCGGGAAACCCTGCAAGCGCTCGCACTCAAGGGGCGTCAGGCGGCGAATCAGATTGGTGCCGCCGACGATACACTTATCGTCGTTGACATACTGGTTGCTGATGCCCTTATGGTCAGAGCAAACCAGGGTGCCCACGGTCTGCTGGTAGGGCTGCATCAACAGATCTGTGGCGTCCTTGTGCTGCCGAGCGCTCTCGGTGCTGACCACATCATTCTCCTGGAACACATCGGTTCTCTGCCGTGAGAAGATGGCATGGCGGTCAGAGGTGGTTAGGCTATACGCAATGTCCCTTTGGTAGCCAATTCCATTCCCGCCATTGTGGGGTTCCCGGTCAATGGCATTTCCCATGATACAGAACACATCGGCTCCTCCACCGATCAATGGAACATTATTTCCGCCTGTACCGCATCGGGCTGAAATGGTCGGCACCACTTCGTGGGGGCCGGTGTATCTGGAATCAATGCCGTGATTCTCATAGACCATTGGCACATAGCCGCCGCCCATTCCCATGGATGCAGGGAGTGTGGGCGATACGCCATCCTCCCGCACCACCGCATGGTCCTGGTTTGATTCCAGGATCAGAGGCTGGTGCGCGTTCATCTGGGCACGCAGGGTTCCGGTGATGTTTTCAGAGCAGTTCATAAACTGACCGCCCTGATCGTTCAGGCAGAGAACACAGGGATACCCCTGCCCCGCCTGTCCGCCTCCCGCCGAAAGGGATGTATGAACATCCTCCGTCAGGAAGCACTCGCCGTTGCCTTTGGTGACCACACCGGAGGCAACAAAGGTCTGCTGCTTCATTCCGGGCTGGGCAACCAGGGCGCCTGCTACATCGTGGAGGTCCCGGACTTCATCCCGCTGGTTGGCTGCGAATGCCATTGGCTGGGAATCGTCCCCCTCCCCTCTCAGGCCTGCCTGAATTTCAAGGGCCTGCTGGAGTTGGGGCGGTAAGGGCTTGTCCCGTTCGGATGCCCGGCGAATAATCCCGGCACAGGCTTTCCTGGTCAAAAAGTATCGTGGGTGCGGTTGTGCCTCCAAAATCGACCACAAGGTAGATCCGGCGGCGCCGCTGCGGGGTGCCGGGCCAGTATTGAGTATCAAAGACTCGCCACGCCAGGGAGAAAGAATCTCCCAATAGAATTCGTCCAGCAGATTCCCAGCGCCCGGTGTAAGGTCGAGGGACATAAACGGAATCGAACGCAATTCGGACGAATTCTTCGAGGACGATCCGGAAGTCTTCCCCCTTCGGGGTTCCGCTGGAGAAGGCTCCCGGAACATTTTCCCACACTCCATATCGAGGTCGGATATGCTCAGTTGTTCTTCCACGCCGTAAGTCAGCTGCTCTCATCTCCCTAATTACTCTGATTTGTTCCATAAACAAGCCGGAGCGATCTCCGGCGAGACCAGCTCTCGCTCCGGCGACGGAAAGATCCTGACAGGGACTGCCCCCGGTGATAATATCCACCGGGGGCAGCTCCGCGCCATTCAGCTTTGTAATATCACCGACATGGATCATGCCGGGAAAACGCAGGTTTGTTACCGCAATAGGAAAGGCTTCGATCTCACTGGCCCACACAGGCTGGATGCCGTTTCGCACCGCAGCCAGAGGAAAGCCGCCGATCCCATCGAAGAGACTGCCCATCGTCAGTTCGTGTTGTTCCTTATTGCTTACGCACCTCCTGATCTATTTCCGTTCCGTCGGTCAGGATCACCTTGATCCGTTCGGCGGAGATTACTTTCACGGTATGTATGACCTGGCGAATCGTGTTCTCATCCCACTGTGTCATGTGGTGGTCCAGCTGCTCCATCGCGTTTACCGCTCTGTGCAGTCTCAAATTCGCCCGGCTGTTAGTGCGGAGCTGAGAAGCCAGTTCTTCCTGCTGTTTCTCCAGTTCATTCATCTCCGTGGACAGGGCGCTGACTCGTTCTTTGTACGCGTCGATGCCCTGATTGGCCACAGCCGTCAGCAGTTGCGTGAACTCAGCTTCACGCTCCTCCAGCCTTCGCTTGACCTCTCCCAGGGTCATTGCGGATCCTGGCATCTTTATCATTTCCTGCTGCATTGCGTCTGCGATCTTTTCAGCCAGCACATCTTTCGGACTGACTACCGAATTGATGGCGGCCATGATTGCGTTTTGCAGCACGGTTTCTTCCATGGTCGGTGACTCTTTGCAATACCTCTTTCCATAGTCCAGCCTGCTGACACAGCGCCACACGATCTTCTTCTGTCCCCGGATCGACCAGGTGCATCTGCGGTAGAGCGTACCGCATTCGCCGCACACCAGCCGTTCAGACAAGGCATATTTGCTTGCATAGGATGTTCGTCCCGTGGATGCCTTTTTCACTGAAGGACTTTCTGCGGCAGATCTTCTGGCCATCTCAGCCTGGACAGCTCCGAACTGCTCCCGGCTCACGATTGCCGGGTGATTGTTTTCCACAAGGTACATCGGAAGCTGTCCGGTATTTTGAACGCGCTTTTTGCTGATGCAGTCCTGTACAAAGGTCTTCTGCATCAAGACGTCACCGCAATATTTCTCATTGCAAAGAATTGCTTTGACGGTCGATATACTCCATTTCACTTCGCCTGCCAGATTGGGGATTCCCTTGCTTTCCAGGTCATCCTTAATCATGCGCAGACTGAGTCCCGTCAAGTATAGCGCAAAAATTCTGCGAACAATCTCAGCCTTTTCTTCATCGATGCACGGCTGGTTGTTCTCATCCAGGTAATAGCCATATGTTCTATTGAAATTCACAAATGTCTTTCCTGACTTCATGGCCTGCCGTCTGCCCCACTTGACATTGGCGCTGATGGACTCGCTTTCCGACTGGGCAAAGGCGCCCATAAAGGTGAGGATCAGCTCTGTATCCATATCCAGGGTGTTGATGTTTTCCTTTTCAAAATAGACGCCGATGCCCATTTCTTTCAGTGCCCTGACATAACGTAAGCAATCCAGTGTATTTCTGGCGAACCGGGAAATGGACTTTGTGAGGATCAGATCGATCTTCTTCTGCCGGCACTTTCGGATCATACGGTTGAAGCTGTCACGCTTCTTGGTGGAGGTTCCTGAAATGCCCTCGTCCGCAAAAATGCCTGCCATATTCCAGTCTGGATTCGTCATGATTTTGTCCGTATAGTAGGCGCACTGGGCTTCGTAGCTGGACTGCTGCTCCTCTTCCTCCGTGGACACACGGCAGTAGGCCGCCACACTCAGGCGTCGCTTGGCTTCCTGCTGGAGCATCTGCGGCTTTGCAGGAATGACAGTTACTTTTCTTTGGAGATCGCTCATTTCATTCCCCCCTTTCGATCACCTGTTCATTTTTCAGTTTGATACTTACATTGCCGCTGCTGTCCACCAGCACGGCTGATATGTTCATCGCAATCAGATTTGCGTCCAGTTCCATTCTGGGTTCTTCCCGACGGAAAACCTCCCTCATGCGGTATGTTTCGTATTCCCGCGGATCTATCACCTCATACATGGCTACCGCTATCTCCATCAGCTTTTCCCGTGTACGCTTCTCATCCACAGGAAACTGGGCAAGCATGTCTTCGAGGTTCGTCTTCAGGCCATCCAGCCTGTCCGCTGTTACCTTGATATCCTTCGGTGTCTCAATCTGCTCCGGGTTCTGTGCCAGACAATTAAGCAGGTACAGCACCTCGCATTCAATGTGCCGTGTCAGCGGAAACCCGCTTTTTCTGCGCAGCATCTTCTGGGCTTCCGTTTTCTGTACGGAGGCGGTCTTGGTGCTTCGCTTCTCTGCGACTCTCTGGAACATATCCGCAGTGATGATTGCCGGAAAGCCACTTGCCCCCTGGTATCTGGGATCCTCCAGCATCCGCGCAATCATATTCTTGTTCCAAAGCTTATCCGCTTCGTAGGTTATTCCCGTCTGCTTCATGTAGTCCGTCAGTTCCCGAAAGGAAGCACCTGAAGCGTACTCCGCGAATATGTATCGAACCCACTTCGCTTCCTCCGGATAGCTCACGACACTTCCGGATTGCATTTGGTATCCAAATGGGAGCTTTCTGTTTTTTCCCATCACCTGACCGTCCTCTCTATGGATTCCGGCAATTCCAGTCCGTTCTTCAGCCGGAATCTGATTCTTGTATTGCTTTCCACTACGATTTTGTCAATCAGTTCGCAGAACAGCTCCTCATCGAATTCATCCAGACACTCCGGGCCGTCAGCGACGATCCCCAGCAGTATTCTGGTTTGTTCGATGGTATCATCATCCTCCTCTTCAAGGAGTTTCTCTTTCTGTTGCTTGGCTTGGCGAAGCCGCTCTGCCAGCTGATTGCTCATGGATACATATGTTCCAGATCTCACAGCCCCCTGCTTTTGCAGTAAAGACAGTGTGTGGATCTGATTGGAAATATCGGATATTGTCTTGTTCAGCTCGATCACACCGGGACTCCAGAGCATCCGCCTCCGGCGAACCAGATTCAGATTTTTCAGCATCTGGGACAGGACCTCCGGGTGATGGCGCAGATTGAAGTACAACCGCAGAAAGGCAGAATACAGTTCAATCTCCTGTACCGGCTGAATGGGGCAATCCTCTCCCCTGTTGTGTTTATTGCATACCCAGTACGCATTTCCTCTGACGATTGTCCTACGAAATAGTGTGCCGCAGGAACCGCATACTACCTTTTGGGTCAGATTATGTTGGTGCTTGGATCGCCCAACGATCTGGGGCCGCTTGGAATTGTAAAGCTGCTGAACCGCATCGAATGTTTCCCGGTCGATGATGGCAGGATGAGAGTTCTCAACATAGTATTGTGGCATCTCACCCTTATTGCGCCTTTTGACAGGGGGAAACGCTTCAGTAGAATAACGCTTCTGAAGGAGGGCATCTCCAACATATTTCTCATTGAGGAGAATGCACCTGACAGATGTAAAGCCCCAGGCATCCAGCCCGTCCCTGGTGGTGACACCCATTCTGGTCAGCTCTTTGGCTATTTCAATGGTATTCCAGCCTGATAGGAACAGGCGAAAGATCATGCGGACGATCTCCGCTTCTTCCTCATGCACCACCAGCTGGCGGTCGACCAGGCGATAGCCCATGGGCGCCTTGCAGGTAATGAACTGCCCTGACTCCATGCGCTTCTGGTAACTCCAGCGCATATTCCTGGAAATGGATTCACTCTCTGCCTGGGCGCATGCCGCAAGGACTGCCGTTAGCATCTCGCTGGACACCATGCTGGTGTCGATGTTGTGCTCCTCGAAGAAGATGCTGATTCCCAACGCTTTCAGTTCCCGGATGGCTGCCAGACACTCAGCGGTGTTTCTTGCGAACCGGGAAATGGACTTGACTAGGACTTTATCGATCTTGCCTTTCCTGCAGTCACTCAGCAATCTCTGGAAATCATCCCGCTTCTTGGCGGACCGGCCGCTGATACCCTCATCGGCATAAATATCGACCATTTCCCATCTTTCATGGGCATTGATTATTTCAACATAATGCTCGTTCTGTGCCGCGAAACTGTTCAGCTGATCTTCCGAATCCGTACTGACACGGCAATAGGCGGCGACCCGCAGGCAGAGCTCGGTTTCCGGCTGCGTTGCGGGAATGAATATTTGCTTTCGAGCCAGATTGTCTCTTGCCGTTGCCATCGTGTGTCACCTCCTGCGGGGCAACGCAACGATACCACACTTTTGTTTGCAAAGCTATTGACCGAAATGGACAATCAAACGCTCAGACAATTGGCAAGTTTATATCTACGCCGCTCTGTCTTGCGACCCGTGCGGCGATCCTTGCTGCTTCCTTACTTGTGCAGTGTCCTGTTTCCACCAGCTGTCGAAGCAACTGTACAACACCGCAATAATCTGCAATCTTACTCATTTCATACTCCTGTATGTGAAAAGCCGCCCTGCCACATAAGCAGGGCGGCTCCTTCTGAAATTTGATTGGTTAATCGCTGTTGCCTGTATTCGACACCACTTCCCCAGGCGTGGAATGACTTTCGCCATTCCGGGCAGAAACTGAAACCGCGTCTGGCACACGCATCACGGGACTCTCACCCCTCCGAGGAACTCTCCGAGCTGCCCTTTTCAGGACAGGTGAATCAACGCTGGTGCTGTCATCGCGAGACAGATCGCCACGATCTGCTTTCTGGACGGTCGGACCCGCTCCCCACCTTCATTGCCGCGTTCATGCAGATGACCTGCACAGGTGGATCTCCGCGCTCCCTCCAATGTCGCTGCCCTGCTCTGTCTTTACGAGGCACACCAACGGATGTATTTCAGTTTCTGGATATTCACTTGGGAAGGTTCACTCGGAGGCTTATTCCTAACCCCGGAACAGTCCCTCCTCACTACTTTTCCAGTTTCGCAAGTCCATCAGGAACAAATTAGCAAAAACTTCCTATAAAGTCCAAAAACATTCTAAGCCTCGACAATACTTTCTTCCGCTGTTTATTGACACCCCTGTGGGTCATCCCCACCTGATCGGCATAGTCCGCTGCCGAAATATCCTCAAAGTAGAGCGCATGAATCAGCTCCCGTTCGGCCTTGGGAAGCGCTGCGATTGCGTGATGCAGCCGGTCTTTCAACTCCTTTGCGATAGTCAAATCCTCCGGGCTGGGAGCATCCACATCAGTTACGCTCTCTGCGCCCACCACTTCACCGTTGTCCAGCGCGTCATAAGACACAACTCCGTGTTCCAGCTGCTTTTCTTCCTGCCACCTCTCCTGCCGCTCCATGCGGAAATAGGCGTAGTAAACGTCCTCCGAAACCTCAATCAGCTTACCCTGAATATTGATCATGTACTTTTCCTTGTCTGCCATATCACAGACCTCCTTATTTGAAATTTGATGGTATGATGGATTCAAATTTCAGAAGGAGGCCCTCGGATTCTTGCTAAAAATACTGCTGCTTTTTTAGGCAATATGCAGATTTTTCCATTATCCGCATATAATCCCATGAAACGAGTCGTTTTTCTCCAGAAAAAGCAACACCGTTCTGCCAAAGCCGCTATTTTTTGATAGCGGTTCTCGCAGAACGGTGTCGAAAAAATTAAGGGTGCAGACAACCTACTGGCCATCTGCACCCACAATGAATCATTCAGTTTTAGGTACACCTGCTTCCTACACGCAGAGACATATTTGGTGTGAGATCATTGCTGGTATATCCTATCTACATTTCTATACTACAGTAGCTGTTGCAAACTCCTGAGATTATCTACTCAACGCTCAACTTCCGTGACACACTCGTTTTTCAATTTGCCCACAAGAAATTGCAGAGCATCCACCACACGGGGGCGGATATCGCCGCCGATGAGGACGTACATGATGTCGTCACCCAGTGCCAGCTCGCCCTCATTCAGCCAGGCACGGACGTAGTAGATGCCGTCCATCTGATAGGTTTCAGCAATGGATGCATCGACTTTCTGCTGATCGTAGGTGAAATACATACCGCTGACATCGGGGGCATCTGCACCCTGACGGACTTTGGCCTTGGCGGTCTGGCGGACAGTACCGTTGTGGGTCAGGTACATGCCCACCTTGGCTGCGCTCTCATGGGACTTGGCCTCTTTCAGCCACTGGTCAATGGACGGAGGATTCTTCGCCATGTCTCAACCTCCGCAATTTGCGCTGCCGGAGCTGCCCAGCATTTCCAAACCGTGGTCCACGGCGTCAATAACCGCCAGAATATTCTCCTGGGATGCCTTCTTACTGCCGGGGAGATTGATGATCAGGGTACCCTTGCGAATACCGGCAGCGGAGCGGGACAGGCAGCCTTTGGGTGTGATCTTCATGGATGCAGCCCGCATGGCTTCCGGGATACCGGGCGTGGGACGTTCCACCACTGCCATGGTAGCTTCGGGGGTAATATCCCGGGGAGAGAATCCGGTGCCGCCGGTGGTCAGAACCAGGGCGATACCCTTTTCGTCGGCACACTTGCACAGCTCTGCCTTGATGGTTTCAAAATCGTCAGGAATGATGGTAGTGTAGACTACCTCATAGCCCTTGTTCTTCAATAACTCCACCAGTGCGGGGCCGCTGGTGTCGATGCGTTCTCCGATGGCACCCTTGTCGCTGACGGTGATGACTGCTGCGGTATAGCTCATACTTCTTCCTCCCTGAAATAATCTCCGTGGACGCCGCCGGTCTTGCTGACCAGACGAATATCCGTAATCGTCATGTCCTTCTGGACTGCCTTGCACATATCGTAGACCGTCAATGCGGCAGTGGAAACCGCTGTCAGTGCCTCCATCTCCACGCCGGTTCTGCCGTCGCAGGACACGGTAGCTTTGATCTCAATAGACTTACGGTTTTCGTCCATGCTCAGTTCCAGATTGATGCCATCCATCAGAATCGGATGGCACATAGGGATAATGTCCGGCGTGCGCTTGGCACCCATGACGCCTGCGATCTGGGCAACGGTCAGTACGTCGCCCTTTTTCATACCGCCGCTTTTGATGAGAGCGAATGTGTGTTCATTCACCAGTACCCTGCCTGCAGCCACGGCGGTGCGCTGGGATACAGGCTTTTCGCCCACATCTACCATCTTCGCCCGGCCCTGTTCATTGAAATGGGTAAAATCGGACATGGTTAACCTCCGATTTGATTCATGTTGCGGCCTGCTTTGCTGCGGTTGACGGCATCGAGATCGCCGTGCCACTGGGGCTTGTTCCAGATAGCTTGTTCAAGAACCGCTTTCATGTCGTCGAAGTCCAATCCCTTGAGGGAATACTCGTCGCCGGAGTGCAGGCATGGCTTGACCTTACCGTCAGCGGTGAGCCGGATACGGTTGCAGGTGCCGCAGAAATGGGCATTGAGAGGACTGATAAGACCGATATTGCCCTGTGCCCCGGGGAGCCGGTACAGTTTCGCCACACCGCCGTCAGCCGGTACAGGTTCCGCATCGGGCAGAGCTTCCAGCACCCGGGTATACGGCACGAAGGAAGCTTCCGGGAAGTCGCCGCTGTCATACATGGGCATCATCTCGATGAAGCGCATATCCACAGGATACTGCCTGGTCAGCTCCGCCAAAGGCAGAATTTCATCATCATTGAAGCCACCAATGAGGACGGCATTGATCTTCACCTTTTCGAAGCCTGCATCCAGAGCGGCAT
Source organism: Oscillospiraceae bacterium (assembly GCA_017465745.1). Lineage (GTDB taxonomy): Bacteria > Bacillota > Clostridia > Oscillospirales > Oscillospiraceae > Faecousia. Next base: position 33,191 of record JAFTVM010000069.1, read on the forward strand.
GAAATCCTGCCCGAAAATCTTCCAGTGTGCCAATCCGAGTAATATAGGCATACTTTTCAGGATTCAGGGTATCCAGACTCAGGTTAATCCGCTTGACTCCGGCGGCTTTCAGGGGCTCTGCCAGCTTGGGGAGGAAGATACCGTTGGTGGTCAGGCACACTTCCTCGATCCCTTCCATCATCGCCGCCCGGCGACAGATGGAGACGATGTTCCGCTTGACCAGCGGCTCTCCGCCGGTGATGCGGAGCTTGCGGATGCCGAGAGCCGCCGCCGCTTCCACGGCAGTGATCATTTCCTCCTCCGTCAGCATTTCCCGATGTTCTTTCAGGCACACACCTTCTTCGGGCATACAGTAGCGGCAGCGGAGGTTGCAGCGATCCGTCACCGACAGGCGCATATATGTAACGTTTCTTCCGTATTGATCGATCATAATCAGTACCGTCCAAAGGTGCAGTTGGGCCAGTGGCAGACCTTGCACATCTGGCACAGGCCGCCGTCCGCAAGACCCGTCAGTTCTTCCTTGGTGATCTTCTGTCCTGCAAAAATCTGGGGCAGCAGGACGTCAAAAATGGTGGTAGGCAGGCTGATGGCAGCGCCGGGAACGCCCAGAACAGGAATATCACCCAGATACGCAACCAGGGTCATGTTGCCGGGCTGGGAAGGAACGCCGTGAGTCACAATGTCAGCGCCCAGCTGTCGGACGGCGGTGGGGGTCAGGTCGTCGGGGTCCACGCTCATACCGCCAGTGAAAATCAGGAAATCCGCACCGTTTTCCAGATGCTTCTTTGCGGCACCTACGATCATGTCCAGATCATCATCGCAGATGGTCACGCCCACGATCTCGCAGGGATACTGCTTCATCTTGGCACGAACCACAGGCTCGAACTTGTCCTTGATCCGGCCGGTGTAGACCTCGCTGCCGGTGATAACCACGCCCAGCTTCTTGTTCTGATAAGGCAGCAGGTCGAGAAGCTTTTCTTCGGCACAGAGCCGCTCTGCCTCGATGATCTGTTCCTCCTTGGTCACCAGAGGAACGATCCGCATGGAAGCGAGACGGGCACCAACTTCAACGGGATAGTGGTCAGGCAGGGTACAGATGGTAATGTCACCGATGGAATCGATCTTACGCAGCAGTTCCCGGTTCACACGGAACATCCCCCGCTGATCCGCAAACAGCAGCACCTTACCTTCGGAAGGCTCGGTGTAATGGGCACCCTCCACGGGAGCCATAGCCGCCATGCGGCGTGCGCAGTCATCCTCGTGAATCTCTCCGGCATCAGCTTCCCAGACGAAGATCGTCCGCTTACCGATGTCCAGCAGATGGGGAATGTCGGCTTCCTGAATGATATGGCCCCGCTTGAAGGCAGCACCCTTGAAGCCGTCCTTCATCTCGGTAATATCGTGGCACAGCTCCATGCCCACGGCGTTTTCGACGTTGATTTTTTTCATATTCTACCTCTCTTTATTTGTCCCGCAGCAGCAGAATGGCTTCGGCGGGGATGTGAATGGTCACTTCGTCAGAACGAAGTGCTTCCCAGTCTTTTTTCAGAAGCTCCCAGCCAATGGGAACGGTACATTGGGAATACATAGGTTCCAGCATGATGGTGTAGGAGAAGGGGTTCTCGATCTCCTCCACTACCCGGCAGCGGTAACCGTTCTCGCCGGGGCCGGGCTTGATGGTCTTCATGCGGACGCCCACGGCAGTGGTATCCAAAGGCGCATTTTGAACGGTCAGGACCATGTCCCAATCCGTAGCCCAGAGCTGGCCGTTCTCCAGCCGCTCGATGGAGGATACATTTTTGCAGCCTGTCAGAATCGCACCCTTTCGGGTCTGAGGATCAGCAAAGACTTCGCCACGGCTGCCGATCCGCTCGATTCTGCCGCCGTCCATAACGGCGATGGAATCGGACATCCGGAACACCTCGTCCCGGTCATGGGACACCAGAACAACGGTTTTTCCAAAGTCACGGATCACATGGCGGACTTCCCGTTCCAGCTTGAACCGCAGATGGCTGTCCAGGGCGGAAAAGGGTTCATCCAGCAGCAGAATCCGTGGGCTGGACACCAGAATCCGTGCCAACGCCACACGCTGCTGCTGACCGCCGGAAAGCTGGTGGGGGTAGCGGTTTGCAAACTCCGTCAGGCCGAAGCTGTCCATGACGGACTCCACCATATCATTGCGCTTTTGGGCATTCTTCTCCCGTTTCGCTCCGGCACGGATATTCTGCAGCACCGTCATATTGGGAAACAGGGCATAATTCTGGAACATCAGTCCCGTCCGCCGTTCTTGGGGTGTGAGGTTAATCTTCTTTTCTGAATCAAACAGTGTTACGCCATCGACAATGATTTTTCCTTTATCGGGCGTTTCAATACCGGCAATGCACTTGAGGGTCAGGCTCTTGCCGCAGCCGGAAGCGCCCAGCAGGGAGATGGTTTCATCCCCGGCTTCAAATTTGACTTTCAGGCAGAAGGAACCCAAATTCTTCTCAATATCCACATAGAGTGACATTCAGATTCCTCCCTTCTTGCCGTTCTTCTTTTCCAGCATATTCACCGCCAGCAGCACCACAAAGGAGATCGCCAGATTCACCATGACCCATTTTAAGGCCAAGCCATCGTCATTGGTGCGCCAAAGCTGGTAGACCGTGGTGGAAATTGTGGCTGTCCGTCCGGGCGTGTAGCCGCAGATCATGCTCGTTGCACCATACTCTCCCAAGGCTCTTGCAAAAGCCAGAACAGTACCGGCCAGAATACCTTGACGGCAATAGGGCATCCGTACACGCCAGAAGATGTATGTATTGCTCAGTCCCAAGGACTGGGCAGAGTAAGCCAGCGTCTCGTCAAAGGATTCGAAAGCACCCCGGGCAGTGCGATACATCAGCGGGAAGATTACCACGGTGGTGGCAAAGATGGCAGACCACCAGGTCATGGTCAGCTTCAGGTCGAAGTTTTCCAGAAACCAGGCACCAATAATCCGCTTGGGACCAAGCACCCGGAGCAGCAGATAGCCCACAACCGTGGGCGGCAGCACCAGCGGCAGCGTCAGGATCACATCCAGCACGCCTTTCACCAGTCGGGGGGCTTTGGCGATATAGTAAGCGGAAAAAATGCCTACGAAGAAGATAATGACCGTGCTGATCAGGGCAATTCGGATTGAGTTAAGAAGTGGAAACCAGTCCATATTTGTTTCTCCTTGAATATGCGATTTAGGCGGGCGGAAGATCCGCTCGCCTAAACCGGGTAAGAGAGGTGATTTTCTTATGCAACAGGGGTGAAGCCCACGTTTTCAAAGACAGCGTCAGCAGCGTCGCTGGTCAGGAACTCCAGGAAAGCCTTGGCAGCTTCCACATTCTTGGAGACGTTCATGACAGCGGCAGGGTAAATGACCTGACCGCACATTTCGGCGGTGGCAGTGTCCACGACGGTCAGACCGGCAGAGAAGGCGTCCGTCTGGTAGATAATGCCGCAGTCAACGGTGGCTTCAGAAACCTGAGTGGTGACTTCCTTGACGTTGGAGCCATAGGTGATGGAACCGGCAGCGGCCAGATCAGCTTCGACCAGTTCGAAGTAGGTCAGGATCTTCTGGGTGTACTGGCCAACGGGAACGTCGGCGTTGCCCATAGCCAGCATAATGGAAGCATCCTTCAGACCGGCAATCAGATCGTCATAAGAGTTGATGCCAGCAGGGTTGCCTTCGGGAACAGCCAGGGCAACCTTGTTCTCCAGAATGTTGAAGCGAGTGCCTTCCAGAACGAAGTCCAGACCTTCGGTGTTGACAGCAGCGTCAGCAGTGATGTCCAGCTGGTTCATCTGCTTCTGACCGGCGGAGATGAAGATGTCCACATCAGCACCTTCCTGGATCTGAGTCTTCAGGGTACCGGAAGAGTCGAAGTTGAAAACGATGGTCACTTCGGGATGGTCGGCCATGTACTGGTTGCCCAGCTCGGTCAGAGTTTCGGTCATGGAAGCAGCAGCAAAGACGATCAGTTCCACGGAATCTTCCTGGACGGTGTTCTGGTCTTCGGTCTGGTTGTCGGCGGGTTCGCTGGGCTCGGTGGGGGTCTCGGTGTTGCCGCAAGCGGTGAAGCTGAACACCAGGGTCAGCGCCAGCAGCAGTGCAAGAATCTTTTTCATGTTGGTTCCTCCTCATTGTGTGTTGCGATATTGCATCGCCATGGCACCCATGATACGACATTTCGCCAGAAAATGTCGTTGTTTCTGCAACACCGCTAATCTTTTTTCTTTATAAGTTGCGAAAAAAGATAGCGAAGTTGTAAATGCAACTTCACCATAGACAAATGTATGATAATATACGCCTGGTAGCGCGCTTTTGTGGAGAGAGGCGCCTTCCTCCTTTCAAGCAGATCCCCCGGCACTCACCGTGCCGGGGGATCCATGTTTTATCACATATCAATCATCCACAGCCACCATGACGGAGGTGGCCTTTACCACGGCGTAGGCTTCGCCGCCGATCTTCAGGCCCAGCTCCTCAATGGCGCCCATGGAAATGGTGGCGCTCATGACGTTGCCGCCGCCGATGTCGATCTTGACGATGCCGTTGACCGCACCGGAGATAATCTCCAGAACGGTACCCTTGAACTGATTTCTTGCGCTTATTTTCATAGTATTATCTCCTTATAAAAAATGTTAGTGCATCGGACAGCCGTGGACCGTTACGCCGGTGGCTTCCCGTCGCAGGGCACGGACATAAATCATCTCGCCGGTGATGCTGACAGCAATCTCTTCAGGTGTCACAGCCTTGATGGATACGCCCACAGGGGTGTGGACCCTTGCGATGGCCTCCTCCGGCACGCCCCGGTCACGGAGCCGCTGATTGACGGTGGCCGTCTTTTTCCGGGAGCCGATGACGCCCACATAGGCAAAACCGCCCCGCAGCACCTGATCCTGAACTTCCAGATCGTAGCTGTGGCCGCTGGTCATCACAACGATGTAGTCATCTTCGGTAAAGCTGATATAGTCAGCCAGCCGGGTGTAATCACCTGCAATGATGTTCTCTGCCGTGGGGAAATTCTCCCGGTTGGCGTATTCCTCGCGCTCATCAAAGACTGTCACCCGGAATCCCACACTATTCAGCAAAGGAGCCAGTGCCTGGGCGCAGTGACCGCAGCCGAAGATAAAGGCACGTTCGCCGATGGGCAGAGGCAGGCAGAAATGGTCGGCGCTCTGGAACGGAATCCAGCCATTGCGGGTCAGAGAACCGGGTACGGTATCGCCCAGAATCTCTCCGCCATTTCCATCCAGCAGGGCAGGCTCGCTGCCGTCGGTCTTCAGCACCAGCCAGCCGGGCTGACGCTTGGCCACCCGGTCCAGGATAGTGCCTGCCAGAGCCACCCAGGCTTCACTGTTACCGGGGATATACTGGAACAGCACCTTCACATCGCCGCCACAGACCATGCCGATATCTTCCTTGGCCCGCTCATGGAGCTGGAACAGATGGCAGGCCGACTTCTTTTGCTGAATCAGCTCCAGGGCCATGGCTTCTGCACGCTCCTCCACCGCGCCGCCGCCGATGGTGCCCAGAATCCGTCCGTCGGTACCCACCAGCATCTGAGAGCCTGCACCTCTGGGGGTGGAGCCCTTGTCAGCAATGATCGTTACCAGAACCGTATCACGGTTTTTCTCCATCTCGTATAAAAGCTTCGCAAAAATTCGATCCATGATATTACTCCTTTATGTCTGCCGTATGGAATTTCAGAATTGCCAGATTCCGCAAATGGGGCATATAATACGGGAATTGCGGGTGTTCAATCTTGACCAGCCTGCCGAGAAGAAATTCATCCGTGATGTCAGACTTATCCTCATCCTTGCTGTAGATCTCAAAGAATCGCCGGGCATCCTCCAGACTGCGGAAGGGCTGGCCAAACTCCAACGCCAATCTGGTTTCCTCATAAGGGATCCCCAAATCACGCAGCACTTCCTGGGAGCTTCGGTAGCCATAGCTGCCTGTAGGATGGTGGCCCACAGAGAAACGGTGGGAGGTGTAGGTCCGGGTGATGATAAATACATTGCCTTTGCACTGCCGCTTTGCCACATCAAGGATTTCATGGATCCTGCCGAAGAAGCAGAACACCATGGCATCATACTTCTCCTGGGGTGCCATGTTCTGAATGGCGCCGTTGCGGATGGAGATATTGGTGATCCCTCTTGCGCGGCAATTCTCCTCCAGAACCCGGAGCGGTTCCGCATTCTTTTCCACAGCGCTGATCCTGCCAACATAGGGTGCCAATTCCAAAGACAGATAGCCCAGACCGCAGCCGGCGTCGCAGATGTGCATATCCTTTGTCATATCAGGCGCCAGCCGCTTTACCAGTTCCTGATTGTATGTCCCATATTCCGAGGCATCCCGCATGAAGCGGATCATGTCCTCAAACCATAATTGCATCAATTTAATACTCCCCATTCTTTTGATCCCAGTTGAGCAGTGTAAATGTATTCCGGTTGAACTTGATGATCCCTTCCTTCTCCATCTGACTCAGCTCATGGGAAAGACAAGTCCGGTTCACACAAAGATAGGAAGCCATTTCCTCTCTTGTAAATGGCACAGAGAACGTGGCCGAATGCCGCTTATTTGCCTGCATGATCAGATAGGTCATGATCCGGTCCCGGATACCCTTCTGGAACAGAATCGCCAGACGGTATTCCTTGCGGATATTTTCATCAGAAATCAGCATCAGAAGCTTACCCAGAATGGCCAGCCTGGTGGATTGCGGAATAATTCCGGCTTCCAGAAGCAGCTTGCAAGGAAACAGCAGCACCTGCGTCTGCTGCATGGCCTGGGCATAGTAGGGCGAAACCCTGCTCCCGGTGTAGATTAGATCCGCACCGAAATGGTCTCCGGCCTCCAGAACGCCCACAATGCCGTAATTTCCATTGCCGTAAATGTGGATCAGATTCAGCCGTCCTTCCATCACAACACCAAAATAATCAAGCTTCTCCTGAAAAGAAATCAGGTAATTTCCTTTCGGAATGTCCTGGATCCTTCCATGGGGCAGGATCTCATATTCAATTGTTTTCTCAGACAGGTCTGAGAATAAAAAGGATTCCTTCAGAATCCGCACAAGTTGATCCATAGCGTATCCTCAACACAGTATAATCTTGGTAAATCATAGCATACTCTGCCGAAAATTGCGGTTGTTAAAGCAACGATATGTTGAAGTTGGCGTACAAACTTTTCAAATATTTACCCAAAGTTGCCAATGCAACTGCACCGCAAGTTTTTTTCGCTGTAATCAGTTCAGCTGAACAGAAAGGATTCCAGGCCCCTTTTCCTGGCGTGGTTCATGGGACCCGGCATCCTTTGGTCCGCCATTTGAGTAGTGCGTACTGTAAGGTTCCTTCTAAGTGCCAGAACGAATGCCCCGGTACTTCTGTACAGGGGCATTTGTTTTCATCTGTTAATACAGTTCCGTAATCAGGTCAACACATTTGTCAATTCCCAGTTCACCGCTGTCCAGGGTGATGTGGTAATTTTGAGCGCGTCCCCACTTCATGTTGGTGTAGAACCGGTGGTAAGCCGCCCGGCGCTTATCCTTGTCCTTCAGACGCTGCTCAGGGGATACTTCCCGCTCGCCGTATTCTCTGACAATGCGCTCGGCCCGGAATTCCATACTGGCATGGATGAACACCTTCAGGCAGTCGGCCTTGTCCTGCAGAATGTAATCGGCACACCGCCCCACAATGACACAGGGGCCTTTTTCAGCCAGTTCCTCAATGATCTGATACTGGATATTCCAGAGATAGTCTTCGTTGGTGGGACCAAAGGAGCGGTTACCGAAGGCGGAAGCCAGGAAGCCGCCGGGGGCATATTCTCCCGCATCCTTTATGTAGGTTTCCGCAAAGCCGCTTTCCTGGGCGATCTTCTGAATGAGCTCGCTGTCATAGCAGGGAATGCCCAGCTTCTGGGCCACCTTTCTGCCGATGGTGCGCCCACCGCTGCCGAATTCACGGCTGATGGTAATGACTCTGTTACCCATTTATTGATCCTCCTTCAGTTCCTGATAGGTTCTGCGGATCAGGAATGCCGCAATCACAAATGTCAGAATATCGGACACAGGCATGGAATATATCACGCCGTCCAGCCCGAAGAAAAGGGGCAGAACGATCGCAAAGCCCACACCGAACACCACTTCCCGGATCATGGACAGCGCCGTGGATGCCGCTGCCTTGCCCATGGCCTGCAGGAAGATGAAGCATGCCTTATTCACACAGGCAAAGATCATCATGCACAAATAGATCCGGAATGCCTTGATGGCAAACTCCGTATAGTAGACGCTTTCGTTGGCTGCGCCGAAGATGTTGATGAGCTGCTGGGGGAAGAACTCCACCAGGATCAGCGCCACCGCACCGACGGCTGCTTCCGCAATCAGCAGCTTGGTGAACAGCTCCTTGACCCGCAGCTTCTTGCCTGCACCCATGTTAAAGCCCACAATGGGAATACAGCCTGCTGCCATGCCAACCACGATGGAAATGACAATCTGGAAGAACTTCATGACGATGCCCACCACCGCCATGGGGATCTGGGCGTACTGCTCCTGGCCAAAGATGGCATCCAGTGCGCCGTATTTGCGGAGCATATTGTTGATAGCCGCCATGGCAGCAACCAGGCTGATCTGGGACAGGAAGCTGGTAATGCCCAGAATCAGGGTTCTGCCGCACACCTGTCCGCTGAGCGCGTAATCTGCTTTGGCAGGCTTGATAATCTTCATGTTCAGCAGATACCACACGGCCAGAAGCGCCGTTGCCGCCTGGCCGATGACCGTTGCCACGGCAGCGCCCATCATGCCCCACCGGAAGGTAAAAATGAAGATGGGATCGAGAATGATGTTGATGACCGCACCAGCCAGGGTGGAAACCATGGCAAATTTCGGATTGCCATCGGCACGGATGATGGGATTCATCGCCTGTCCGAACATGTAGAACGGAATACCCATGGAGATGTAGAAGAAGTATTCTTTGGAATGATGGAAGGTTTCTTCGTTAACCGTTCCGCCAAACATAGCGATGATGGGATCTGCAAAAATCAGATAGACAGCCGTCAGCACCAGACTGCTGACCAACGTCATGATGACGGAGTTGCCCACGCTCTTTTTTGCTGTGTCGGAATCCCGTCTGCCCAGGCTGATGCTAACATAGGCACAGCAGCCGTCACCGATCATGACCGCAATCGCCAAGGCAACCACCGTCAACGGAAATACGACTGTATTTGCCGCATTGCCGTAGGAGCCGAGATAACTGGCGTTGGCGATGAAGATCTGGTCAACGATGTTATACAGGGCGCCCACCAGCAATGAGATGATGCAGGGAACGGCGTACTGCCCCATCAGCTTGCCGATGCGCTCCGTTCCCAGGAATTGATTGGAATGTTCCATTGGATTCACCTTTCCTTTACAAAAAATGCGTGCAGTCTGACGAAGCTGGATTTACGCCGTCAGGCTACACGCTGTTGAGAATATTGCGAGCAAACAAAAAAGTGCGTAAGTCCGCATCCGGACTTACGCACTTCGTGCTACTCGATGGTTGGATTATATCACATGATCCGCCGAAAAATCAAGCAGAAAAATCAGTCAGCCAAGAAGGCGTTGACGGTCAGAGCGGAATACTGCTCCTCGGTCAGCTGGCAGTTATAGAACAGCTCGTAGTACTCGTAGATCTCAGCCTTGACGTCATAGTCGCAGTACTCAGGGTACAGCTCGGCGGTCAGCCAGATCAGGCCCAGATAACGCTGGACAGCAGGAGGAGAGCCCATCCAGTTGTGGGGGCCTTCGGGAACCTCGATGTAGTTGTTGTTGGCGATTGCATTGATGCCGGTCCAGGTGTCGGTCTCGGCGGCAGTCTCGAAAATGCTGTCAGGCGCGAACAGGACGAAATCGGGGTTCCACAGGGCGATCTGCTCCATGGTGACTTCGTTGCCGGTACCCTTGCCCACGGGATTCTCAACAACAGCCAGGTTGTTGGTCAGCATATCAATCAGCTCGGCATGGTAGGAGTCCTTGGCCAGAACATTCAGGCCCTGCTCGCCCAGGACATACAGGGCATTGACTTTGTTATCGCCCACCTGCTCCATGATGGAGACGGTACGGTTATAGACACGCTCACAGAACTGAGCCAGCTCCTCGCCCTTCTCCTCACGGCCCAGCAGCGCGCCCAGGGTGCGGAAGGTCTGGGGCATGGTCTCCAGGGTTGCAGAAATGAAGACGGCAGGAATAGTGGTCTGCTCTTCCAGAGCGTTCAGATCTTCAACGGCGTTCTTCTTGGCCTCGCCGATGTCGATGATAATCTGAGGATCAGCCAGAGCCAGCTCTTCCACGTTCAGGTCGGCAGAGCCGTAGAGCTGACCGAAGAAGGGCAGATTGCGGTACTCTTCGGGGACAAAGCCCTCAGCGGAGTCATACCACTTGGCGGACAGGCCCACGAACATATCGGGGGCGATGGCATACAGCACGATCTGTGCCAGAGGGCCGGTGGACACAATCCGGGTGATCTCAGAGGGGATCTCCACCTCACGGCCCAGGTCATCGGTGAAAACCACAGTCTCAGGGGTCTCCGGCTGGTTCTGGGTCTCGTTTTCGTTGTCAGCCACGGTAGGAGGCTCGGTCTGACCGTCGGTGGGGTCAGCGGGGGTGGTGCCGCAGGCGATCAGGCTGAACATCATAGCCAGAACCAGCAGCAGGGAAATCAGTTTCTTCATGCTTCTTTTCTCCTTTTACTTATGAATATTCGCCGGGACGCAGACGCGAATCTCGTCACCGCGCATACTGCAAACCTCAACATCCACGCCATACAGGGTGGAGATGAGGGAATTGCTGATGGTTTCCTGGGGCGTTCCCCAGGCCAGAACCTTGCCACCGTAGAGGGCCAGGTTCTTGTCGGAATAGAGGTAGGCCTGATCCGGGTCATGGGTGGACTGGATGATGGTATAGCCGTCAGCGGTTAGGCTTTTTACCGTCTTCATCACTCGCAGCTTGTTGCCGAAGTCCAGATTGGCGGAGGGTTCGTCCATGACCAGGATCTTCGCCTGCTGGGCAATGGCTCTGGCGATCAGCACTAGCTGACGCTCACCGCCGCTGATGTTGCCGCAGCCCCGGTCACGCAGATGAGAAATGCCCATCCGTTCCAGAGCCGCTTCCGCCAGGGCGTGCTGCGCCTTGCCGGGAGAGGCAAACCGGCCCAGCTGGGCCGTGGTGCCCATCAGAACCATATCAAAGACAGTGAAATTGAACACAGGATTGTGGGACTGGGGAATGTAGGCCACATGACGGGACAGTTCCGCTGCCGTCATATCCTGAATATTTCTTCCGTCAATGGTAACACTGCCGGATGTAGGTTCCAGCAGGCCCAGCATACACCGGAACAGGGTACTCTTGCCCACACCGTTGGGGCCCAGCACGGAAATAAACTCGCCCAACTGGGCTTCGTAGGAAACGCCCTTCAGCACCTCATGACTGCCGTAGGAAAACTGAAGATCTTGAATGTTCATACTCACAGCCGCTCACCATCCCTTGTAATCAGATAGATAAAGAAAGGCGCACCGATGAAGGAGGTCAGGATACCAATGGGAATCTCGGTGGCAAACAGATTGCGGGACACATTATCCACCATCAGCAGGAAGATGGCGCCGAACAGCATGGAAGCCGGCATCAGATGACGGTAGTTGTTGCCCACCATCCGCCGGGTCAGGTGCGGGATCACCAGACCTACCCACCCGATGACACCGCTGACAGAAACGGCGGCGGCAGTGACCAGGGTGGCGCAGAGAATGGTCACGGTGCGAAGCTGCTTTGCATTGACACCCATGGTTCTGGCTTCCTCATCGCCCAGGGTCAGAATGTTGATCCGCCAGCGCAGCAAAAGCAGCGGAACCAGACCGATGGCCATGGGCACGATGGCAAACCAGACATCCTCCGGCCGGGTGCCGTTGAGGCTGCCCATGAGCCAGTAAGTAATGGCAGGCAGCTGGTCTTCGGGGTCTGCCACCAGCTTAATGAGGGAGGTGCCTGAGGAGATCAGCGAACCAATCATAATGCCCGCCAGAATCAGACCTAGCACCCGCTTACCCTTGGCCCGGCTGCCCACATACATGACAAGCAATACTGTACCGATACTGCCGATAAAGGCGAAGACCATGATGAACGTTCCGCCCAAGTTCAGCAGGATCGCCAGTGCCGCACCAAAAGCGGCACCGGAGGAAGCGCCCAGAATATCGGGGGCCGCCATGGGATTCTGGAACACACCCTGATAGGATGCACCGGCGGAAGCCAGACAGCAGCCCACCAGACAGGCCAGAATGATCCGTGGCAAGCGATGGTTCATCAGCAGGGATTCCTGGGTTTTCGACCAGAAGGGTTCCATCTCAACGAACTTGGAACCGATGATGCCGCACAGTTCCCGAATACCAATGGGATACCGTCCCAGGGTCACAGAACCCACCACCGTTGCAAACAGCACCACGATCAGTATGACAATGATCGTACCGTATGATAATCTTTGTTTCTTCGCTGTCATATTGACTAATCTCCTTACCAGATGAGCCTCGGATATTCACCTGTATGATTGTTTCGATAATTGTACAATACATTCTCCAAAAAGTCGGTTGTATCCCCAACCAGTTCTTTTATTTTTCGTAATAAAAAATTTGCTCGAATAGTGAAAAACAATACGCCGCGCCGGACTGCCGATACTCACGGCATCTCCAGCGCGGCGTTATTCATGTTGATGGTACTATCATGTTTGCCAGCTTTGGTAATCATGCAACGTAAACTGATTCTTGTGGAAAGAGATCAGCCCATCCTTCTCCATCATACTCAGTTCGTGAGACAGACAGCTTCGATTAACGCAGAGGATCTCAGCCATCTCTTCTCTTGACAGCGGGATCTCAAATATTTTGCAGCGGTAATGGTCTGCCATCCGCATCAGATACATCACAACGCGTTCCCGCAGGCCATTCAGCGAAAGCAATGCGTAATGATACTGCTGCCCGATACAGTTCTCTGACAGCAGACGCAGCAGCCGGTTCAGGAGTTCCTGCCTGCAGTCTTCGTCAATCATTCCCTTCTCAGCAATCATCTGATTCGGAAAAGATATGACCGTTGCAGCTGAAACAGCCTCGGCACTCTGGGATGTCATCATCTGGTCAGAACAGATCCATTCGGCACCCAAAATGTCTCCGCAGGTGGCCACACGCTGCAGTGTGCTTCCTCCGAAAGGCAGGCTGTACTCGATATGGATCCTGCCCGACAGAACTACCGCAAATGCAGTCATGTCCTGATGGGGAACGATAAACTGATGCTTCCGCGCCAGCTTCAGGATCTGCCCCAGGGGCAGAATATCCCGTTCAATGACTTCTTCAGGCAGTGTTTTGAATAATTCAGACTGTTTAAGAATTTGCAGCACATCACGCATAATCTTCCAACTCTCTGTGTCATACTTTGGATTTGACTCGATTATACAGCAATGGTTTTCTATTTGCGGTTGCTTCAGCAACTGCCGGAAAAATAAAGTGAACAGAAGTTACAGGCATTGCATCATAAGTCTGCCTGCGGTATAATAGACCGAAACGATTTTGAAACGGAGTTGAATCAATCATGACTGCATGGGAAAAATGTGTGGATTTCCACGGCCATAGCTGCGGCGGACTGCGGATCGGCTATGCGGCAGCGGAATATGCCATGGAACTGCTGGATATCACCTTCAGCGATAACGAGCAGGTGGTCTGCATCTCGGAAAACGATGCCTGCGGCGTGGACGCCATTCAGGTCATGCTGGGCTGCAGCATCGGCAAGGGAAACCTGCTGTTCCACATGACCGGAAAACAGGCCTTTTCCTTCTACAACCGGGCAACGGGCGATTCCGTCCGTCTGGTCCTGAAGCCCAAGCCACTGAATATGACCCCGGAGGAATCCAAAGGCTATTACTTCAGCCGCAGCAGCCGAGAGCTGTTCGATGCCATGGAAACCAAGATCCCCCTGCCTGCTCCGGCCCGGATCTTCGACAATTACTACTGCGAATGCTGCGGCGAAAAGACGGGCGGCAACTGGATCAGACTGGCAGACAACAAAAAACTGTGTCTGGATTGCTACGAAAGCTATAACCGATTTGACGTATAAGATAAATGACCACTGCTCCGTTGCGGTGGTCTTTTTCTACATGATATTGACTTACTCAAGGAATTCAAATTAATAAATTGCCTTGTTGCCAACGCAACTACATTTTTGTAGGTATTGTGATATGATTCCTTTGCACAATACAATTGCGAGAGGAGATACAATATGAAAAAAGTATTTGCACTGCTGTTGGCTGCCGTCATGCTGCTGAGTATGACTGCCTGCAGCCAGAGTGGCGAGGTCCCCGAAGCCACCGATGATTCCGGCGCACAAACAGAGAATACCGCCGAAGCAGATCAGAATGAAACGGTGGAAAACGAAAGTGTCAGCCTTGAGGGTCACTCCCTGATGATCTACTGTGGTGCCGGCATGAAGCAGCCTTTCCAGGAGATCGTCAACGCGTTCCAGGAAAAGACCGGATGCGAAATGAATGTGACCTTTGCCAACGCCGCACAGATCCAGACCCAGATTACCGAAGCACAGGAAGGCGATTTCTTCATCGCCGGTGCAGCAGGCGAGCTGAAACCCGTGGCAGACTATGTAGAAAGCTCTGTCAACCTTGTCAAGCACATTCCTGTTCTGGCTGTGGCCGCAGGCAACCCCAAGAACATCACTTCCATTACCGATCTGGCGAACGAGGAGATCATAACCGTCATCGGTGATGCCCAGTCCACTCCCATCGGCAAGATAGCCATGCAGATCTTCCAGGATCACGAGATCACCGACCAGGTCAATCTGGCCGCCACCACTACCACCGCCCCCCAGTTGGCTACCCTGATCGCGCTGAGCGAAGCTGATGCCGCCATCATCTGGAAGGAAAACTGCAACGTAGAGGGCGTGGAGATCTGTGCCCTGACTGAGATGGAAGCCTATATCAAGACCATTCCTGCCGCACACCTGAACTTCGGCACCAACACCAAAGCCGCTGAGGTTTTCCTGGAATACCTGAATGCCGAAGAGGTACAGGCGATCTGGATGTCCTACGGCTACGAACTGGCAGAATGAGGCCCCGAAAAGGTACCGCTTTTCAGTTCCTCTGTGCATTATTAACCGCCCTCACAATTCTTCTGATTGGCAGCAATCTGGCGGTAATTACATTCCGGGGGCTGAAAAGCCTTCCGGAATGTTTTTTTACAAAGGAAACGCAGTTTGCCATCGGCCTGAGTCTGAAAAGCGCATGTATTTCTACCATCCTTTGTTTCCTGCTGGCAATACCCACAGGCTATACCCTGACCAGAAGCAACCTTCCCGGTCGTGGGATCGTGGAGCTGGTCCTGGAGTTAACTATGAGCCTGCCGTACATCGTGATTGGTCTGAGCCTGCTGATTGTTTTTTCCTCCCCCTTTGGAAAATGGCTGAAAGCAAATGGCTTCCCGGTGGTATTGAACGCCAATGGCGTTATTATTGCTCAGTTGGTGGTCAATCTGCCCTTTGCAATTAAACTGGTTTCATCCGCATTCCAGAGTGTGGACCGGAAGCTGGAACGGGTAGCTGGTCTGCTGGGTGCAGATCCCGGACGGCAGTTCTGGACTATTCTGCTGCCGCTTTGCAGAAAGAGCCTGGTCAGTGCCGTCATTCTGATCTGGTCCCGGTCTTTGGGGGAGTTCGGTGCGACACTGATGCTGGTGGGTGTGACACGGATGAAAACAGAGACACTCCCAGCCAGCATTTATCTGGCAGTCAGCACCAATGATTTGAGTAGCGCATTGGCCAGTGCCTTTATTTTGCTGGTGGTTTCAGGACTTTCGCTGGGCGTAGCCAACGGTGTGACCCGGCTGGACAGAAAAAGGAGCCGCCATGAATGATATTCTGATAGTTGATCGTCTTACCCTGCGCAGAGGGAATTTCCTGTTGGAGGATGTGAGCCTTTCCGTGAGTGAACAGGAAATCGTTGCACTGATTGGCAAAACCGGTGCAGGCAAAACAGTATTGCTGGAAACCATCGCCGGTTTCAACAAACCGGACTGCGGCAGCGTTCTTTATCAGGGCAGAGAGATCGCATCGATTCCCATTGAACAACGTAACATCGGCTACCTCTACCAGGATTATAGCCTCTTTCCGTACATGACCGCCGGAAAAAATATCGGCTACTGCCTGAAAATGCGGGGCTGTCCAAGGCAGGAGATCCGACGCCAGGTTCTGGAAATGGCGGAACGTTTCGGCATCACCGGAATTCTGCAACAGTATCCCGGTACATTAAGCGGCGGCGAGCAGCAGCGTGTAGCACTGGCCCGCGCACTGATGATGCGGCCACGGCTTCTGATCCTGGACGAGCCGTTTTCCGCACTGGACCCGGTGACAAAACGGCGTCTGTATGGTATGATACGGGAAATCAGGGATCAATTCGAGTGTTCGATTCTATTTGTCACCCATGATTTTCAGGAGGCCCAGGAACTGGCTGACCGTGTGGGGGTGCTCATCGGCGGCAAGCTGCAGGGTATTGTGGCGAGCTCCGACCTGTTTCGGGCAGACTGGAATGATAACACCAGAGTTTTTCTCGGATTGGAGGAATCATCATGACAGCAAACGAGTTTTATAATACGCTAAAAGACCGGTTCCGGCAGGTTCTGAAGGATCATCAGATTGAAAACGAACAGGTTACCATTATCTGCCGGGCCCTGACACCGGAGGAAACGATTGGAAAAACCAGACGTCAGGATTTCCCGATCATCTCCGGTAAGGACATTATGATCGAAGCAGCCTTCCGAGGCAGCCGCGGCCAGGCGTTTACGGATGCTCCTTCAGCATTTTCCGGCCCCCTTTCGGAGATCCTGGAAGCTGACATTGCAGGCGATGCCCGCGCAAGAGGACTGTTTATCGCCACAGTCAATGCGGTGATGTGCCACCTGGGACTGTGCTGCGGCACCGTCCACTGCCGCACGGAAGGGCCGGAGCTCTGTGCCGGGGATCTGCTGTTGTTTCTGCGGAAAAGCTACGCAGACCGCAGACGCATCGCCCTCATCGGTTATCAGCCTGCCATGCTGGAAATGCTGTCGAACAGCGAATTTGATGTCCGGGTATTGGATCTGAATCCTGTCAATATCGGACAGATTCGCTATGGTGTGACCGTGGAACATGGTGTAGATGCCTATGAAAGTGTAGTATCCGGCGGCACAGATCTGATTCTATGCACCGGCAGTACCGTGTGCAACGGCACCATCGTCAATTATCTGAATCTGGATACGGAGGTGCTGTTCTTTGGCACCACGCTGGCAGGCCCCGCTGTGCTGATGGAGCTTAACAGGGTATGTTTCGCCCAGAATTATTCATAACACCAGACTCCTATCTTGGAATTACTCAAAAGCAAGCGAAGTAAACTGAATAATACAGCGCCAATTCTGAGTTGAAGTTCAAAATTGGCGCTGTTTCTATTTAGTAAGCTCGTGATAGAACCGATAGACAGTAAGATCCCGATAACAGACATCTGTTGTAATGCTCTACAGATACCTTTAGATAATTGTTAAATCCGCTATGTTCCGAATCCTGATCAACTGCTGCTTTTCTCTCCGAAACGCATAATCCAGGATCTTTCTCGAATTGCTGGCTCCGTGCCGCACATAACAGACCAACCAATCAACCGAATCAACCATATTCTGGTTTACTCGAACGATGGCATACCGTTTGGGTACATTCTCCAGCCCTTCCGGGTAATAGGTTCCGTCGAATCCCTCTGATGCTTCCAGGGGCCGTTCGGCCGGATGGTATGGCAATACCAGCATCAATGTGATTTCCGGGTGCCGCTGTTTGGCTGTTATCACAGAATGGGCAGCAATCCGGTCAAAGCCACCGTGGTTGCCTACATAGAAGTGTCTTACATCTTCCTCTATAATCAACCGTTCCACGGCTTCTTTGAGCCTGGGAAACAGTCTTTCGTCCGCCTCCCTGTGACCGATAAAGAAACAGCTTTTCATCTATCCATCAACCTCTTTTCGTCTATGTATAGCCTAATAGTAGCACGCATAGCCTATAAAGTCCAACCAAATCATTTATGCTTTAGAAAACAGATTTGGGAGGTTGGCTATGGACACCTTAACAGCAGTCAGAAACCGTATTCTTTCTCTTTGCGGAGAGCGCGAAATCAGTATCAATAAGCTGGCAACGATTTCCGCGCTTCCTCCGTCCAGCATCAAGAATATTCTGTATGGTAAGAGCCAGAATCCGAAGCTGCTCACCATCAAGATGATCTGCGATGGTCTGAATATCACGCTGGGTGAGTTCTTTAATACCCCCGAATTCGATGCGCTGGATCAGGAGATCAAGTAAGAATCGTTAAAGGGTAAACCGCAGCGAGCTGTTTCCTCCATTATCCCGGTACCTTTGCTCTGTCTTAACGAGTCCTGCTTTCCTCAGGTCTTTAAGTGCTCTCCGGGTGGTGGATTCGGACAGCTTCAGATCTCTTGAGATCGTGGAGATGGACGGCCAGCAGGTGTTATCCTTGTTGGCACGGTCGGACAGGTATATGTACACAGAGATCGCCCTGTGGGGCAGATCCATTCGGTAGAGCTCTGCAAAATTTCTCATTCAATATTCCTCCGTTTCGGGTGGGGTCTTTGGACCCCACCCTTTTGTTATTCCGTATTGATCGTTACCTGCATGGGCATCGGCTTGGATGCCTGCTCCGGCTTGGTCTGCATTGGTGCAGAGCAGGCCGTGTTGATGTAGGGGTAGGCTTTCAGGATCGCTTCCTCCAGATCCGCTTTTCCGGCGTAGCGCACAGGACGGCTTCCCCGGTCGGGCATTTCCAGGGGCTTATCGAAGCGGATACCCCACTCAAAGAACAGCTTCAGCTTTGTCTTCATGGGGTGTGTGCCGGTCTTCATCACCACAAAGCTGCCCTTCGGCATAGACTTCAGTTCGTCCGCCGACATCAGTGGACGTTCCATCATCTGTAGGGACTGGGAATCATCATTCCGTCCCTTGGTCACCGTGCCGGACAACACGGTGCGGCTGCCCAGGTTTTGGGACAGGGACTCCGCCGTCTTGCTGTTGGGGGCAAAGCCGCCAAAGATGGTGTCCTGGCAATTATCACAAACAATTTCGCTGCCCTCCTTTCCGTAGTTTTTCTCCAGCTGGGCAAGGCTCTGGATGATGGGCACCAGAGTCAGCCGCCGGGAGCGGCCCGCGGAGAACAGGGGCAGGATATCGAAGGGCGGCATGGTACCCAGCTCGTCGCAGAAAAACACCGCACGGTTGGGAAGCCTGCCGCCATACTCATTCGCCACCGAAAACAGCTCCCGCGCCAGGTTCTGGATCATCAGACTGGCGACGAAGTTCTTGGTGGCATCCTCCTCCGGCAGGATCAGAAAGATGGCACACCGTTCGTTGACAAACAGCTCCGCGTCGATGCTCCCGTCGAAGCAGAGAACCTGCTCCAGCTCCGTGTCCAGGAAGGCGTTCAGCTTGGAAAGCACCGTGGACATGATGGAATTCATGCTCTGATCCGATGCCGTCAGCGCCGAGCCTGCCAGCCACTTTGCCTTGTGGTCGGCAGGGATCAGCTGCATCAGGTCCTGGAACTGGTTGCCCCGCCGGGGTCCCTGCATCAGCAGTTCCTGCACCAGCTTGAACACGGAAGCGATGTGCCGCAGCTCGAAACCGTCCGTCTCCTCCCGCGGCAGGAATTCCGCCAGCAGCAAAACCACCGACGCCAGCAGCCCCTCCGCGGCATCGTAGAAGTAGGCGTTCTGGCCACGGTCGGTATCTCCCTCCGGGTTGATGATAGTCTTTGCCAGGATCTTGGCGTACTTTTCCGCCTTGGCTTTGGCGCCGATGTCCCTGGGATCCTCCCGGTGCCGGTCCATATAGCGGTTGATGAGGGTCAGAAGGTTGTTGCCGTCGGACTTGGTAGGCTCCCGGAGATCCACCACGGAGATCCGGTATCCATACAGATCTCTGGCAATAGCGCCGTAGTTCCGGGCGAGGTCACCCTTGGTATCCAGGGCCAGAAAGCTCATTCCGCTGGCGCAGGCATATTCCATATTGGGGTACAGGAAATATGCCGTTTTACCGATGCCGGAGGCTCCGATCATCATCACATGAATATCGTCCGAATCCACGATGGCGGTGGTCATTTTTCTCCCCCTGGATCCCAGTACGATGCCCTGGGGCAGGGGCTTTCCGTTGGCGGTGGGCTGCTGCCCCTCCCCTGCCGCCTGGCGCCATAGATCCGGGGTGAAGGGTACCATGTGGTATGTCCGCTTGATCTCCTGCTGGGTCGCCCACCGTGCCGTACCGTGCTGACCATTGCCCACGGTCTTGTCCTTGATGCTGTTCAGGTTATGCCGCTGGGACGAATAGGTCACGAAAAACAGCATCAGGATGATGCCCCCAGCCGAGAGGATCAGCATCGGGATCCCGCTCATCTTGGCTGCTCCTTCCGCAAACGCACGAGATCCTCGTTCCAGTCCTTGGCTTTCGGAACGAGGATCTCATTGCTGATATTCTGTTCGGTGAGCGCTCTGGAAATGCGCTGGGCAGCCTGCTGGCCGGGCTCGTCGTTATCGTAGCAGATGTACACCTTCTTGATCTGGGGACTGTCCTTCAGCATCTGCCACAGCACCTTGTCGGAGACGCCGCAGGATGCCGCATAGCTCTGGTTCTGCCAGTAGTGGCTGTACATCGTGATGAAAGACAGCATATCTACGGGGGCTTCAAAGAGGTACAGCACCTCCCCCTTACCCCGCCAGTGGAAGCTGTATTCCGGCTCGCTGCCTGCGGTATTTCCCTTGAAGCCCCCCTGGGCGGCAGTGCTTCGCTTGTGGATATGCCGGGGCTTTCCGGTCTTGTCTTTGCCCACAAACACCGCGTTGTGGTATTCGGCGCACTCGTAGACCAGCCCAAACCGGACGAACTGGTCCAGCACCGTCCGGTCGATTCCCCGCCGCTGCAGGTAGGCGTAAACCCGGCGCATGTTCACATATTTTGCGGGGATCTTCAGCGGTTTCGCGGGGAACGGCTCCACCGGCTCCCGGATGGTGGGCACCCCCATATTGGTCAGGGTCAGCACCGCCTCCCGGTAGTCCAGGTTGTAGAAGCGGCAGGCAAAATCCACTGCATCGCCCCCCACCTGCTCGTACTGGTGGAACCACAGGTTGCCACGGATGGTAACCTTCTGACCGTGGTCCAGCCACATGTTCTCCGAGCCGCAGCGCTTCACTTCCTCCCCGCACTGCCGCAGGAATGCCGCCAGATCCGTCATTCTGGCCTGTTCCCGCTGCTGCTCTGTAAACGGGATATAGCTTCCCATAAACTCCTCCTGTTCTGCCTATCCCTTGTCAAGCTGAGATCATTTCTCCGAGCAAGGGATAGATATATTTTTTGCTAAGTTTGTCGATATAGGACTTCTAACTTCTCCTTTCTGCCGTAAGATCTTCAGGTGAGAGGTTCTTTCCTGGTGTCATGATGACAGGGAGCTGGTGTCACCGTACAGGTAGACTCCCCCCTTGGCGGCAGGAAAGATTCTTAGAAAATCGGCCTACGCCACCGTGATCAATCCCGGAGACCCATGGCCTGTTTCTTCTCCTCGATCTCCCGGCGGTGCTTCCGGTCCATGGTGGGTTTCTGCCGGATCTGCTTCTGCTCCTGGTAATGGTTCTGATCCTGGAAGATCCGCCCCAGCTGGGCAAACAGAGAGGCGGCGCATTGGGCTGCGACATAGGTATGCTGGTGCTGAATCGTCTGCAGCAGATTCTCCGCATACTCGTTGCCATGGGCCGCTGACTGCTTCAGGTAGTCCAGGCCACGCTCCCGGTCTGCCCGGACACCTGTGCCGAAATAGTAGATCTTACCGAGCTGGTACTCCGCATAGGAACTACCGTCCTCTGTCGCCTGTTTGAAGTATTGGATGGCTTTTTTGACGTCCCGCCAGCCATCCTCCTTCAGGTAAACCTTGCCGGCGAGATAGGCTGCAAAGGATACCCCAGCCCCTGCCAGCTCCTCCAGCATGGGCAGTCCTCTGGCAATATCCTTCTCCACCAGATCTCCCTGGCAGAGCAGTTTGCCCAGTTGATACTTGGCGAAGGTGTGTCCTTTCGCCGCCGCTTCTTCCAGATATACCACCGCTTTCTCTGAATCATTTCCGGGGAAGTCGGTCTTCAGGTACAGCTTCCCAAGACCGTACAGGGCATCCAGATTCCCCAGCTCCGCAGCCTTCTTGAAGTAGTATTCTGCCTTTTCCAGGTCAACTTCCGTGCCTGTTCCAGTCAGGTTCATGGAACCCAGGCGGTAGTATAGGCGGTCATCTGCCATGGTTTCCTCCATGGCCAGGAAGCCCTGATATGCCCTTTCGTACCACTGCCGGGACGCTTCCAAATCTACCGCCGTTCCACTCCCCTCCCGGCACATTCTGCCGAGCTGGTACTGGGCGTAGGCATTGGGCTGTTTTTCGTGGGTAGCTGCCTTGAGATAAAGGTTATAGGCTTCCGTATCGCTCTGCTCCACGCCCTGTCCCCGGAGGTATTGCCCTGCCAGAGAATAGGCGGCGAAAGGACTTCCATCATCCACCGCCTGTCGGAACCAGCGAGCGGATTCCTCGTAGTTCTGCTCTGTACCGTGGCCATAGGCGTGGCACTTCCCGATGCGATATCGCAGGTATCCGGGCTTCTCTGCCGCCTGTTCTGCCTCGTAAAAGGCTTCCAGAGCGTCCCGGAACCACCGCTGTGCTTCCTCCTCATCTGCCTCGGAATCCAGTCCAAGGAGGTATATCCGCCCCAGGTCATAGCAGGAATAGCCGTTGCCCCGGTGGGCCTCCATAAGGAGCAGGGGTATAGCTTTCCTGGCGTCCGGCTTCTGGGTCTTGGTGCCGTAGAGGTGCTTCCGGGCAAGGCGGTAGTAGTCCGACCACCATTCTCTGCTGTCGGATACTCGGTAGGAGGGTTCTTCCTCCGGCTCATATTCCATAGCTGGCTCTGGTTCTTCAGCCGCAAACCGGGGCTGAAACCGTTCCATCCAATAGGCAGGATCCTCCATCCGTTCTGTAGTTGGATCCTCCCCACGGGGCAGACCAAGCTCTACGGTATCCCGCTGCGGCTCTGCTTCTGCCGTCTGCCGGATCTGAATCTGGATCTTCATGGTTTCCTCAATCACGGCGTTGCGGATGGTCTTGAATTCCTTGTTCTGCTCCAGGGGGATTCGTTCCGGGAAGGTGTCGGTATAAGTCCGCAGCACATCTTCCCGCTGTTCATACCAGAGGTCGTAGAGCTGCTGGATCTGAACATCCCCTGCCAGCTCTGCCACGATCTGGTCCACAATGGCTTTGACATCTGCCTTCAGATAGCCGTAAACCTTCTTCCCGGAGGTGTGTGCAAGCCGTTCACTAAGCTCCACCAGCAGCTCCGCCATCCGGGGATTGTGATAGGTCTGGCTGTTGATCCTCGCCACGATTTCGGAGATGCTCTCCCTCCCCTGCTGGCGCAGTTGTTCCCGGTAGTGGGTCTGCTGCTCGTAGGTGTGGAACAGCTCCTGATGGAAGATCTCTCTGGCAAAAGCAGACCGCATCTTCTCCACACCCTGCTTGGTCAGATAACCTTCCCCCGGAACGGAGGAATAGGCGATCATGTGGACATGAGGGTGGTGGCCCTCGTTGTGGAAAGCCGCAAACCACCGCAGATGCTCCATGGGAATCTTCATATTATCCGAGAGAGTCTGGGTCTGGCTCCGCAGAAAATCCCGCCAGCGGCTTCCGTTATCGAAGCCCAGCCGGGCGGCATCCTCCCGGCGCAGAGAGAGAATGGCGGTATAAACATGGCCCTTGTATTCGTTCAGCTCCTTGGAGACCTGACCGAGCTGCACCTGTACGCCGTCATCCGTAAACAGGCCGTGACTGCCGAACCGCTCCGCTCTGGGACGGGTGGCAATATAGTCGGCATAGGTTTTGGAACTGGCCACGGCTTCCATGTTCTCTTCCAGGGTGCTGGTGATAAACTCCGTGGCATTTCCGACGGTCTTTTCCCGCTGGAAATCTTCGTATTCATGGCTGTTTTTCGCTTCCGGAAAGTCCCGGAGGAGCTTCTCGATCAGAGATGCCTGCTTCTTCGTAACGGGGGCATGGCGCTTGCTGTCATCGAGCTTCTCCACGCCCTCACGGGTGGCAATATACCTGGCGTATCCGCCCATGGACTTCCCCTTTGCCCCCGGCTTCATGTATTTGAATTTGGTGACTAATCTCGGCATCGGTTACCGTTTCTGGAGATTATATGCGTCCTCAAAAGAGTAGGAGCCGTTGGTCTTTTTGACCTGAGAAACGCAGGTTGCCCGGAGCTTGTCCAGCTGTTCCCGGCTGATGCCGCAGGTTGCAGCTACCACATTCATGGTGATGGCCTGCTCCACCGCCATCTTGAACAGGATCCGGCTGATCTGATTGGTACTCTCCGCCGTGATTCCCTTGATGGTGGATGTGACGACCCGCGGCAGATAATCCTGTGACCGCTGGGAGTACAGATACCCCGCATAGAACTTGACCGCCTTCTCTATGAATTCACTTCTGCTGATGCAGTTATCACTTTCATAGAGTTCTTCTGCCATGTCCAGAACGGAAGGCTTCAGCCAGAGCTGAAACCGCCGCTTGATTTCTTTCTCTGGTGCTTGCTGTGCTTTTTCACTCATGCTTCCTCCGATTTTCTGATAGGCGCCGCCTGCATCACGCGAAAAACCCTTGCGGCTCTAGGAGAATTGCCTTCACAGGCACCGTCACCTGGCACCAGGGTTCCAAAAGCGGCACCTATCCGTTTTCTTTGAAATAGTTGGGACAACTCCGAATATACGCTATAATCGTCCCCAAAAAGCGGCGGGCACTGCCCGACGCCGTAACCTGGAACGGTGCCATAGCACCGTTCCTTTCTCCCGCTTCACTTTCGACCCTTCGATTTTTCCTTCAAGTCTGCCGAATCCGGCTTCCCCTTCTTCCGTCCACAGCGGTGCTTATCCGCCCCGGTCTTCCGAAGGGGCACATTCCTGGTTTCCGGCAGAAAATCCGACACAGGGCTTACAGCTTCCTCACTTGGGCTGCTTCCGCAGTTCCCAGCGGTGGGACTTCGCCGAATGTACGATCTCCCAGGCACCATTCCCGTAGACACGGCTGCTTCGCTTCAGCTCTGCCTGGTTTTGGTGGTAGCTGTCAGGGCACAGCTCGAAGTGGGCTGCAATCTCATCCGAGATACACGCAGCATCATCGACGCTGCTAAGATCCAGCGAGTATTTAGATCCCACAGAGCGCTGAACGATCAGCACCGCCAGACCATACTGCACAGCCATCTCCTTCAGTCTGCTGTAGTGGATCAGGGCTTCCCCCGCCACGTAGAGCTTATCATCGGTATAGGCCACAGGACTGTCCAGCTCCACCACCAGCAGCGAGGCATTGGGGTGGGACTGCGTAAAGGCAGGCAGCGCGCTTACCAACAGCTCCGGCGCGGTTTCCGTCATGACGCCCACGTACAGGTCATCCGGAACACGCTTGGTCATCTCCATCAGCCGGTTCCGCGTCACGAACAGCGTATCCGCATGGATCATGTGCAGCACAGCACCCTGCTGGACCTTGCTGCCCCAGAGCATCTGTCCGGCAGACACACACAGGCTCATGTCCAGCGCCAGACCTCTTGCAGCGTCCTCCTTTGCACAGGTCAGCATACTCAGCCCCCTGGGGAGGATCCCTTCAATGCAGAACTGCTGCCGGGGCAGCTCCATCCGCATCAGTTCCCCACCGGACATCGTCTTGAATTCTTCTGAATCCATCATTCTCAATTACTCCCTTCATTGGTTTTACTCAATTTATTTTCATTCCGAACAGCTCCTCCGGACTCCAGCCGAAGGAGAAGGTCACATCCTCCACCCCATCGCAGCTGTGCCGTAGGAACTGTTCATTCATCTCCAGCCGCCGGGTCAGGTACGCCACTTCCTCCAGGGACGCCCGGAAGGTTTCCCCTTCGCCGTAGAGGTACACACCGGCACGGACAACCACATCGGTATCCGTGTCCAGTTCCTCCAGGAAGTCATCGAAGGCTTTCCAGCCGGACAGGTCATCGTACTCTCTGGGGATCCCGCTGACCAGGAACTCCGTTTCTGCGTCGCCCGCGGTGACCGTCACAGCAGAGAACAGCAGCGCCATATCACATACCTCCCCACTGCATCTGCTGCCGCTGGTCAGCTTCCTTCAGGGCAGCACAGACCGTTTCCTGGAACTTCTGCGGCGCCTGGCACAGTTCCCTGAACCGGCTACCCAGATCCTCCAGCACAGACAGGTCTTCACTGTAGCAGTAGAACCCGCCTGCCTCACTGTCGAACCGCACAGCCTTCAGCCGCGGATCCGACTCGAACGCCTTCTGGAACACACTCTCCCAGTCGTAACCGCTGCCGCGGACGAACAAGCCATTCTGCTGGGCCGGCGCACCGCCCAGCTCCGCATAGGCGTCGAAGGCCTGCTGACCGTAGTTGGTATAGGGCGGCACCAGGAAACTGATGTTCAGGCTCAGGCTGTAGTGGCCGTCCTCGAAGTCCATCAGCCGGAAGGGTGCGTTGGCTGCGTTGAACTCCGCGACACGCTGTACAGCAGGCTTCCCCAGCTGGTCTGAACAGCAGTAGTCAGGTGCCTCCAGCGGGATCTCCCGTCCGGCGATGAATTCCCTGAACACTTCATCCCGCTGGGAGAAGGTTCTGCCCTCCTTCCGCTTGGCATGGTAGATGGCTGTGGAGAGATCCTTCAGCTTATACTGGTGCCAGCTGTCATCTCCGCTGGCCTGCACCATGCACACGCCCTTGTCCGCATCCAGCTCCACCAGCATAGTGATCCGGGGATCATAGCCCAGACC
This sequence comes from Oscillospiraceae bacterium, assembly GCA_017465745.1. Lineage (GTDB taxonomy): Bacteria > Bacillota > Clostridia > Oscillospirales > Oscillospiraceae > Faecousia. Next base: position 60,111 of record JAFTVM010000069.1, read on the forward strand.
AACAGCGCGGTCTGTGTAGGCTGGATAGGACAGTGTCTGCTTGTGGTTGAAGCAGTCACACAGCAGAGACTGCCCACCCGCCTGCAGGTAACCCCGGCACACACAGGCGGTCTGGTAGAGGTCCTTCTGCAGTTCGCTGGTAAAATAACAGTCCTCACCCTGTTCCCGGATATGGAACACACCGAACCGCCGGGAGGCTTCCGCGTCTGCAGTGGTCTGTGCTTCTTCCTGCCGGATCCGCTGCTCGATCTCATTGCGCTCCTGCAGGGGAACTGTCTTCTGATACAGCTCATCCAGCAGCTCTGCCACAGCAGAATCCAGGGTCGTCCCCTGCTCGCCCAGGATCCGTTCCAAGGCTTCCGTCCGCAGGGTACTGTAATACACCGTAATATCAATTGCTCTCATAAATATATCCCTTACTTGACTACTTTTTTGAATCGGATCCATCCAGCCGGGGGAAGCGGCAGACCGTATAGTTCAGCCCCAGCCGCGCCACAGCCCGGTCCAGCACCTGAAACATCTCCCGTTCCAAATTCCGTCCGTAGTAGCGCACCGGATCCGGGATGTTCTCGTAACAGATCCAGTCCGGACTGTCCGGCGTATCTTTCACCATGAGGTCATATCCCAGTGCGTACTTGCCGTTGTGCCAGTAGATCACCGCCTCCAGCTTCACAACCCCGACAGTGAGACTGGCCGCAATCAGGAAGTGGTTGCTGCCGTCCAGATCAGCCAGAAGGTTCTTCACCACCGCACCCGACAGCCGCTGTTCGAAGAAGTAGCGCTCTCCCAGCAGCCTCTTGATTCGCTTCTGTCTCAGCACAGCCCTTCCCCCTAGTACATCTGCATCTCAGAGGATGCCATTCTCTGCTGTGCCAGTTCCATGCTGCTCTTCACCGCCTGATCCAGCACAGCCGTATCCAGACCGCAGTCACGGTATCCCTGACGAACAGTAGCGTAGTATTCCGGATGCGGCCGGCCAAAATCGTTCTTCAGATCCATGATGTAGACCATTCCGGTCAATGTACTTCCATCGTTCATCTTTACGGGAACCTGCTCCTTGAAGTAGAATCCCTGACGAACACCTTCATACACATCCAGCCGGGCTTCATCCTGTTTCTGGATCGTCCAGATACCAACAGGCACCGACGCGCCCTCCTTCAGTGCAATCGTTGCGTAGGCGCCATGGAGTGAACCCTTGAACTGAAGCTCATGGTTCTCCACGATGCCTGTCCCAACGAATTCCGCTTCGGGACAGCGGCCTTTCATCTGCCCCATATTGAGATTGCTGCCGTAGGCAACATACAGTTTTGACATGATTCCTCCTTAACACATTTCCATGGTTTCTTCCTGCCGGGATTCCTGAACAGGTTCAGCCTCCACAGCAGAAACACAGGGTTCGGGTTGACCCCGCGCCTGCTCCATTCTCTGCTGGAGCTGCCGTTCCCTCTGCTGCTGTGCCTGAGCCGGATCCTTCCAGGCGATATTCCCGTCCAGATTCTTCAGCAGATGCTGACGGGCAGACTTGAACTCCTCTCCGATCATCCCCAGCCGCAGGAGCCAGGTGCGGAAGGTGTACTTCTCGTTGCTGCTCTGGGTACGGCTCCGGGATGCTGACTTCTGCACCAGCGCCTGATGGGAGATGGCCAGACACAGCTGGATGTAGGACTTCACCTCCCCTGCGTGGAGAGTGGAGTTGAACATCCGGAACTCGATAGTCCCTTTCGAGAACACACTGTGCAGATTCAGCGCGTGATACCGGCTGCTGTGGTAGTGGGTGTGGCGGCCGGACTCGCCGTTGTACCAGATGGTCTCGAACTCGGACATGGACTTGGGCCGCTTCAGGTTCACATCATCCAGGAAGCGAAGATCCGCTTTCTGGCAGTAATACTCTCGGCCGATATTGACTCCCAGGGTCTTGTACAGCAGATCCTCCTTGGAAGCCATGATATTGACCACATTGCGAAGGGTCTTCGGATCATGCCGGGAGGCATCCACGTGGACATGGATGCCGCAGCTGTCATTGACCATGGCTCCCGCGTGCCGAAGCTCCCGCACCAGCTCCTGGATCGTCGGGATATCCTCGTATTTGCAGACTGGGGACACGAATTCCACGGAATGCAGACGGCTGGCAGACCGCTGTCCTCTGGCCTGACAGCGGATGCTGGCATCCCGGACCACCTTCCACCGTCTGTCCTGACCGTCGGGGACGGTATAGGTATCGTAGGTGCCGCCCACATGAATCGCTTCCGTGCCGAAATGCTTGGCGATGACCTTGGCGGCAGCGCACCGGGTAATGCCGGTCATCTCGATCTCAATGCCGAAATTCTGCTCCCTCATCCGCTATCACCTCCCTGCTTCAGAAACTGTGCCGTTTTGGGGGTGGTTTTGGGCAGAAACTCTGCGGATGCTCGTCTATTCACGGCGAACCCTCCCCCGGTTGTGCCGCTGCCCTACCGGGGAGGCTGGCTTTCAAACCCGCCGCATCCGTGCCATTTTCCGCCCGGATCTCCCTGCCCAGACGGTATCTCCACAGGGGACAATCGCTGGATTCGCAGCGGCGCACCTCGAAGGCGCTTCCGCAGCAGCAGTCCAGACACTTCAGCCGTATGGCTTTTCCTCTGGTGACCCGCTTCGTCAATTGCCCGCCTCTTCGGTACCCTGGTCCACAGCAGAGGAAGCAGATTTCTTTTTCTCTTTCTTGCCGTTCATGGCTTCGGTCTGCATCTGCACAAACGCCTTGACCGTGGCCGGCACCAGCTTCTGGTACATGGACTCCGCTGCCTGCGCCAGCTCCGTTTCAACGGAAATGCCTCTCTGCTCCGCATGCTGGCGAAGGGCCAGCAGCTTCAGTTCATCATAGGTGACTGTAATACACTTTTTCATTGCGATTCCTCCGAAATAAACAGAAAAACCGCCGGAGGATCGGATCCTCCGGCGGTATCGGTAGTTGAATGTAGCGTTCGTTTGTAATGAAATGTCATGCGGGATCACAGAAGTCAAGGCGGGGGCCTTTGAGAATATCGATCCCCTGTTCCAGCGCTTCCAGATCCTCTTTCACATCCCGCAGGCCTTCATCGAGATACCCACCCTGAAAGTATTTCCAGCGGTTGTCCTGATCGAAGATATACACAAATTCGATCATGCCTCCCGAACTGCCGAGTGTTTCTAGGGTGTTGATCTCAGGCTCCGTATCGGCACATTGCCGGTCTCTGCGGAGGGCCACGGTGACCCCCGGTTCCAGCTTCGTTCCCAGCCGATGCAGGTCCCCCAGATCAAGCAGCTGATCCACCTGATCCGGGGTGGTGTAGTGTTCCGCCAATATGGCGCCCTGACATTCCAGGTGACCCTCCGTCTGGCAGAACACCGTGCGGTATTCGTCCGGTCCGGTCTGCCGGGCGATCAGGCTTCGTGTTCCCAAGCCTTATGCCTGCTCCGCGGCGCCCTGAGTTCCGGCGTCGTACTCGTCCAGGGCCTTGACGATCAGGCCGACCACGAATTCCTTCTGGCTGACCTTCTTGCCGGTGCGTTCCTTCTCGGCGGCCAGGTAGCGCTTGATGCGGCGGTCCAGCTCCTCCGGAATCTGGAATGCCAGGGTCTTCATCTCATTCATGGGTGTTCTTCCTCCTTCAAAGTGTTCTTTCAGAATGTTGGTTACATACTCGCTGAGTGCCTGCCCCAGCTCTGCCTTCTCCTCCATGACCTTGGCATGGAGGGAGACGGGGATCTGGGCGCAGAGGTTACGGGTTCCTTCTGCCATAGCTTCTTCTCCTTTCGTGATTTGCAAGGCAAGCATACTGCAATCCATGCCCGATAGCTATTCACAGTAAGCAACAAATATAGCCGCCGCAAACGAAGCAGAAGCAACAATGTATCGGAGCATCAGTAACCTCCCATCGTCATGTCCAGAGCTTCCTCCTGTACCTGCTCCTGCTGGTAAGGCACAATCTCATAGAGGGGACGGCCTCTGGCGGATACGATGCCGTAAGCCGTCTCCCTAGCGCCCAGCCGCTCCAGCAGTTCCCTGCCTTCCGTCTCAGCCGACATGGATTCTAGCCACTTGGAATCGAACCGGGGATCCAGGTGCCGGCGCAGGTACTCCTTGAAGAACCCGTCCGCATCCGTGACCCGGTATTCCAGCTGGTAATCTCCCAGATGCTGGGCAATATCCAGAATCTCGTCCATGGTGGCAGGCTTCTCCGCTTCCACCACAGCCTTGAGCTTCATCTGCTCCACAGGCGCCATCCGGGCGATCCACTCCGTCTCCACAGAATCCGCGATCTGGATCCGAAACACAGCGTACTCTCCCGGCTCAGTCTCCGGGAGGGCCTGTCCATCGTAGAACTCCGGGCGCCGGTATCCCCCTGCCACCACATAATGGCCATCCACAAGGATACCACCCTCAGTTTCACGCTGGTGCTTTCCCACAGCTTCCAGATCCAGCAGGGCGATGGATGCTTCCGACAGCTTGGCGATGTCCTCATTCAGATCATTTTCCACCACCATCTGTCCCAGATCCTCGTCGCTGAACACACCGGCGACCACCACCACATCATCCAGACCGAACGTCATGTTGATCATGTCTTTCAGAGACACAGGTTCCTCCGGCTCCATGTGCAGCCACACACCCCGGAGCGCCATGGTTTCCGCACCGGAGAGCTGGGTCAGCCGGTAGGCGAAGAAGTTCAGCTCCTCCAAAGAGGGCGTGTCCAATCTCGTGTCTGCCAGCTCCGGCAGGCTCTCGCACAGCTGTACACTGCATCCCATCCAGGCTTTCCGTCCGTTGATCAGACGGAGCTTCTGCATGGCATCCCGGAGCTCATGATCCTGGGCAGGCAGCTTCAGCGCGGCATAATAATATCCGCCCCCGGCGATGCCCTCGGCGGATAACTCCACAGTCATTGTTTTCCTCATAAATCCACTTCCTCGCTATTCTTATGGTTCATCGGTTTCTTCCACGTATGTAATGTAGGGATTTTTGCACCAGCCGGTCCAGTTGCGGTTGGCCACTCTGGTTTTCACCACACCGTAGCGGGTGCCCATGGCTTCTATGGCATACCCTCCGCCGATGTAGATGCCCACATGCCCCTCCGCGTGGAGGATCAGACCGGGGATCTCCGGCAAGGTGGAGATGGGGCCTTTCTCCGTGGCGTTGGCATAAAACTGGTTGGCGCTGACGTCGGGCATGCTGTTGGTACCATAGCGAATCTCTCCTGTATCAATGTCATACCAGCTGTATCCCTTGATCAGACCCACACAATCCGCAGTTCTGAGTCCCAGGTAATTGTCCCGGATGAATTCCTCGTAAGGACCAACACCATCAGGAAGCTGCTGGAGCTTGTATTCCAGAAGCTCCTCCGTCAGCACCAGGCCGTAGGTACCCAGCACATAGCCCCATCCGGCGTCATAGGCGGCATTTGCCCAGGCTACCAGATCCAGATTGTTCTTGGTGCCGGGATCGGTAAAGTCCCCGATATTGATCTGCCGGGAACGGATGTTCCGCATGACATTGGTGAAGTCATCCACATCGATGTCCGTCCCGAATTCGGCGTTGATCCTGGAGATCAGCTGCCGGTCCGTTTGCTCCGCCCGGAAACAGGAAACCAGCCGGGACACAAATCCCGGCCGGTCCGCGTAATCTCCCAGAGCCAGTATATAGAGCGCTTGGGCTGCCCTGGTTTGGCTTCCCAGGCCTGCATCTGCCATGGCTTCGTCGATGTCCTCCATGGTATCCTCGATCCGGGACAGCAGAGCGATATGCTCCGCCGTCAGGTTGGCCTCCACATATTGCTGGAGGCTGTCGGTATCCACAGTGAATTCGCCGCTGAAGATGGATACCACGAACACCGTCGGCAGGATCAGGGCGGTGAGAACGACCAGAATGGCGAACAGCACATTCTTCAGCACCTTCGGCTCCGTCAGGATGGCAACCAGGATCTTCTTCAGCGCCGCCCCCACCGCTGCTCCCATTTACCGACCTCCTGCCGTGCCGAACAGCGCGGCTTTATGCTCCGGCGCCAGCACCTGCAGCAGATACCGCTCGCTGCCGCACCGGTACAAACAGATCCCCCGCTGGGCGTTGTGGATCAAATCAAACTCAGCCTCCCCTACCTGCAGGGAATCCATATACTCTCTCGGATTGATGTTTCCGGGATAGAACAGGAAATGATGGGTGGGGATGGCAAACAGGGGCTTGGTGAATTCCCGGATGGAGGGGATCAGGAAGTCCTCGATGTTCTGAGACGCCAGCACCAGGGAGGAGTCCATCTTTCTGACACGCTTCATGGCGTTGCGGATGTACTCGATGGTGGTGGGACTGTCCAGGAACAGGTACAGCTCATCGAGAGCGGCAACACAGTTGCCCACACTCAGCAGCTGGTGGGTCATGTAGGACAGGATGTTGAACTCGATGGCGCACCGCAGCTTCTTGTTCAGATCCATGATGCCCTTGACGCCGAAGACCAGGAACTTGCTGTCCTCGATGTTGGTATGGCCGTTGAAGAAGCGGCTCTCGGCGCCCACGCACACAGAGTTCAGACCCAGACAGATCCGCTGGAGGATGTCCTCGGTGTACAGGGGCTTCCCTGCCGGATCGTAATTGCGGTACTCCTCCATGCACAGCTCGAACAGATCCTCCATGATGGGATAATCCGTGGGCTTCAGTCTGGAGAAGTCCGTGGTTTCGGTCAGGCCGAACTTCTCATAGAGCCGGGACAGCATGATCTCGATGGTGTCCACCTCCATGTCGGAAAAGTCCTTATAGCTGCGGAACCAGTCCTTGAGAAAGGCAATGTGCTGGCTGATCCGTCCGCTTCGCCGGAAGGCTTCCGGGGCGTCCGGGTCTGTAACAGGCTCGCTGCTCCAGACCTTGGGTTCCAGGATGTTGACCATGTAATGGCCGTCCAGGTAATCCATGTAGCAGCCGCCGTTGTTGACAGCCAGATCCATGTATTCCCCCTCCGCGTCCAGACCGAGGATAGTCTTCCCGGACTCCCGGAGGTTGGTCAGCAGTAGCTTCAGCAGATAGCTCTTGCCCATTCCGGAGTTGCCCAGGATCAGGACGGAGCCTGTGGTCTTGTCATCTGCCCGGCGGTCCAGGTCCACGATGATGTTCGTGCCGAATTTATCCCGCCCGATGTAAAAGCCCCGTGGATCGGTTTTGCCGGAGAAGTTAAAGGGATACATATTGGCAACGGAGCTTGCTGGCAGCACCCGCTCGAACTGGCTTCCGAACTGATTCGCCCCGAAGGGCATCACCGACAGAAATCCCTCCTTCTGCCGCAGGGTCAGACGGTCCACCGTCAGCTTGGAACGGGTCAGCTCCATGCCGATGTCGGACTGGAGGGTCGCCAGCTCTGCCATGCTCTTGGCCTTCAGCTCCACAAACACAGCGCAGTGCAGCAACGGCTCCTTCTCCCGGCTCAATGTAGCGAGGAGGGTGGTGACGTCCATCAGGTTCTGCTCCGCCTGGATGGCCTCGCTGATGTCGCTGTCCCCCAGCTTCAGCTTGTTGCGGCGGTTGGCGTTGTTGGCGATCTGCCGCTGCTCCTGGGGTTCCACCAGGCGGCTGTAGAGGCGCAGGGTCACGCCGCTGTGATCCGCCAGGTGGGATAGGATCGCCTGCTCCTCGGTGCTGGGCGGGTATTCCCGGATCACCCAGGCACAGCGGTAGGAATCGCCTACAATGTAATGATCCGTAAAGAATTTGACCGTGGCAGGGCAGACACAGTCGAAGAAGCTCTTGACCGCCTCCGCTTCCCGCTGCTCCGGCGTCTTCTGCTTATTCCTGAACAGTCCCATTGGTATCCTCCCTTGCGTACTGACCGCCGTCCACATCGGGCATCTTGTCCCCGTCCATGGAGGCGGCGAAATAAATGGCAGTCAGCCGTTTCAGCTCTCCCCTGTCCAGCCGCCGCACCTCGAAGCCCCGCTCGGTCATCCGCTTCTGGGTATCGTTGATCTGGCTGAATACCATCTCCGGCTTCAGCCCCGTATACCGTTTTACGAAGAAGAACTCCCGTGCGTTTGACATTTCCGTCTGCATCTCGGTGAGCATCCGGCGGTCCTGCTCCAGCAGAGCGCGAACCTTTGGATTGGTTTCCACCGCTGCCCGCTGGCGCAAGTATTCCCGATTGTTATCAAAACACTCACAGGAATCGGTGCAGATGACTTCGATATCCGGGTCCAGGGAATAAAGCTGCTTCAGGCTCATGATCTTCTGCTCCACGCTGGCGCTGGAGAGAACGGATATGTTGGTGGGATTCACCCGGAAGAACACCAGCTCTCCATAGATCGTCTGCAGGCCGTAGTCCGTGAATCCCAAGATCCCCATAAGCGCCTGCACCGAGTTTTGCTTTCCCTTTTTCATGTTCGCCCCCATTCGAAGTATTGCTGTCCCGTGAGGAAGTAACGAACCGCATAGCCGATGAAGTCCACCACCGCGGTATCATCCCTGCGGATGGTGAGAAATCCATAGCTCAGCGCCATCGCCGCCGGCAGCATGACGCCGGAATTCAGCAGGATCACCGCGGAGATCAGGACAGCAATACATAAAATCAAAAAATCCCGCAGACTCCAAAGCCAGAGATTGGCTCTGGCTCTCAGATTCTGCGGATACAGATAGGTTTTCATCCAGCCTCCTATGGTGTTCTGGGCTTGAATACCGTGCGGGCCAGGTTCACAGCCGTGGAGCTGGAATAGATGACGCTGGACATGTTCACCCGGACGGAACTGTCCAGGCCGAACTGCTGGGCGATCCGCGGCACCTCGTTGGCTGCCAGCATAACGCCCAGCCCCAGAAGCATATTGGTCTGGAAGGTCATCATGCCGAGGAACAGCAGCGTGGTCTGCAGAAATGCCGACAGGCATATTGCAATCGTCTGCTTGCACCACTGGTAGAAGCCGTCGGTGTATCCTCTGGGTACACTGAACATGTACAGGCTCCCCACCGCGATCTGCACCAGCAGGATGCCGCCGCGCTTGATATTCGCGAAAAAGATCTTAATGACACAGTAGGCAAAAGCCACCAGAATGCAGATGGTCTTCAGACCCACACCTGTTGCCGCCGTGGGAGCGAAGAGATACACCAGAACATCCGCGGCAAATTCCCCGATGGACGCGTGCTGGTCTGCCGCGAAGATCCCCGCCAGATCCCCGGTGAAGATCCCCTGCAGGGAACAGCACAGCTTGTACAGTTGGATCGGCAGAACACCCACCAGAGACGCGGCGAAGAAGCCCTTCAGCACATTCAGGAACGCGCCCTTGATGCTGATCCGTCCGGTCTGGCATTCCATGGCTACCTCAAACACAGCCACCACAACGCCTACGGTGAACAGCGTCCAGCCCAGCAGGGTGAACAGCTTCACCACCGCCTGCACCCAACTCAGATCGAATATCTCGATGCCCAGGTTATTGATGTCCGCGAACATCTCGCCCACCGCCGTGTAGATGGTCTCATAGATCCATTGGATCATGGCATTCCACACAGCGTTGACGACGTCCACGCCGATATTGTTAAAGGCACCGCCAAGGGCATCTCCCAGTCCAGACAGGAGGTCCCCTAACCAGTCAAATATTTATATCACCTCGCATAACCAATGGGCACAGCCTTTCCTGGCTGTGCCCACATCTCGTTGATTCTCCTTACATAAACTGCTGATCCACATGCATCTGTTGGCGCTGCGCCTGCTCCTGCTTCAGATAGCTATGGAAGGCGGACAGGTCATCCAGCGTCGGCTGAAACCGCATTACCTCCAGCGCCTGCACCAGGGCATAGGCCTGCTGCACTTCCTGCTGGAGAGCGTTCAGGTCTTTGGTGTTCATCTCGCTGCCCATTCTGCGGACATAGGCATTGAATGTCACATCCACATTCCCCTGGACCATGTTGCTTCGCATCACCATATTCATAGCGATGTACGCGTCATCCGAGGCACGGACATAAGCGCAGCCCACATCCGACGCGCATAATTCCAGCCTGCCCTGAGAGGTTTCCCGGATCAGGTCAGCCGCTGTCTTCAGCTTTTCCAGCTCAGTCATAACAGCCTCCTGTCACATGGACTGGGTTTCCATAGACATCTGCGGCTCCAGATACATTTCCACATAGTCGAGGATCGCATCTCTGACCAACCGCTGCTCCTTCTGGGACAGGGGCTGTCCATACCACTCCGCCTTGCCGTCGCAGATCCAGATATAGGGGTAATCCCTGCCGAACAGGGTCTCCTTGGACCGGGCCGGCACCATATCCCGGAAGCGGAAGGTCTGCTTGTCTACGACTCCATCTGTGCGATTGATGATGCTTGCCCGGATGGCGGTATATTCCCCCGCTACACCGTTTTCCACAAAGGACAGCTTCACCCGCAGATCCTTATCCAGCCGTGCCAGACAGGTCCTGCCTGTGTATTTGGGGTCCTGCAGGAGCTGGCTCTTGTCAAACAGCTCCCGCAGGGATTTCTCGAACACATTCATCTCAGAGAATATTCCAGATGTAGCTGGGAGCGGTCAGGGAGAACAGCAGGCAGGCGAACAGGATCGCCGGCGCAGTGAAGTCGAACTGGCCATGCTTCCGATAATCCATGTAAGCAGTTGCAATTTTGACAAACAGCAGCACCGCCAGGATCATGTCGATGACCGGGAACACCACATTGTTGACGATGTCCTTGATCTGCCCCTGGGCTGCGTTCCAGGTATCAGTAATGGCGCCGGAAACATTGCCCGTGGTGCCGGTGGCAAAGGCGGGGACCGCCATGGTGCAGACCAGCAGGACCAGCACACAGGCAAGGGTACACATTCTTACGATTTTCTTCTTATTCATGGAACCTCCAATTCCGTAGTAATACGCTCACAGAACACCAGATACCGCTCCCGTCCTCCGGTTGCGGGTGGGTGGCATGTGAGCAGGGTGAGTAATTCTCGTCCGGGCTGGATGTGGATGGATTCCACATCATAGGGTGTGATGATTTTGGCTCCCACCACCTCATATGTCAGGGTCTCCCACAGGTTGGTGATGGTCACAATATCCCCTTTCTTCAGATTGGGGATGTTCAGAAAATAAGCGGCGCCCTTCCAGCCCCGGTGTCCGGCGATGACGCAGTTGGTGTTGTCACCGCCGATGGGCAGGCTGGTCTGACTCATATGGGCGGTGCCGTCTGCCATGTGCTGCCTGGTGGCGCCCAGATAGAGCGGCATCTCCAGATCGATGGCTGGGATGGACAGCACCGCGAACACTTCACTTTCCAGACCGTAATCGGAAAGCACAAAGGCCGGTGTCTCGTAGGATGATTCATCTGACAGTCCCGCCTGTCCGCTGGCGTAGATGCTTTCGTTATACGAGCGCATCTGCTGCCAGAGCTGTGGATATTTCACTGACGCTTCGGGCACAGGTTCCGTCTCCTCCGGAAGCGGAACCGGGAGCTGTGGAGATTTCTCCGCGTTCTCCGTATGCACAAAGCTCAGAAACTGTTCCGCGTCATATCTCAGGATCCGGTCCCTCAGGATGCCGTTGGCGGTGGGGTACAAATACACAGTAAGCCCTGCCAGGAACAACAGCAGCGAAAGGATCACCGCAAGGGTCTTACCGAAACCACGATTTCTTCTTCCTGGCATATTTGCCTCCCTTCGTGCGCTTTCGGGCATAGCGTCCGCCTCTGGGACGGTTCCCTCTTGCTCTTCTGCGTCGGATCAATCGAATGATGAAAACCACCATCAGCAGAACCAGCATCCCTGCCAGCCCCATCCAGACGCCCATCATGTACTGCTCTTCCCAGCTGGACACCGCTTCTTCCACGGGCACTGTTTCCACAGTCTCGTCTTCCTCCGGCTCCTCATAGGGGATCCGCTCCCCCTGCACCAGAAGGCGGTGAGTATTGACCCCGGTGGGATAACAGGTGATCAGGGTGCATAGGTCTTCCCCCTGCACGATCCCCAGCTTGCTGGTATCGTGAGGCAGCACCGCCTCCGTGTGGAACACCTGGTAGGCCAGCACCTCGCCCAGCACATGGAGGTAGAACACATCCCCCTCCTGAAGCTGCTGCAGGTCAGTGAACATTTTCTGGGTCGCCAGACCGGAATGGCCGGTGATGATGGTATGGGTCGTGCTTCCTCCTACCGGCAAAGAACTGCCCAGCAGATGACCAACGCCCCGCTCCAGCGTTTCGGCGTCCGTACCGTGATAGATGGGTAAGTTGACCCGGATCCTGGGAATCTCGACATAGCCCATGATGCCGGTTCCGCCGGGATCGAGCTGGCTGTCGTAGTCTTCAGATGCTGCCCGCAGCGCTTCCTGGGTATAGCTCCCCTCCACCGCGCCGGGGGTGATGGCTTCGTTGTAGGCCTGCGCCCGTTCCCTGATCCGGTCCAGTTCCCCTGTATCCGCCTGCTGGATCACTTCTTCATAGGCAGTGTGGATCACGGACTGGTGCTGCTCATTGTAGAGGTTGCTGATCACAGGATACAGGGTCAGCAGCAGGGCGAGGACGAACATCATACCTGCGATGACGATTATGAAGTACCTTCGTTTCATTGCTTCGTTTCCTCCGTTTTCAAAGGGCCCGGAGGTTTCCCTCCGGGCCCTGGTTTCAATTAATGGCTGACCTGATTCGGTTCTTCCTTACTTCTGGGCAGGGTTCTTCTTGCGGCTGAATGCGATGACGCACACAGCGGAAGCGGCCATCATCAGGATGCCCAGCAGGCCGTACATCCAGACGCCCCGGTCACCGGTGCTGGGCAGGTCGAAGCCGCGGGTGTTGACCACGGTCAGGGGTGCGTGGGCGTTGGCGCTGCCCTCGTCCTCCAGCATGGTGACGTCATTGCCGTCCACGGTTGCGGAGGCAGTCAGCAGGTGATGCTCCAGCTGGGTCTGGGGCATGTTGTTCAGAACGTCAGCCAGGCCGCCGTCGGTGGTGATGTAGCCGTTGGCAATGGCCTCGTTGATGATAGCCTCGGCGTAGCGGGGATCGTTCTGGATCAGACCGACAACATCGGAGGTGTAGATGTCGCAGATCTCAACGGTCTCCACCTGGGAGATGACGATCTCGATGTCATCACGAAGCAGGGTGTAGCCGTCATCGGTGCGGACTTCGGTAGCGGTATAGCTGTCGTCCTCCAGACCCTTGATGAACACCAGGCCCTTGCCGTCAGCGCCGGCCACAGGGATGAAGTGGGTAGCTTCTGCCTCGTTGGGGGTATGGCCGGTGACATAGTAGATGCCCTCAGCCTCGTTCAGCTCGGCAAGAACGAAATAGTTGTCAGTGTCGTTGTGGACGATGAACTCAACATTGTCGAAGTTGCCCTGGCCGTCGGAGAACAGCTTGGTCAGCTCGATGCCGTAGGTGAACACGTGGGCGTCATCCACCAGGGTGTCATAGTAGCTGGTGTTGGAACGCTTCCAGGTCAGGACCACATCGTTGGGGTTGCCCTCGTCACCGAAGACCAGGGACTCGTCGGAATCCATGGTAGCCTGGTAGGTGATGCGCAGGGTGCAGTCGGAGAAGCCGGAGTTGACCATGGAGGCGCCGGGGTAAACAGCTTTGGAGGTGTTGATCTCGGACAGGCCTCTTGCGGTCATCTCGATGGTCATGGTGGAACCGCCGTCAGAGGTGGTGCCGTAGCGGATGGAGAAGAAGCCGTCGGCTTCCTTCCAGGTGGTGACCAGGTCAGTGCAGGCCTCGTCGGTGAAGAACTCCAGAACAACGTCATTCTTATTGTAAGTAATGCCCTTGCTCAG